>CALLWO010000222.1 GCA_938016355.1 uncultured Boseongicola sp. | reverse complement strand
GTCATCCATGAAGCTCCTTCGCGCGGGCTTCAAACGCGCGCACCACGCGTTGCATCGCTTCATTGAAAAAGAGCGTGGCGGTGGATTGCAGAAGACGGTTGCGAAATTCGAAATCGACTTCGAAATGCACGTTCGAGCCGGTTTCCGTGTTCTCAAATGTCCATGTCGAAACGAGATATTTGAACGGTCCGTCGAGATATTCGGTGTCGATTTTCTTGATCTCGGGCCAAAGCGTCACCCGGCTTCCGAAGCGCTCGCGAAACACCTTGAACGAAATGACGAGGTCCGCGAGCATGATCTTGTGGTCGCCTTGGTCTTCCACGGAACGCACACGGGCCGCCGCCGTCCATGGCAAAAACTCGGGGTAATGCGCGACATCAGCAACCAGATCGTACATTTGCTCGGCGCTATATGGCAGGGGCCGGGTTTCAGAGTGTTTTGGCATGCGTGCCTTCGTGCTGGAAATCGTTGCCCCCTTAAGTGTAGAGACGGACGGGACAGTCAAGAGGGAGCGTGTCTGTGACGCAGCCATATGTGATCGACCAGATGATTTCGGCCAAATCCATTGCGGCGCGTATCGAAGAACTTAGTCGCGAGATCAAGGACACGTTTTCAGACGCCGAAAAGCTTGTGGTTGTCGGGCTTTTGCGCGGATCGTTTGTGTTCATTGCCGACCTTGTGCGCGAGTTGGATATGAACGTGGAGGTCGATTTCCTTGAAGCGAGCTCTTACGGCGACAGCATGGAATCAAGCCGCGAAGTGCGTATCCTCAAAGACCTGCGCGGCGAGATTGCCGGGCGCGATGTGCTGGTCGTGGAAGACATTGTCGACACCGGCTTTACGCTGAGCCATGTCACCGAACTTTTGAAGACGCGAAAGCCTAAGCGGCTGGAAACGATCGCGCTTCTTGATAAGCCCACGCGGCGCGAAACCGAGATCAAAGCAACCTGGACCGGATTCGAGATCCCGGACGAATTTGTCGTCGGTTACGGAATTGACTACGCACAACGGAACCGAAACCTGCCCTATATCGGCAAAGTTCGGTTCACCTAGGCAACAAACCGCTTTGTTTTGCGGCGAACAGGCCACACATTTGCGCACCGCCCTCACTTTTAACGCTCTTGGACTCAACTTCGTAACACTTGCCGATTAGCGTCGTTTGCGTGGGGCAGATCGACGTGGTGCATTTTGCGCATTGCCCTTGCTATCTCTTGTCTGTTTCTGGCCGCTCCGGCTGTTTCTGAACCGCTTTCGTTTCAGGGATCGTTCGACGTGTCACGAGACGCCGCTTTAGAGATCACCCAAAAAGACGCACGCGCGCAGGGCACGTTCCGCTTTGGCGGTGCGGCGTTGACGGGTCGGATCGAAATTGGCGTGACGAATTCTGGCGCGCGCGAGGCGACCTATGCCAGCGCCGGGCTTGCCCTCCCGTTTGGATCAATTGATGTCGGACGCCCGCGTTCGATCATGGACATTGGCCCAATGCCCGCGCGCAGCCGGTTTGCCGCCGAGGATGCGTTGCGCCCTTTGGCCGCCGAAGCAGCCCTTGATCACACTCTTGGCGGCGGCGTGCGAATTATCGGGGATCACGGCGGATTTCAGATCGGGTCATCGTTCCATACGCTTGACGGGCGAGACGATGACATTGTCGGGATAGCCGGACGTTTTGATCTAGAGGATATGCAGCCCGCAGATCGCATTGTGGTTTACGGTGGTCTGGAATCCGATGGGCGCGACGAACGCTTTCGCCTTGGCACCGAAGTGTCGCGCGGGCCCACCGTCGCGACACTGGACGTTGTGCGCGCCAGCGACGACGGCGGGTATAGCGTTGGACAGATCTCGCTCGGGCTGGCAGTGAACGAGGCGTTGACCCTGGGCGTTTCGGGCAGTCAACGCTTTGAACGTGTTGGGGAAAATGGTGACCCGCGGTTCGGGATAGGTGCCGAGATTGACACCGGAAGCGGACTGTTTGTCAGCGGCGGGCTCGATGGGGCAAGCCGGGATGATTATGCGGTGGATCTTTCCGTCGGCTTTCAGTTTTAGGCGCCTCTGACGCGCAAAAATGTCAGCGACTTCACAGAAATGTGCGCCAATCCGCAGGGTCCGTGCAAATTTACACTGTTTCCTTTTGTCGCAGACGCCTTATCGTTTCACGGGAGTCCCTTGTTCAAGAACGGAGTGTCCACACGATGTCGATTTCAAAAACTCTTATGGTTGTTGCCGCGCTATCTTTGAGTGCTGCGCCGGTATTTGCGGGCGGCCATGGCGGCAACCCAGCCGTGAAAGCGCGCCAATCCCACATGCAGCTTTACGCGCATAACCTTGGAATTATTGGCGGAATGGCGCGCGGCAAAGTCGAGTATGACGCCGATGCGGCGCAAGCAGCGGCCAACAACCTCGCCGCGCTTTCGACATTGAACCAGCGAAGCTATTGGGTGCCGGGCACCACAACGGCTGAGCTTGGTGACGAAACACGCGCCTTGCCTGCGATTTTCGAGGCTGGCTCAACGGCAGCCGCCATTGGTGGTCAGTTGGCCGAAGCAGCAGCCGCGCTTGCAGCGGTCGCTGGCGACGGGCAAGCCGCCCTTGGACCGGCCCTTGGTCCGGTTGGCGGGGCTTGCGGTGCCTGCCACGAGAAATACCAACAGCCACGCAACTAAGACCTGATTTCCGGGCGTGCCAGTTCAGGCGCGCCTAGAGATCAAAGGGGTGACCATGAGAAAAGTCGCGATCTGGCTTTTGGCTGCGGGCGTTTTGGGCGCGGCGATCGGGCTTTTCATCACACGTCCGGGCATGGTCGATCCTGCCACTTTTGCGTCGCTGGAAGGCGATGCCAGCCGCGGAGAGGCCGTGTACTGGGCCGGTGGCTGCGCGTCTTGCCACGGGGTTGAAGGCGACGAGGAAAAACT
>CALLWO010000221.1 GCA_938016355.1 uncultured Boseongicola sp. | reverse complement strand
AGCATTGCGCCGAGCAATATCGAAACGATTGCGAAAGGGACGCTATAGGCAAGCACTGAAAACGCTGAGATGCCTTGGCCGATTGTGCACCCAACAGCCAGAACAGCGCCGACACCCATCAGTGCCGCGCCTCCGATTTGTCGGCGCAACTCGCGGGGGTCTTCGCAGGCTTCCCAGCGAAATTGCCCCTTTGAAAATGAGCCAAGACACGCGCCAAGCACGACGCCAACGACAGAGCCAACTCCAAAACTAAGTCCGCCGCCACTGGCCGTCATGACCCAGATAATGCTCTCGCCAACCGGCGCGGAATAAGTGTGCGACACAACCGGAAGCGCCTCGAATCCGTCGCGTGCAATCCAGGCCGTCCCGGCCCATCCGCTGACGATGGACACACCGACAACCGTTGCCCAGAACAGTGCTGAGCGGTCGCTTCTGAGGTCGCCTTGGCAAAGCGATAGGGCCAGCATACCGACGCCAATGCCAATGCCTGTTGCGAGCGGGGGAATGCCAATCATCTGAAAGAGTTTCGAAAAACCGCCGGTCGGGAGATCAATCGCCGTCGCATTCAGAGCGGCAACCCGTAGACTGGCGAGGGGCCCGGAGAGCGTGACGTACGCACATATTCCAAGAACGAGCACGATCACGAAGGATCGCAAGTCGCCGCCACCCAAACGCGCCAGAGCGCCGAACCCGCAATTTCCGGCAATCGCCATGCCGTAACCAAAGAGAAGCCCGCCGAAAACAATTAGAAGCGGGCTAAAGGGTTGGGTGTGATAAAATGTGGCGTTGATTTCGATCCCGCCGAGGGCGGCCAATCCAAACACGCCAATGACCGCAATGCCTATGGCGATGCCCCACATCGCAAGGCGCTTTCGTGAGCCACCGTGAAGCGTGTCTTCAATCGCGCCAAGCGAGCAAAACCGCCCGATGCGGGCCGCAAGCCCCAAGAGCACACCGCCAAATAGGCCAATGCTTGCGGCTAGAATCGGTTCACTTATGGCGTCGAACAGATTAATTTTCCTTTGCTTTCTTACCGGCGAACAAATGCTAACGCGCGCTTTTGGGCGTGGCGCAGAACATGTCGTAAACCAGATCGAGGATGCGCGTGGCCCGTTTGTCGGCAAGCGAATAATAGATGACTTTGCCTTCGCGTCTTGGTTGAACAAGGCCTTCCAGTCTCAGACGCGACAATTGCTGCGAGACCGCTGCCTGACGCGCAGAGAGCAGGCGTTCAAGCTCGGTGACCGATTTCTCGCCCGTTGCAAGGTGGCACAGGATCATCAATCGACCCTCGTGGCTGATCGCTTTGAGAAAGTTCGCCGCATCGCAGGCGTTTGTCATCATCTCTTCGATTTCGTCTTCCGAAATGTCTTCTGATATGACCGGCAATACCATGAGCGCTGTCCTTAAAATGCGATGTCATCGGCAATGGCGTCGATGCCATCTTGAGCGCAGAGTTCGTCTGCATCTGGCCCCGGCGCGCCGGAAATTCCGATGCCAGCCACGATACTGCCTTCGCCATCAAGCACAGGAAGTCCGCCGCCAAGAGGGAGAGCTTTTCCGATGAATCGAATGCCATAGGTGTCGCTGTCCGGCGTCATGATGCGACCCAATTCCAGCGTGGAGGCGCGAAAGCTGACGGCCGTCCAGGCCTTGCGTTCAGCAGTTTCGATGGTGTGTGGCCCGGCAAAACGGTCGCGCAGGAAAATCTGCGGAATACCAGAGCGGTCCACGACCGACACGCCGACCTGAAACCCGGCGTCCCGGCAGCTTTCAAGCGCGGCCTGCGCCATGCGAAGTGCAATCTCGGGTTTGAGCATCTTGAATGTTACCATCGCCTCGTCGTCCTCAGCAGAGGCGGGAGAGGCGATAAATGAACATGCGAGGGCGGAAAACAGGAGTTTGCGCATCATGAGTTTGGTCTTTCATATTCGGTTTCGTCGAGCAGCATGCGTTCCAGCAACCCCCAGAAGAAGTCTTCTCCGGGGTAGCCTTCGATCCGCCCGACTTCGCGGCCTTCTTGGACAAGAATGAAGGTCGGCGTGAAGACGGGTCGCGTTTTGAACGTCAGGTCCGCGGGCTTTGGGTCGTGGATGTCGATGCGGCGCAAAGGCGCAAATTTGCCTTCCGCGGTTTTTGGATAAATCGGGGCGATGTCGGTATTCCATTCCGCGCACCAAGCGCAACCGACCTCTTCCACAATGATCAATTCAGCCGCCGAAACGGATTGGCTGAGGGCAAGCGTGAGGCCCGCAAGAGCCGACATAAACCATCGCATGTTCGGGTTCCGGTTGACGGATTTGTTAAATACAACGTAATTTGAATATGTGAATAGATCAAGGCAGCTGTGATGTTGGAAGTATCGCTTGTCTGGGCAGGTGTGGCGGGGCTTTTGTCGTTCCTGACGCCCTGCGTGCTTCCTATTGTGCCTTTTTATCTGAGTTATCTAGCCGGCGTGGGGATGGATCGTTTGTCCGACGAAGGCCCGCTTGATCCCGGTTTGCGGCGCCGCGCGGTGATTTCAGCTTTGTGTTTCGCGCTTGGAGTGATTGCGGTCTTCATGGCCTTTGGGGCGACGGCAAGCGTTTTTGGGCAGGTTTTTCGCGATTGGTTTGATGTGCTCCGCTGGATCGCGGCGGTGATCATTATCGCGATGGGTTTGCATTTTCTTGGGATCGTTAAGATCGGCATTCTTTATCGGCAATTGCGTGCGGATGTGGGGGACACATCGAATGTGTCTTACCTTGGTGCGTTTGTGATCGGACTTGCGTTTGCCTTTGGATGGACCCCTTGCGTAGGCCCGGTATTGGCCGCAATCCTGTTCACGGCGGCAAGTACCGATACGGCCGCGCGTGGTGCGATGCTTTTATTCGTTTATGGGGTCGGCATGACGGCGCCATTCGTTGTCGCAGCGATGTTTATCGGTCCGTTTCTGCGGTGGATGCAGCGGTTCCGGAAACATTTGGGTAAGATCGAAAAGGCTATGGGTGCGATGCTGGTCATTTTTGGCGTGCTGATCGCAACCGAAACGGTCAATGTGATTGCCAATTGGATGGTGATGTTCTGGCCGCGCATTGGCTAAGATTTTTGGGAGGAATGTTATGAAAAGACTTCTGGGATTGATTGTGGCGTTCGCACTTTCGGGGCCCGCAATGGCCGCTGAGCTTGGCGACGACGGGCTGCACAAAGCCGACTGGATGCGTGACACGTTCAAAGATCTGCGCGAGGATCTTGAGGAGGCCAACAGCGAAGGCAAACGCCTGATGCTGATCTTTGAGCAGCGCGGTTGCATCTATTGCACCGAGATGCACGAGGATGTTTTCCCGCGGGAAAACATTCATTCGTACCTGATGGACAACTACTTTGTGGTGCAGATGAACCTGCACGGCGACACCGAAGTGGTGGATTTCGATGGCGAGGTTCTGACCGAGAAATCGGCGGCGCGGAAGTGGGGGATTCTATTCACTCCGACGATGCTTTTCCTTCCACAAGAGGTGGGCGAAAACGTGCCCGCGCCGCGTGCCGCGGTCGCGACAATGCCCGGCGCATTCGGTGGTGGAACCACAATCGACATGCTGACTTGGGTGAACGAGGAGCGCTATGCCCTTGATGGGGATGAAGATTTTCAGAGGTATCACGCGCGACGGATACAGGAGCGCAACAACGGCAGCACGGATTGAGTGTGCAAAAATTCAAATAACTGAATTTATTGTTTGCTAGATCACGAAATCGTGGGCTACGGTATACAAAATAAGATGCGGACAGGGAGGACGTTTTGAAAAGACTTAGCCTTATTGCGGGTATCGCCGTTCTGAGCGCTGGTATTGCCAGTGCAGAGGACGTCATGCCAGCCAAGGTCATGTTCGATGATGGCGCGATAAACGCATCGCTCACCGGCATGACAGGCAACCCCGAGGAGGGGGCCAAAATTTTCATGAACCGTAAGCTTGGCAATTGCCTTGCCTGCCACATGAATGCGGACATGGAAGAACAGCCGTTCCACGGTGAAGTTGGTCCTGCGCTAGATGGCGTTGGCGACCGGTGGAGCGAAGCAGAACTTCGCGGGATCGTTTCGAACTCGAAAGAAATGTTCCCCGATACAATCATGCCGTCTTTCTATCGCGACACGGGCTTCACCCGGTCGCTTGAGAAATTTGAGGGCAAATCAATTCTGTCAGCGCAACAGGTGGAAGACGTTGTCGCCTACTTGCTGACGTTGAAAGAAAGCTAAAGGAGAGACACACATGTCTTTGACACGACGAGACGTCCTTGTCTGGGGTGCAGGATCGGCGGCGGCACTTAGCCTTTCCGGTTTGCCCGCCTTTGCAACGGCGACAGATGATGCGGTCATGGCCTTTACCGGCGGTGCCGACACGATGGATGGCGGCATTACTCTGACGGCGCCTGAGATCGCAGAGAATGGGAACACAGTGCCAATCGAGGTGGACGCTCCGGGTGCGGTTTCGATCGCAGTTTATGCCACGGGCAATCCACTTCCGGGTGTTGCGACGTTCAATTTCGGAGCTCTTGCAGGGTCGCGTTCCGGATCAACACGCATCCGGCTGGCCAAAACGCAGGAAGTTGTTGCAGTGGCCAAAATGGAAGACGGTACGTTCCGCAAAGCGAGCGCGACCGTGAAAGTAACAATCGGCGGCTGCGGCGGCTAAGGGAGGAAAACAGTTATGGCAAAAGGTGTAAAACCCCGCGTCAAGGTCCCGAAGTCTGCCAGTGCGGGCGAGACGATCACGATCAAGACGCTGATCAGCCACAAGATGGAATCGGGCCAACGCAAAGATGGTGATGGCAATGTCATTCCACGCTCGATCATCAATCGCTTCACCGCGGAATTTAATGGCGAAATGGTCATTGATGTTGCGCTGGAACCGGCGATTTCGACAAACCCGTATTTCCAGTTCGACGCGGTCGTTCCGGCATCGGGTGATTTCACCTTCACTTGGTATGATGACGACGGATCGGTCTACACCGAAACCAAATCCGTCAGCGTCAGCTAACCACAATAAAAAGGGAGGGACGCTGATGAGAACGTTACTAGCAAGTGTAGGCATTGCGGCTTTGGCACTGTCTGGCGCGGCAAGTGCGGGCGAAGATGCCGTGCTGTCGGTCGATGGCGAAGTCTTTGTGACGGAAGCTGCGGCACCTGATCATCTCGAAAATGTTGACACGATTTATTCGGGTTGGGTGTTCCGCACGGATGAAACTCAAGAGCTTCAGTTGGATGATTTCGACAATCCGTCGTTTATCTTCCTCGATCAGGCGCTTGACACATGGGAGACCGTGGACGGGTCCGAAGGTAAATCCTGCGCTTCCTGTCACGACGATGTCGAAGACTTTGCCGGCTTGAAATCGACCCTACCACGGGTTGAAAACGGTGAGCTGGTCACGTTGACCAATCTGGTCAACGAATGTCGCACCGAGCGCATGGGTGCGGAGGCCTGGAAATATTCGGGCGCTGACATGTCCGCAATGACCGCACTCATTGCGCACCAGTCGCGCGGGATGGCGATGAGCGTGGCCATAGATGGCGATGCGGCCCCGTTTTTCGAAAAGGGTAAAGAGCTTTATTACACCCGCGTCGGGCAGCTCGATATGGCTTGTGCAAATTGTCACGAAGACAACTACGGCAACATGATCCGGGCGGACCACTTGAGCCAAGGCCAGACCAACGGCTTTCCGCTTTATCGTTTGAAGAACGCCAAGATCAACACGACCCACGGTCGTTTCAAAGGCTGCATGAGCAATATCCGGGCGACGCCTTTCAAGGAAGGTTCCCCAGAGTTCAAAGCGCTTGAGCTTTACGTCGCATCGCGCGGCAACGGGCTTTCGGTCGAAACACCGGCAGTGCGCAACTAAACCAATAAGACCCGCGCTGATTTTTCTGCGCGGGTTTTTTCGGCCTTTAGATATTCAAGAACGTGCATTTGTATTGTGCGTGGAAAGGGTTCCGACATGATCTCGCGGCGTGATTTTCTTCAAGTGGCAATGGCGACGACGGCGCTTTATGGCGCGTCGGGTTTCGGCAAATGGTCAAGGCTCTCGGCGCAGCAAATGCTGACGCAGGACAAGCTTTTGGAGTTCGACACGTTCGGAAACATCTCGCTCATTCACATGACGGACATCCACGCGCAGCTTAAGCCAGTTTATTTTCGCGAGCCTTCGATCAATCTTGGGGTTGGCGAGAACAAAGGCGCCGTGCCGCATGTGACGGGCGCCGAGTTCCGAAAGGCTTACGGGATCGAAGATGGCTCGCCATCGCATTACGCCCTAAGTGCAGGCGACTTCGCGGCATTGGCCCAAGGTTATGGTCGCATGGGCGGTCTTGATCGGATTGCAACCGTGATTAAAGCCATTCGCGCCGACCGGCCGGACGCGATTTTGCTTGATGGAGGGGACACGTGGCACGGTTCATATGGCTGTTATCACACCCATGGGCAGGACGTTGTGAACGCGATGGGTTTGCTGAAACCCGAGGCGATGACGTTTCATTGGGAATTCACGCTGGGCACGGAGCGTGTCCTTGAGATCGTGAACGACATGGGTTTCCCGGCTTTGGGTCAGAACATTTTTGACAAAGAATGGGATGAGCCAGCGGAAGATTTTGAGCCCTATACCTGGTTTGAACGTGGTGGCGCAAAGATCGCGGTGCTTGGGCAGGCCTTTCCGTACATGCCCATTGCGAACCCCGGTTGGATGTTCCCGGAATACTCCTTTGGCATTCGCGAAGAACGCTGTCAGGAAATGGTAGACGAGGTGCGCGCTGCGGGCGCTGATCTGGTCGTACTGCTTAGTCACAACGGTTTTGACACCGACAAGAAGATGGCGACGCAAGTGCAAGGGATTGATGTCATCTTGTCGGGTCACACCCATGACGCGCTTCCCGAACCGGTTCTGGTCGGCGACACAATCATTGTTGCCACCGGGTCAAATGGGAAATTCGTCAGCCGCGTCGACCTAGATGTGCGCGATGGAAAGATGATGGGCTTTCGCCACAAGTTGATCCCCATTTTCGCAGACGTGATCGAGCCCGACGCAGAGATGGCAGCGCAGATTGATGCGGATCGCGCGCCGTTCAAGGACGCGCTTGAAGAAGAAATTGGCGTGGCGGATGGGCTTCTTTACCGGCGAGGCAATTTCAACGGAACTTGGGACGATCTGATTTGTGACGCGCTGATCGAAGAGCGCGAGGCAGATATCGCTCTTAGCCCCGGCGTGCGCTGGGGTCCGTCGATTCTGCCGGGTCAACCGATCACCCGCGAAGACATCTGGAACGTGACCTCGATGAGTTATCCCAACGCGTACCGCACGGAGTTCACAGGGGAATTTCTTCACGTGGTATTGGAGGATGTGGCCGACAATCTTTTCCACCCTGATCCATATTTTCAACAAGGCGGAGACATGGTGCGCACTGGCGGGCTTGGATACAAAATCGACATCTCCAAGCCGCAGGGCAGTCGAATCACCGAAATGACTTTGCTGAAAACTGGCGAAGCAATCGACCCTTCGAAATCGTATGTCGTGGCCGGTTGGGCCAGTGTGAACGAGGGCACCGAGGGGCCGCCGATCTGGGATGTTGTTGAAAACCACATCGCGCGCAAAGGCACGGTCGAGGTGAAGCCGAACACGTCCGTTCAAGTGACAGGCACCTAAGGAGGCGCGTGAAATGAGCAGTTCAAATGGAAATCCCACACGTCGGAATGTGCTGCGCGGGGCATTGGCCGCTGGTGGAGCCGTGATGACGGCGGGCGCTGCGCGGGCCGCGGGCGATCCTGCGATCACCGAAATTCAGACCTGGAACCAAGCGTTGGGCGACGGTGTCGATGCACGCCCCTATGGCACCCCCTCTGAATTTGAGGCGCATGTAAAACGGCGCAATGTGGAATGGTTGACGGCTGATCCGGTCTCTTCGGTGAATTTTACGCCGCTTCACGAATTGGACGGGATCATAACGCCTAATGGCTTGTGTTTTGAGCGTCATCACGCGGGCATTGCCGAGGTGGACCCGGCCAAACACCGCTTGATGATCAATGGGCTTGTGGACACGCCGCTTGTGTTCACGATGCAGGACATTCTGCGGTTCCCGCGCGAGAACCGGGTGTATTTCCTTGAATGCGCGGCGAACTCAGGCATGGAATGGCGCGGCTCGCAGTTGAATGGATGCCAGTTCACCCACGGAATGATCCACAATGTGATGTACACCGGCGTGCCGTTGCGGCTTTTGCTTGAAGAAGCTGGTGTCAAAACTTCTGGCAAATGGGTGATGCCGGAAGGTGCCGATGCAAGCGCGATGACCCGCTCGATCCCGATGGAAAAGGCGCTCGACGATTGCCTCGTGGCGTTCAAGATGAACGGCGAGGCTTTGCGCCCTGAACAAGGATATCCTCTGCGGCTAGTTGTGCCGGGTTGGGAAGGTAACATGTGGGTCAAGTGGCTGCGCAGGCTAGAGGTAGGGGACCAGCCCTGGCACCACCGCGAAGAGACGTCAAAATACACCGACCTGCTGGCCGATGGGCAGGCGCGTCGCTTTACTTGGGAAATGGACGCAAAGTCCGTAATCACCAACCCCAGCCCACAAGCCCCCATTTTGCATGGGGCGGGTCACACAGTTTTGTCCGGACTGGCATGGTCTGGTCGTGGGACGATCCCAAGGGTCGATGTGACGCTAGACGGTGGCAATTCCTGGCATGCTGCGCGTATGTCGGGACCGAGTTTTGAGAAATCCCTGCATCGCTTCTATTACGAGTTTGACTGGGACGGATCGCCCTTGTTGCTGCAAAGCCGGGCGCATGATTCCACCGGCTATGTTCAGCCAACCAAAGACCAGCTTCGGGAAGTCCGTGGTGTGAACTCAATATACCACAATAACGGCATTCAGACATGGCATGTCAGTGAGAGTGGAGTGGCAGAAAATGTCGAAATTTCTTAAGTTTACAGCGATTTCGTTGTGCCTGTGCAGCCCGGCTTTTGCCGATGGCTTCGGTCTGGGTCGCCCCGCATTGCCTGATGAGATTGCGGCCTGGGACATCGATGTGCGCCCCGACGGGCAGGGTCTTCCCGAGGGGCGCGGCGACGTCTGGACGGGCGAAGAGGTATTTGCTGAAAAATGCGCAATCTGCCACGGAGATTTTGGCGAAGCTGTTGGGCGCTGGCCGGTTTTGGCAGGCGGCCAAGACACGTTGACCGATGAACGCCCGGTGAAGACTATCGGGTCCTATTGGCCCTATCTGTCGACCGTTTATGACTATGTGAATCGTGCGATGCCATTTGGGGATGCGCGGTCGCTTGAAGCCGATGAAGTCTATGCGATCACCGCGTATTTGTTATTCGTAAACGACGTGGTGGAAGATGAAGACTTTGAATTGAGCCACGAGAACTTTCTCGACGTTGCGCTGCCGAATGCGGCGAACTTTTTCATGGATGATCGGGAGACGACCGAATACGCGGCCTTCCGGGGCGATGTTTGCATGGAAAACTGCAAAGACACCGTCGAGATCACCAAACGCGCCGCAGTGCTGGATGTGACGCCAGAAGAAACTAAGGCGAGGCAACTACGTGAAGCGGTTGCGGCGGTGAAGAACACCGCTCCTAAAGCGGATGCGGAAGTTGTCGCCGCTGCGGAAGTTGCGGCGGAGCCTGTCGCAAAAACCGCGGACCCCGAAATGATAGCAGCGGGTGAAAAGGTATTTTCAAGGCAGTGTAAGTCCTGCCATCAAGTCGGTGCGGGCGCGAAAAATCGCTCCGGCCCGATCCTGACGTCGGTCGTGGGGCGCGCCGCGGGGGAGGTAGAGAAGTTCCGGTACTCAAAACCATTGGTCGCCGCCGCAGAGGGTGGATTGGTATGGACCGAGGGCGAGCTTGTTCTATTCTTGAGCAATCCGAAGAAGTATCTGAAAGGCACGCGCATGTCGTTCAGGGGTTTGAAGGACGAAGCCGACGCGCGCGCTGTGATTGCGTATTTGCGTTCGGTCGCAGAGGAGTAGGAATGCGCTGGGATTTCAAAGGAATTGTCTTTGCGGCGTTTTTTGCAATGCCAGGTTTCGCATTTGCGGACGGAATGACCACGTATCTCTATGAAGGCGAATTCGAGGACGCGACGTTCGATCTGGAAAGCGTCATATTAGATCGTGGTCTGGTCATTGATCACATTTCGCACACGGGCGAGATGCTGGCGCGAACGGGCGTGGATGTGGGCAGCGATGTCGTGATCTTCGACAATGCCGACATCTTTCTGTTTTGTTCGGCGGTGCTATCCCGCAAGGTCATGGAAGCGGACCCAACCAACATTCGCCACTGCCCCTATGCCATCTTTGTTACGGACCGCGAGGGGAAAGTGGAGGTCGGCTATCGCCACTTTCCCGAAGGACCAATGCAGGAAGTTCAGGCGTTTCTTGATGCGATCGCGCGTGAAGCCACGTCGAATTGAGCGTTTACTCGGCTGGAACCGAGTTTGACGACTGTCGACGAATGCGAGTTTGATCCAACAGTCGATCCGTAGCAAGCGCGCCGATCATCATCGCCCCAAGGGCGAGCAACGCGACAACGCTGAGCGCTGAGACACCGGACAGGCCCGCACCTACAGTGCAGCCGCCGGCGAGCACGCCGCCAAATCCCATCAACGCGCCACCACTGATATAGCGAATTGTTTGCTCAGGGCTTTCAAAGCTTTCAAGCTTGGTTTCACGCCGAATAAGCGCGGACAGGAATGCACCCGCAATGACACCAACCAAAAGCCCAGTGCCAAAGCCGGCAGGGATAGACGTCGAGGCGATTGTCCAGAACAATGTATCTGCCCAAGGTGCTGTGAAAGACATGGTCGCAAGTGGGATCGGGTCAAAGTCATCAAAGAGCAAGACCCCGGTGCCGACCCATCCAAGTGGGACAAGCGTTCCGATGAGAGCGGCAAGCGCAAGATGTGCAGGGCGCGCGCCGGAGCGGAATACAAATGCGAGGCAAAGAACAATCAGAGCAGCCGCCCAAAGCGTGCCGCCGCCCACCCAATTCGTCGCAAGGGCCGCATCCCCAAGATCGACGGTCTCGGAGCCGATGAAGACCCGCAACGGCGCAAGAACGCCTTTCAGCGTTGCATGAGCGGTAATTGCAAAAGCGACGAGGACAAAGACAGCGCGCAGGTTGCCTCCGCTTGCCAGAACGGTGAGGCGCGACACGCACCCCCTTGTCAAAACCATGCCTACTCCAAACGCCAATCCGCCCAAGATGGCGGCTAGGGCGGGAACTGCACCAGTGGCAAAGCGATGCCCTTCAAGCTCGATCAGACCGGCAGACCGTGCGACCTGCGTGCCGAGCGTGGCGAAAGCAAGGGCAAAGAGCCATACGCCAAGCGCCGATTTGCGGTCAGACCCTTTGACAAGTCCGCGACGCAGGCAAAACCGGCTGATCTGTGCTGATACACCAAAAACGAGCCCCAACAACGCACCGAAAATCAGCGATGCGAAGACGGGGTTTATCTCAAGGTCAAAATTTTCAAACAGCATGGTCACAGCCCAAATTTTGTAGAACTGTGCGCGGATATCTCTCTGCGCCCCACTGCGCAACTGGGCGCGGGTTAGCGATCGTTCCGCTATGCGCGTCTGGGTCAGCACAAGGGTCGATGGCCGGTAGGCGATTTGGAATATTGTTCTTTCGCTTGGCGGATTTTGGCAAATCTGTTCCTATATGGCAGATTCGATACTGGCTATCCGATGATATTGGTCCATCGGCGAGCATAAGCCCGTGGCTGAAATCCTCCGGCTCAACCTAGATTTCGCTTTTCGAATTCGGGCTTTGACGGTAGCGATAAACCAACTGAACACAGGGTTCTATCATGGCATTTAAGCTGGGTGTGATCGGTATCGATCACGGGCATATATTTGGCATGCTTGCGAATATGCAGGCGCAAGGCTGCACGTGCGACGCGTATTGGACAGACGGTCCGGCGGTGACCGAAGCAAAGTTTAACTCGATGTTTTCAGGCGTCGCGAAGGTCACGGATCGACGCCAGATTCTGGACGACCCCACAGTTGAAATGATCTTGATCTCGGCCGTGCCTGCCGATCGCGCGGCTTTCGCGATTGAGGCAATGGAAGCCGGAAAAGATGTGATGGTTGATAAGCCGGGGTGTACGACACTGGCTCAACTCGATGCGATCAAAGAGGTGCAGGCCAAAACGGGCCGCATCTGGAGCGTAAATTTCTCGGAACGATTTGAAGTTCCTGCGGTCACTAAGGCAGATGAACTGGTGTCTGGTGGCGCAATTGGGCGCGTCGTTCAAACCATCGGAATCGGGCCGCATAAGCAGAACCTGAAAACACGCCCGGGTTGGTTTTTTGAGCGCGAGCGATACGGTGGTATTCTGTGCGATATCGGCAGTCATCAGATCGACCAGTTTCTGCATTTCACAGGCTCTGAAGCGGCAGAAGTCGCGCATGCACATGTTGAAAACTCAACCATGCCGGATCAGCCGAGCTTTCAGGATTTTGGTGAAATGGTTCTGCGATCCAAAGAGGGGCATGGGTATGTGCGCGTTGACTGGTTTACGCCAAACGGATTGCCGACTTGGGGGGATGGACGGCTTTTCATTCAAGGCACCGAAGGCCAGATCGAGCTACGCAAATACACCGACATCGGGCGCGAACACGTGACAAATTCGCTTTATCTGGTCAACGGGGAGGAAAACGTTCTGATCCCATGCGACGACGCCGGTTTGCCCTATTTTCCAAGTCTTGTGGCGGATGTATTGGATCGGACCGAAACTGCCACTTCACAGCGCCATACGTTCGTCACGATGGAATTGGCAATCCGCGCTCAGATGTTGGCCGAAGCGGGCTGAAGCCAAACGACAAGCCAAAAAGAAAAAAGCCGCCCGTAGGCGGCTTTGTTTCGTTCCACCAGTTTGGTGGATATTGGAGCGGGCGATGAGATTCGAACTCACGACCCTAACCTTGGCAAGGTTATGCTCTACCCCTGAGCTACGCCCGCATCCGTGGGTGAGGCGTGAGATATAAACTAGTTGCGCGCGCTGCAAGAGAAAAAGTGCTCAAGCGACGGGAAAATTGCTAGGCTGACCACAAAGCAAGGGAGGGATGCCATGCGGGTTTTGGTCATGGGCGCGGGTGCGCTTGGCGGTTATTTTGGTGCGCGCCTCGCGGAGGCTGGTCATTCAATCACCTATGTGGCGCGTGGCGCGCATCTTGAAGCCATGCAAGCCCATGGTTTGCGAGTGGAAAGCCCGCTTGGCGATTTACACCACAAACCTGTTCGGGCCGTGGCCACGCCTGATGACGCCGAAGTAGCGGATTTGGTTCTTTTCATGGTGAAATCTTACGATTCCGAGGATGCAGCGAAGTCGCTTGTACCATTGATGACGCCTTCCACCCGTCTGATGACAGCGCAGAACGGTGTTTTATCGCAGGAGAAAGTTGCGGCCATAGTTGGCAAGGAGCGCGTTTTGGCCGGCGCCGTCTATATGCCTGCGGACATCAAATCTCCGGGCGTCATTCGACATTCATCCAGCTTTCATCGCCTTGAGATCGGATCTTTGGAAGCTTCAGACGACGCAGGTTTGTTGGAGATTTCGACGGCTCTTTCGCAAGCTGGGTTCGATGTTGACGTGATTGAAGACGCCCAAAAAATGCTTTGGGAGAAATTCATCGTGATGGCGACAACGTCATCCATGTGCTGTTTGACCCGGCTAGATATCGGGCCCATTCGGTCCACGCCAGAAACACGGGACCTCATGCGTCAATCGATGGAGGAAACGGCGGCTGTTGCGCGCGCGTCCGACGTGGCGATTGCCGAAGATGCGGTGGAAAAAGCCTATCGGCTTTTGTGCGATGTCGCGCCACCGAATATGCATGCGTCCATGCTGGACGATCTTAATCGCGGGCGACGTCTTGAGCTAGCGTATTTGTCTGGCGATATCGTGAGGCGTGGTAGGGCGCTTGGCGTGGATACGCCTTTACATTCAGTCGCGTATGGCGTTTTGAAACCCTTTATCGAAGGGCCGCCCGCTTAAGAACTTACTGCCAACTTGCTGGCACCGGGGACGGTGACAACATCTCGCGAACACGCGCAGCCGAGGATGCGGACATGTCGGCAAGCATGACGCGGGTCGTATAGGAACCGTACATTTTGCCATCGTCGCCGTAGATATACCAATCCCGCACCTGTGCTTCGCTGAATGTGATCGGGTCACCAACTTGCTTGTCTTTGATGCTTTGCGGACGATTGGCAAGGAGCCCAACAAACGCGCCCTCCTGCATTCCAAAGGGGGAGACCCAGATCACTTCGACCCCGCCGCCTTCAACGGGCACCGCAACTTTGACACCTGCGTCCGCGGTGAGATTTCCTTCAGTGTCGAGCACATTGTCAAAAAAAGCACCCAACTGAACGCGCGCCTTGGCTTGCGCCGCGTTCATGGCACTGTCCGATTGTTCGTATGTGATAACTGGATCGCTCGAGGCTGCCTGTGCGGGCCCTACGGAGTATCCGGCGTTGGCGGCCACGAAGTTTACGGACAACAAAGCAAGGCCAAATACCCGTCCACGCATCTTCCAATTCATGATCACCTCCATCGCATTCGATGACCGAAATCTCGGCTGCGAATGGGGCGTCATGACTACAACATTAAGGCAATTACAGGAAAACAGGATCCATTCGCGATAAATGCAAGATTTCGCTTAATCGGAGGTAAATGACCGATGTTTCAATATGGTTAACGGGCGGCTTAACCGCCGGTGCCGGAGCGATCCGGGTCGGCAAATTGAATCAAATCCCACCGATTGCCCCAAGGATCACGCCAGACAGCGACCTTACCATATGGCTCGGTTCGGGGTTCTGCTTCAAAGATCGCCCCGGCAGACTTTAACGTATTGTAATCTGTCGTGAAATCATCTGATTCAAGGAACAGCCAAACGCGTCCGCCGCCTTGTTCACCAATTGCATCGGCTTGCCGGTCATCCGATGCGCGCGCCAAAAGAATTTCGGTCTCCGCCCCGGGCGCGGCAATTCGAACCCATCGTTTTTGGTTACCAAGATCGGTATCTTCGCGTGTTTCAAAGCCAATCGCATTGAAGAATCTAAGCCCGTCATCATAGTCGGGAACGAGGATTGAAAAGAGAGCAATACGTTTTGGCATGGTCAGAATCCCGTGGAAAGGCGCGTATGACCGCAGATAGCGACGGATCGGCGTAAAAATCGCGGCAGTGTTGAGACACGGATATGTCCAAACTAAGCACGGGGGGCAAGATGACGTTTACATCATCAATGCGCCCACGGATTTTTCGGTGAAAACACGGATATAATCGCCTGGACTTGATCCTGCCCAATAGACCCACAGCCGCTCTGGGACATCTTCATCGATCCAAACCAGATCTCCTTCCTCAAGACCGCGCAACTCGGTGCTGATATAGGTGACGCTGGTGTTGGCGAGAAAATCCGTCGCGCCCATAGTGTCTTGAAACGCTGCAATGCCAAGAATGGGCGCGTCAAAGGTCACATAGCCATAGTGGATACCGGACAGACTGTCGAAGAAGACGTAGTGGCTCGCAACTTCAGTCCCGGCGGCGATTTCGCCCTCAACACCACCGATGTCAACGCGGATGGGCGCGTCCAAAACGATGTTCTGGTCCTCGTCAAATGCATAGAGATGGTCGGTGTCAAAATTGTCTGCACCAACTGCAAAGGGTATATCGGTGTCGAGGATTTTGAAGCTTCCTTGCCCGGATTGACGAACGATCTGACCATCAATGACAATCGCATTCGCTGGCGTCGAAAGAGCCATCAAAAGTGGCAAGGTGCAGGCGCGAAACATCATTGAATTCCTTATTTGTTCTTATGCCAGAAACTTAACATGTACAGAGGCTTCGTGTGTCACATGGGCGTGAGATCTATAGAGCCGAATGCGAGGTTGCGCCGTCAAGCCAATTGGGAGTACCCATGGAGGCATGAAAAAAGTTCCAAAACCGACCACCGACGAAGCGCTAATTCAGGAATTCTTGAACAAGGGCGGGAAGGTGAGCGTCGGGAAAACCAAGCCTTTGGCGGCAGAGCTGGGTTTGAGCAACAATGTTTGGAACAACAAGCTGACCAAAGAAGAAAAAGCCGCGCGCGACAAGAAGTAAGTTTAAAGCGTCAGTCGCTTGACCCCCGACTGACGTCTGCCGCTGCAGGCACTCCCCGCTGCGTGTTGGTCTCACTCCAACTCTACAAGCAAATCTTTTGCGTCGATTTGCGCGCCTGCGCTGACGTGGACCGCTTTGATCACCGCGTCGCGCTCGGCATGGATGCCGGTCTCCATCTTCATGGCTTCGATTGTGAGCAGCAGATCACCTTCTTTCACTTCGGCCCCAGCCACGGCACCAACAGACGCGACCACACCCGGCATTGGCGCTCCAATGTGATTTGTGTTGGAAATATCAGCTTTGGGCCGCACCGCGGCGGCGCCTTTTGACGAATAATCGGTGACCCGGATCACCCGGGGCTGGCCGTTTAACTCGAAAAAGACTTTGGCTTCGCCTTCGGCATTGGTTTCTGCGATGGCCTGACAGCGCACTTCAAGCGTCTTGCCGGGGTCAATCTCAACCGAGATTTCATCGCCCGGGTTCATGCCATAGAAGAAATTCTTGGTCGGGAGCGTGCGAACAGGCCCGTATTTGGCGTGGCGCTCCATATAATCGAGGAACACTTTCGGATACATCAGGTAGCCGTTCAGATCCTCGTCGTCGATGGTCATGCCATCCAGCGTTTTCGATAGCTCGTTGCGCGATTTCTCGATATCGACCGCTTCAGCATTGAGGCCGGGGCGATCCGTTGAGGCTTTCTCGCCCTTCAAAATCTTCTTTTGGATGGCTTTGGGCCAACCGCCGGGAGGTTGCCCCAGATTGCCCCGCATCATGTCGATCACACTGTCCGGGAATGCGACGTCTTTGTCGGGGTGTTCGACGTCGTCACGGCTAAGGTTTTGGCTGACCATCATCAAGGCCATATCGCCGACGACTTTTGAGGAAGGCGTCACTTTGACGATATCCCCAAACATCTGGTTCACATCCGAATACATCTCGGCCACTTCGTGCCACCGCTCTTCAAGTCCGAGCGAGCGGGCCTGCGCTTTCAGGTTGGTGAATTGCCCGCCGGGCATTTCATGCAAATAGACTTCCGAGGCTGGGGCCTGAAGGCCGCTTTCAAAGGCGGCATAATGCCCGCGGACGGCTTCGAAATAGTTCGACATCTCGCGCACCGCGCCAATGTCGAGCCCGGTGTCGCGATCATGCCCTGACAGCGCTTCCACGATTGTGCCAAGGGTTGCCTGCGAAGTGTTGCCTGATAGCGCGTCCATTGCGCAGTCAACCGCGTCTACGCCGGATTCAGCCGCGGCTAAAATGGTTGCGGAGGCAATGCCAGCAGTGTCGTGGGTGTGGAAGTGGATCGGTAAACCGACCTCTTCTTTCAGTGCCTTGACCAGAATGCGGGCGGCGGCGGGTTTCAAAAGGCCGGCCATATCTTTCAGGCCCAACACGTGCGCGCCTGCGCTTTTCAATTCCTGCCCCATGGCGACGTAATACTTAAGGTCGTATTTCGCGCGCTCTGGGTTTTGAATGTCGCCGGTGTAACAGATCGTGCCTTCGCAGACCTTGTTGTTTTCCACCACTGCGTCCATCGCGACGCGCATGTTTTCCACCCAATTGAGTGAGTCAAAAACGCGGAACAAGTCGATCCCTGTGTCTGCGGCCTGGCGCACGAAGAACTTGACCACATTGTCGGGATAATTGGTATATCCGACACCATTTGCGCCGCGCAGCAGCATTTGGGTCATAAGATTTGGCATGCGCTGGCGAAGATCGCGCAGACGCTGCCACGGGCATTCTTGCAAGAAGCGATAAGCCACATCGAATGTCGCACCACCCCAGCATTCAACGCTGAAAAGCTGTGGCAGGTTCGCAGAATAGGCAGGTGCGGCATTGATCATATCGATCGAGCGCATGCGTGTCGCCAAAAGCGATTGGTGGCCGTCGCGCATGGTCGTGTCAGTGATCAACAGTTGTTTCTGGTCCAGCATCCAATCCGCCAGTGCTTCGGGACCGAATTCTGCAAGGATGTTGCGCGTGCCCGGTGTCGGCGCGTCGGTGCGAAGCTTTGGTGCGACGGGATCGCGTGCCTCAGCGTGGGGTTTTGGCCGCCCGGCTGTCTCTGGGTGTCCGTTGACCGTGATATCGGCAAGATAGGTGAGGATTTTCGTCGCGCGGTCGCGACGGGCCTTGAATTCAAAGAGCTCGGGCGTTTCGTCGATGAATTTCGTGTGGTACTCGTAGCTCAGAAATGTTGGGTGCTTTAGGAGGTTTTCGACAAACGCGATGTTTGTCGACACACCACGAATCCGGAATTCACGCAAAGCACGGTCCATCCGCGCAATCGCCGCTTCCGGTGTGGGGGCCCAGGCGGTTACTTTTTCCAAAAGCGAGTCGTAGTAGCGCGTAATAACAGCGCCGGAATACGCCGTTCCACCGTCAAGTCGGATACCCATGCCAGTTGCGCCGCGGTAGGCGGTGATGCGACCGTAATCTGGGATGAAATTGTTGGTCGGATCTTCGGTTGTGACACGACACTGGATCGCATGGCCGTTCAGCACGACGTCGTATTGGCTGGCCATGCCGGTGGCTTCAATCAGGCTTTTGCCTTCGGCGATCTTAATCTGGGCCTGTACAATGTCGATGCCGGTGACTTCTTCGGTGACAGTGTGCTCGACCTGCACGCGGGGGTTCACTTCGATAAAGTAGAACTCGCCACTGTCCATATCCATCAGGAATTCGATGGTGCCGGCGCATTCGTAATCCACCTCTTCGGCAATTTTTTTGCCGAGGTTGCAGATTTTTTCACGCTGTGCGCCCGAAAGATAGGGAGCGGGCGCGCGCTCGACGACCTTTTGGTTGCGGCGCTGAACCGAACAATCACGTTCCCAGAGGTGATAGATGTTGCCG
>CALLWO010000220.1 GCA_938016355.1 uncultured Boseongicola sp. | reverse complement strand
GTCTGCTCAATCTCGGGAATTTTCTCTGACGCCTTCGGACTCGCGATCACCGCGACGGCCAGATCGGCATTCGCCAGTTGCGTTTCCATTTTGGAGATCTTCTCGGCTTCGATACCAAGTTCTGCGCCGCGCGCGGGGATTGTCGCGGCAAGTCGCTGCAACGCCGCGCGTTCCAGCACAAGAAACCGCCATGGCTCCAGCTTACCGTGATCCGGCGTGCGCGCCGCAACGGTAAGCAACTCCCGCAGAACCGCACGATCCGGGACCGGTCCGGTCAATATTTTAGCAGGCCGTGACCGGCGCGATTTCAGGAAACTTAACGCGGCTGTATTTGCCTCGAGCATCGGGCCATCCTTCTTCATTGCGTGCATTACCTAAGACGCGTGCGCGCGAAATTCCAGAAGGGCCTAGCCCAAAGCGGCCACCATGCTCTCGGTCCGCGCGTCGATCCAGTCGGCCAGATCGTCCGGCGGTTGGCGCACCAGCAAAGTCGCGGCAAACGGATCGGGCGCGTCGATCGTCGATCCCGCCATCTCCGCCAGCACTGCGTGTCCGCAAAACGGCACGTACATTTCGGAATATCCACCTTCGTGGACCATCGCCAACTTGCCGCCGCACACATCACCGGCCAATTCCATCACCGCGCGCGTCATCTGTCTGAATGTATCGACAGAACAAAGCATCCGACCCAGCGGATCGAACGCAGCCGCGTCAAATCCGCAGGCAATGATCAGAATGTCGGGCTCAAAATCGCGGATGGCAGGGATCGCAAGGCGGTTCAACGCGTGCATCCAATTGCGATGCCCCGCGCCTGCCGGGATCGGAATGTTAAGGTTGAACCCGGTCCCCGCACCGTCACCTCGATCAGCGAAATCGCCTGTGTCGAGCGGATAGTTCTTTTCTTGATGCATCGACACGGTCAGAACATCCGCGCGATCATAGAAAATCGCCTCCGTGCCGTTGCCATGATGCACGTCCCAATCCAGAACCGCGACCCGTTCCGCGCGTCCTTCGGCAAGAGCCGCCTCTACCGCAATGGCGATATTGGCCAACAGGCAAAACCCGTTTTGCCACTCGGGCATGCAATGGTGACCCGGCGGGCGCGACAGCGCATAGGCATTGGTCAGCGCCCCGTCGAGCACGTCGAAAATGGCGCCTTTTGCAAGTCCAGCCGACAATGCTGCCATCTCAAAACCGCCCGGCCCATAAGGCGCGCGCAATCCGGTCTCGCCACCACCCGCGTCGGACGTCGCGCGAAAAGTCTCAAGAAAAGAGCCCGGATGAACACGTCGAAGATCGGCGTCCGTAACGCTTGGCGCGCTTTGATGGCGCAGTTCGCCCATCAGCCCCGTGACCTCAACCAGATTTTTCAGGCGGCGTTTCGTCTCGGGGTTTTCGGGCAATCCGCCCGCCGCCGTTGGCTGAACCAACCCGCCGACGGGCGACATGAAGGCGTAATTACCCCCCGAATGCCAGAAGCACCGCTCATCGGTGAAAAAGCCTGTCGCCATCGTGTCTCTCCCCCTGATCTCAAAGCGACCCTGAAAGAGAGCGGCGGGCCGGTCAATCCGATTGTTTGCGCCGATAAACCCCTTCGGGCAGGTTCAGCGCTGCTGTCAGATCGGCCAGCTGCGCCAGTGATAGCGTCACGGTCTGAACGCTGTCCGTGCGCGGATCAAGCTGCTCGATTGTGATGCAATCTTCAAAGGCGTTGATTGTGATGTCTTCCTGGCGATGGGTTGCGGCCTCATCCACCAAAGTCACGACGGTAACGTCGAAATCGTGTTCAATTGTAAACATGAATGCACACTGGCGCGCGCGGAACTTTGCCGCAAGACCCGTGTTTGAACCTTGATCATTATGCGCGGATTGGCGCATCAATGGTGTCGTGTTGTGTTGATAACAGGAGTTTGCCCGTTTTGCGTTTTCCAGCCCTTCTTGCCGCTTGCCTTGCGCTCACCGCTTGCGAAGTTTCGACCGTCACCCCGCAGAATGACGCGCCGCTTGCGCCGCTGCCAAGCGTTCAGCGCACCGGAAGCCCGCAATCGCTGGCAGATTTTCGCGCTGTTGTGCGCCGGGTCGAGCCGATTGCCGAGCGCTCGTGCCGCGAATTGCGCCCGCGCCTGAACTGCGATTTCAAGATTGTCGTGGAGGATCGCGACGACCTTCCGCCCAATGCTTATCAAACGCTGGATAAATCCGGGCGACCTGTAATCGGCTTTACCAAAGCTCTTTTCCGCGCGATGCGTAACCGCGACGAACTGGCTTTTGCACTTAGCCACGAGGCCGCGCATCACATCGAAGGTCACATTCCACAAACCCAAAGCTCTGCAACGGCGGGCGCGATTTTTGGCACCATTCTTGGCAATCTGGCGGGCTTGGATGCGGCCGGGGTTGAAGCGGCGCAGAACATTGGCGGCACCATCGGCGCGCGCCGGTTTTCAAAAAATTTCGAACTTGAAGCCGACAGTCTGGGCGCGCGGATCGCGCTGCGGGCAGGCTATGACCCGTTGCGTGGCGTTCTCTATTTTCAACGCTCTGCTGATCCCGGGGATCAGTTTTTGGGCACGCACCCGCCCAACGGGGATCGCGTTCGGACGGTTCAAAGAACGGTCGCTGCCGCGCGCTGATTTGATCCAGATCAGAGCGGGTGGTGTTTCCACGTGGTGTTCTTGTGGCACACGAGGAGAACCCGCATGAGTTATATTCGCCGTCTGGTCCACCACGAACGCCTGATGACACGGCTTGCCGCGCGCAATGGGGCTGATCTTGATCTTGCGATGATGTCGGGCGCGCTTAGCCCGGCGGATGTGCGGTCTGCCACTCAAGCCTGTCTTGGATGCACCGACCCCGAGCGCTGTGCGGCGCATCTGGATGACGCAAGTGTCGGCATGCCAGCATTTTGTCGCAATGCCGAGATGATCGCCCGCGTCGCTGACATGACATTGCCCGTCAGCGATTGACCGATCGCGCGTTCGTCGCCATCAAGGGCGTATGAATGCGCTAAAGGAATTTATGGACCGTCTGAAATGGCGGTGCATCTGGAGCTGGGCGGGCGTGCGCGATGCATGGACCCATCAGCATTCGTTTCGCTCGTGGATTTGGGTGAACCTGTTTTCAATTATCTTCGCGCTTTGGTTGCCGCTCACGGGCGGGGAGCGCGCATTGATCCTCGCCCTTGGTGTTCTGGTTCTGGCAGCAGAAGCGATGAACACGGCGATTGAATATACTGTCGACTATATCTCTACAGAGCACCATCCGCTTGCTGGCCGGGCCAAGGATGCCGGAAGCGCGGGTGTGTTCCTGACGGCGATTGCCGGTGGGGTGGCGTGGGTTGTGGTGCTTTTCCGACTTGGTTTCGCCGCCTGACGGCGTCGAGACGCGCGCCGCTGGCGCGGCGCGCTTTTCGGGGCTGTCTGCCCCCGCGCGAGGCGCGCTCCCCCGAGGATTTTTTTGACCCAAAGAAGGGTTAGGGTTTGATTTGTCCCCAGAGGTCGTAATCTGAGGCTTCGTCGACGGTTACGGTGACAATTTCGCCGACAGACATGTCCTGCGTGTTTTCGTCTATGAAGAGATTGCCATCGATCTCGGGCGCGTCGGCTTTGGTGCGGCAGGTGGCGATCCCGTCTTCGTCAATGTCGTCGACAATGACATCCAGTGTGGTCCCGACTTTGGCGGCGAGTTTTGCTTCGGAAATGGCTTGGGCCTTTTCCATGAACCGGTTCCAGCGGTCTTGTTTGACGTCCTTTGCGACATGATCGGGCAGGGCGTTGGAGCGCGCGCCATCGACATTTTCGTATTGGAAGCAGCCCACGCGGTCGAGTTGTGCCTCGTCCATCCAATCCAGTAGGGTCTGGAATTCCGCCTCGGTCTCTCCGGGATACCCAACAATAAACGTCGAGCGCAGGGTGATATCAGGGCAGATCGCGCGCCATGCGGCGATTTCGTCGAGTGTTCGCGACGCGGCAGCCGGGCGGGCCATGCGTTTCAGCGTATCGGGATGGGCATGTTGGAACGGGATGTCGAGATAGGGCAGAACGCTGCCTTCGGCCATCAAGGGGATCATCTCGCGCACATGCGGGTAGGGATAGACGTAGTGAAACCGCACCCATGCGCCGAGGCTTCCCAGATCGCGGGCAAGGCCGTGGATTGGAAATTTCTCGTCACGCTCTTTCCAGTCGGTGCCATAGGCGGAGGTGTCTTGCGAGATGACCAGAAGCTCTTTGACGCCGTTCTCGACCAGCTTTTCCGCCTCTCGCATGACCGCGCGCGCCGGACGCGAGGCGAGTTTGCCGCGCATGTCGGGAATGATGCAGAACTTGCACTTGTGGTTACAGCCTTCGGAGATCTTCAGATAGCTGTAATGGCGCGGGGTGAGCTTGATGCCCTGGGCGGGCAACAGATCGACGAACGGGTCGGGGTCCGGGGGCACCGCCACATGCACCGCATCCAGCACCTGTTCGTATTGGTGCGGCCCCGTGACGGCCAGCACTTTTGGATGCGCGCCGGTGATATAATCGGGCTCTGCGCCGAGGCAGCCCGTCACAATCACGCGTCCATTCTCGGCCAGCGCTTCGCCAATGGCCTCAAGACTTTCGGCCTTGGCGCTGTCGAGGAACCCGCAGGTATTGACGATCACCGCGTCCGCGCCTGCGTAATCAGGGCTGATCGCGTATCCTTCGGCGCGCAACCGAGTCAGAATACGCTCGCTGTCAACCAGCGCCTTGGGGCAGCCCAGCGACACCATGCCAAGCGTAGGTTGGCCGGGGCGTGGCG
>CALLWO010000219.1 GCA_938016355.1 uncultured Boseongicola sp. | reverse complement strand
CTGACCCTTGGGGTCATCTGGGGCGGATCGTTCCTTGCCATCCGGATTGCGCTTGACGAGATCGACGTGTTCTCAAGCGTTGCGCATCGCGTGCTTTGGGCGGCGATCTTTCTATGGATTGTCGCGATAATACAGGGCCTTAAAATGCCCCGCGGTTGGCGGGTCTGGGGCGCGTTTCTGGTGATGGGTCTGTTGAACAACATAATCCCCTTCACATTGATGACCTGGGGCCAGCTTTACATCGAAACCGGGCTGACGGCGATTTTGAACGCGGCAACCGCGATCTGGGCCGTGCTGGTCGCGGCTTTGGTTTTTCCTGACGAGCGTCTGACCGCGCGACGCCTTGCTGGCGTGGTGATCGGGTTTCTGGGCGTTGCGACGGCCATCGGTTTGCACAATCTGACGAACTTCGATTTGCGCTCCATGGCCCAGATCGCCGTCATCGCCGGAACGGTCAGCTATGCGTTCGCCGGAAGCTGGGCGCGCGCCACGCTTCGCGCGCATAATCCGCTGGTGTCGTCTGCGGGCATGCTGACCGCTTCTGCAATTGTGATGGTGCCGCTGGCGTGGATTCTTGAGGGGCCGTTGCCGATGAACCTGTCGCTGACCACTTGGGCGGCGATTGGATATTACGCGCTGATTTCGACCGCGCTTGCCTATCTGCTCTATTACAAAATCCTTGCCGCTGCGGGGGCTGGCAACTTGCTGTTGGTCACGTTGCTGGTCGCGCCGGTCGCGATGGTACTGGGGGCTTTGGTGCGCGACGAAGCACTGACGACTTCGGCCTATGCCGGGTTCGCGCTTTTGGCTTTGGGATTGCTCATTTTGGACGGGCGCGTGCGCCACGTCTTTACAAAATCCGCGCGCCCCTGATTGACGCATTCGACGCGCAACCCTAACCGTTGGCCTCAAGACGAACCCCGACGAGGCCGACATGGCATATAAAAGCGCAAATGATTGGAACGGTGCCGCCGAAAAGCGGTTCATGCTCTTTGGCATGTCCGGGCTTGGGAAAACCTATGTTTCCAAGATGCTGCGCGAGACCGGGCGCTGGTTTCACTACTCGGTCGATTACCGCATCGGCACGCGTTACATGGGCGAGCATATCGCCGATAACTTCAAGCGCGAAGCGATGAAAGTGCCGCTTCTGCGCGATCTTCTGATGACGGATTCGGTTTATATCCAGTCCAACATCACGTTTGAAAACTTGGCACCACTCTCGACCTATCTCGGCAAGCCCGGCGACCCCGCGCTTGGGGGTCTGGCGTTTGACGAGTATATGCTGCGTCAGGAACAACACCGCACCGCCGAAGTCGCGGCCATGCTCGACACAGCCCATTTTGCCGCGCGCGCCAAGACGATCTATGGCTATGACAATTTCATCTGCGACACATCCGGCTCGATCTGCGAGGTCGTGGCCCCCGAAAACGCCGATGATCAGGTGATGTCGGCCCTCTCTGACACGTTGCTGCCGGTCTGGATCGAAGGGTCGGACAACCACACCGCAGAACTGGTGCGTCGCTTTGATCGCGCGCCCAAACCAATGTGCTATGGCGAGGCGTTTCTGGCATCGGCCTGGGAAACCTATCTGGCCGAGCACAATCTAAGCGAAGAACATGTGAACCCTGACGCATTTGTGCGCTGGACCTATGCCCGCGCGCTTGCCCATCGCCAGCCGCGCTATCGCGCCATGGCGGATCGGTGGGGCGTGACCGTACGCGCCGATGATGTCGCGCGCGTCACCTCCGAGGCCGATATGATCGCTCTCATCGGCGAGGCCCTTGAGGCGCGCGGCTGAACCGCTTATCTCATGGCGCTTAGCATTAGGAATTTGTGACATGCCCATCAAACTGCCCTCCTCCCTGCCCGCCTTTGACGTGCTTTCGCGCGAAGGTGTGATGGTGATGGCAGCCGATGCGGCTGAAAAGCAGGACATCCGGCCGATGAAAATCGGGCTGCTGAACCTGATGCCCAAGAAAATCCAGACCGAAAACCAATTCGCCCGCCTGATCGGCGCCACGCCGCTTCAGATCGAGTTGCAGCTCATTCGGATGTCTGAGCATCAGACCAAGACGACGGCGGCCGAGCATATGGAAGAATTCTACCTTCCGTTTCAGGAGGTGAAGGACCAGAAATTCGATGGTCTGATCATCACCGGCGCACCAATTGAACATCTGCCGTTCGAGGACGTCACCTATTGGGACGAACTCAAAGAGGTGATGGACTGGACCCAGACCAACGTACATTCGACCTTTGGCGTCTGCTGGGGCGGCATGGCGATGATCAACCATTTCCATGGGGTTGCGAAACATATGCTCGACGCCAAGGCGTTTGGGTGTTTCCGCCATGTGAACCGATCCCCGAGCAGCCCGTATTTACGCGGATTTTCAGACGATTGCGTGATCCCCGTGTCGCGCTGGACAGAAATGAAACAAGCCGAGATCGACGCGGCACCGGGTTTGAAAGTGTTGCTCGGCTCGGACGAGGTTGGCCCCTGTCTGGTCGAGGACGAAGCCCATCGCGCGCTCTATATCTTCAACCACTTCGAATACGACAGCGGCACTTTGAAAGAGGAATATGACCGCGACGTCGAAAGCGGAACGCCGATCAATGTGCCGCTGAATTACTATCCCGGCGACGACCCGGCGCGCGATCCGCAAAACCGCTGGCGCAGCCACGCCCATCTGCTTTACGGCAACTGGATCAGCGAGATTTATCTCACAACGCCCTATGACATGAACGAGATCGGGCGTTCGATCACGGATTTGCGAAAGTGATTGGCTGGTCTTGGGGGCGCGCTGGATTAGGTGGTCATCCATGTTGATGTCACCGGAAATGATATGCGTGCGCCTTTGTTAACCAGCTTCCTGCTCCTTTTGGCCTTTGCGATTGCGTTTGGCCTGTTTGTCGACCGTCGCGCCGATTTTCGCGCGGCCGAGATCGAAGCGCGTTTCCCCCCGCGCGGTGAGTTTGTCGAGGTGAACGGGCGCAAGATGCACGTTCTGGTCAAAGGCAGCGGGCCGGACCTTGTGCTGATCCATGCCGCCGGCTCAAACGTGAACGACACCGATCTGGCCCTTGGTGACCGGCTGGCCGAACACTATCGCGTCTTCCTTGTGGATCGCCCCGGCCACGGCTGGAGCGAGCGTCTAGGCCCTGAATTCGAAGGCCCGTTTAACGCAAACGGCGAAAGCCCTATCGAACAGGCGCGCGCGCTTTCCGCCGCCGTTCAGAAACTCGGCGCGCGTGATCCCATCGTTGTGGGGCATTCCATGGGCGGCGCGGTCGCGATGGGTTGGGCGGTCAGCGAACCGGCCTCGGCCATCGTCGTCATATCGGCTCCGACAATGCCATGGCTCGGCGGCATTGACGCGAGCTACCGCGTGCTTGGTTCGGGTCCGGGTGGCGCGCTTATCGCGCCCTTGGCGGCGGCTTTCGTTCCCCGATCATATGTCGACACGACAATCTCGTCGGTTTTTCAGCCACAATCCCCGCCTCCAAACTATGTTGATGCGGCAGGGATCATGCTCGCCACACGCACCGGGGCGCTGCGCGCCAATAATCGGCAAGTGCGCAATCTGCGCCCCTTTATCGTGGAGCAGTCAAAGCTTTATCCAAACGTCACCCTTCCGGTCGAAATTCTGCACGGGACCGAGGACCAGACCGCCTATCACACAATTCACGCCGAACCGATGGCAGCGCTCCTTCCTGATGCCAACCTCACGCTGCTTCACGGAATTGGGCATATGCCGCATCATATTGTTCCAGATGATGTTTTTGCCGCAATAGAGCGCGCCGCAACCCGCGCCGGATTGCGTTAACGCATCGGCGTGCTTAGGTTCAGTTCAAAGAAGTAAAGGCGCGTAACATTATGGCACTCCCCTTTGACGGCGCAATCTCTGCGTTTTTCAACGATGACGCCCCGAAATCCGTCCGCAAGGCGATCGAAGACGCGGGCAAGAAAGACGTCCTGTCTGATAGCTATCCCTATTCGGACGAGATGGACAAAGACGTCTATGAAGAAGAGATCGCAGCGCTTCAGCTTGAGCTGGTGAAGTTGCAAGCCGACGTCAAGGAAACCGGCAAACGCATTGTCGTTGTGTTCGAAGGGCGCGATGCAGCCGGAAAAGGCGGCACAATCAAACGCTTGCGCGAGAATCTTAATCCACGCGTTGCACGCACTGTCGCACTGTCTAAGCCGTCGGATCGCGAAGCCGGGCAATGGTATTTCCAACGCTATATCGATCATCTGCCGACCGCCGGTGAGATCGTTTTGTTCGACCGGTCCTGGTACAATCGCGGCGTTGTTGAACATGTGTTCGGCTTTTGCACCCCCGCACAGCGCCAGCATTTCTTCACGCAAGCCCCCGAATTCGAAGACATGTTGGCGGACGAGGGCATCATTCTGAAAAAGATCTGGCTGAACGTCGGGCGCGCCGAACAATTGCGCCGCTTCCTCAAGCGGGAAAAAGACCCGTTGAAGCAATGGAAGCTAAGCTGGATCGACGTCGAGGGTCTGAAGAAATGGGATGCCTATTCCGACGCGATCAAGGAAACCTTTGAACGCACCCATCGCGACGTTGCCCCTTGGACGATTGTTCGCTCGGACGACAAGAAACGCGCGCGCCTTGCGGCCATCCGCGCGATTTTGAGCGACATTGATTACGCAGGCAAAGGCGACGTGGCCGCGCCCGACGCCAAGATTTGCGGAGGCCCCGATATCTGGGATGCCTAAACGCGGCTATCATCACGGCAACCTGCGCCAGGCTTTGGTCGATGCGGCTTTGAAGCTGATCGAAGCGCGTGGCCCAAGCGGGTTCACGCTTTCCGAAGCGGCAAAGCAAGCCGGTGTGACCCCGGCGGCAGTCTATCGCCATTTTGAGGGGCGCGAGGACCTCATTGCCGAAGCTGCCTTGCAAGGCTTTGATATCTTTGCCGATCTCATGGAATACGCCTATGACAGCGGGCAGCCGTCGGACCTTGCCTCGTTCGAAGCGACCGGGCGCGCCTATCTTGCGTTTGCCCGCAAATATCCCGGCCATTACGTCGCGATGTTCGAAAGCGGCATTTCGATCAACCGCAACCCCGAACTTGCGGCCTCCTCCAAACGCGCGCTGAATGTGCTGGAACGCGCCGCCGAACGCCTGTCAGAACACATTCCACCCGAAAAACGCCCGCCGCCGCAGATGTTCTCGGCCCATATTTGGGCGTTGAGTCACGGCGTGGTGGAGCTTTATGCCCGGGGCAATCCGGGAACAAAATCGCCCTTCCCGCCTGAAGATTTGCTGGAAACCGGCGTTGGCATTTACTTGCGCGGACTTGGGTTGGTCGCACCGGACGAATAGTCGGAACCCGACACGCGCCTGTCGCGTCAAGACGTGGCGCGCGTGTGCAATCCTTGTCATCATGGGCACAACGATCCGAACACGAAACGCGCGCAGATGACCTCAGCACATGAACGTCCCATGCAAATCACCCTTGGGGTGATCCTGATCATTTCTGCGGCCTTTCTGATCTCGGTTCAGGACGTGGTGGTCAAACGCTTCGACGGGGTGCTGCCGCTTTGGCAATTGTTTGCTCTGCGCGGCCTTTTTACAGCCGCGTTCCTTGCGCTCTATGGATGGCTTTTTCTCAAAAGCGTTTCACCGCTGGCAGGCGTATTTGACAGATGGGCCCTGATACGCGGCGCCTCCATCGCCATCGGATTGCTCGCGTTTTATGCGGCCCTACCCTTTATCAGCCTCGCCACAGCGGGCGCGGGCATCTATCTGGCCCCGATTTTTATGACGCTTCTGTCAGCGCGGTTTTTAGGCGAACCGGTCGGTGCGCGCGGTTGGGTGGCGGTGATCCTTGGCTTTGTCGGCGTCCTTGTCCTTCTCCGTCCCGGGTCAGATACGTTCTCACCCTGGGCGTTGCTGCCGGTCTTCAGTGCAGCGTTCTATGCGCTCGGGCATCTGCTGACGCGAGTGAAATGCCAGCATCTTGGTTCAGCGTCTCTGGCATTTTCCTATAACGTGATGATGACATCGGGGGCGTTTCTGATCAGTGCGCTTCTGTTTATCGTCCCGCCCAGCGACGCAATGGCGATGGATTTTCCGTTTATCTTTAGTGGCTGGTCCGCGCCCACGCCGACGCTTTGGGGCATCCTCGCCGTGATGGGCGTGCTGTTTGCCGGGATCGGGCTTTTGCTGGCGGGGGCCTACAAAGTCGCACCGCCCTCGACCGTGGGTACGTTCGAATACACCTATCTGATATTCGCGATCATCTGGGATGTGACGTTCTTTGGCATCGTCCCCGGCCTCACCACGCTGATCGGGATTGCCCTGATCGTGGTGGCCGGATTGCTGGTGTTGCGCCGCGCCTGAGGGCCACGAAAAAGGCCGCCCTTCGGGGGCGGCCTTTTGCAATCGTTTTGATCCGAACGCCTTAACGCTTGGAGAACTGGAAGCTCTTACGGGCTTTTGCCTTACCAAACTTCTTCCGTTCCACAACGCGGCTGTCGCGTGTGAGGAAGCCGGCCGCTTTCAGGGCGGCGCGAAGCGATGGATCGTAAAGCTGAAGCGCTTTTGAAATGCCGTGCTTGACCGCGCCGGCCTGACCCGAAAGACCACCGCCTTTGACGGTTGCATTCACGTCGAACTGACCATCAACACCGGCCACCTGAAATGGCTGGCGCAGGATCATCTGCAGCACGGGGCGTGCAAAATACACGTTCATTTCTTTACCGTTCACCGTCACTTTGCCGGAACCTGGCTTGATCCAGACGCGGGCGACCGCATCCTTCCGCTTGCCAGTGGCGTAAGAGCGGCCAAGTTCGTCACGAACCTGCTCGCGTGTGATGACGGGTTCAACGACGGCCTCAGGGGCGGATGCTGCTGCATCGGCACCTGCGTCGGCCACGACGTCTTTCAGCTCGTCGAGCGATTTGATGTCTTCTGCCATGACCTTAGCTCCGGGTGTTCTTTTTGTTCATGGACTTCACGTCCAGAACTTCGGGTGATTGCGCTTCGTGCGGGTGCTCGGCACCGGCGTAAACGCGAAGATTGGTCATTTGCTGACGGCTCAGGCGGTTGCCTGGCAGCATGCGCTTGACGGCTTGCGTGACAACGCGCTCAGGGTGCGCGCCTTCGAGGATCTGACCCGTGGTGCGAGATTTGATGCCGCCGGGGTATCCTGTGTGCCAATAGTTTGGCTTGTCGCGTTTCTTGCCCGTCAACTGGACTTTGTCCGCGTTGATGACAATGACGTTGTCGCCCATATCCATATGGGGTGTGAAGGTGGCCTTGTGCTTACCGCGCAGGCGCATGGCGATGATCGACGCCAGACGACCAAGTACGACGCCTTCGGCATCGATGATCACCCAGTTTTTTTCGATCTCCGCCGGTGTTGCGGAATACGTGTTCATGGTCTCGTGTCCTTGAAAGAGACTTCGGATGGGCGGTGTCTAAACGAATAGGGCGCACAGTCAAGCGTGTTGATTTCGATTTAAGTAAGCAAAATCAGCGTGTTGCAAATTAGGTATTATATTACCCCACAAATACCACCCTTACAACAACCCCTTGGAAACAGTGAGTTTACGAAATCACAGCCCCGCGGTCTTGTTTACGCCAGATTCAGAGCGCACCTTTAGCATGTGTTTTAGTTAAAAGTGATGGAGTACCCCATGAGCCAGGCCATTTTCCTTATGACAGTCGCTGTTGGAATGTGCTTGGGCGCCGCAATGCTCGTCTGAGCAACGCTGCCCCCCTTCCCCCAAAGACATCAAAGAATGATCAGACCTTAGGCCAGTAGCCCGGGGTCTTTACCCATGTCGAGCCCTGGAAACACCCGGGCTTCGATTTCGCTTGGCGAAAGCCCGAACATGCCAGCCATCGCCCAAGCGGCATAGGCGCGGACATCGCGTGTCGGCATCAGATCGCGGTCCTGATAAAGATCACTTGCGCCCAGCCCGGGCCATTCCCCGAACACCCGACCGCCATTCACCGCGCCGCCCGCAAAAAGCGCAGCGCCGCCTGTGCCGTGATCGGTGCCGCGTGACCCGTTTTCGCGCACTGTCCGGCCAAACTCTGTCACGCCCATAATCAGCGTGTTTTCCCAGGCGTTTCCAAGCCGGGCTTTGAGCGTCTCAATCGCGACGTTGAGCTCCCCAAGCGCGCGCGGCAGGCTGCCCGCCTGATTGGCGTGCGTGTCCCAACCGGTCAGCGAGAAGGCCGCGATGCGGGCGTCTTCGCTCAAACGATCCCCCGCAAAACCTGCGAGTGCCTCTGCCCGGCCTGCGCGCCGCGCGGACATGCCGCTGCCCTCGGTCAGATCGGAGAGCTCCATCGCCTGCATCGCTGCCTTGTGAAACAGCGGGTCGCGTTCATAGACTTTCGATAACAGCAATTCAGCCTGAGGCGACAGATCAAGCGCGCCATCGGGTGACCAGCTTGAAATCTCGGCCTCGCCAGATAACAGCATCAGCTTTTCGCGCCCCACGGCAAATGCGGTTTTGGCATGCGCGCCGGGCACCGATTGCAACGCGCGGTTCAGCCAACCATCGCGCCCCGCCGTCAGATCACCACTAGAGGCGGACCCGCCGTTTTCAAGAAAATCCTGCCCGTCGAAATGGCTGCGCTTATTGCGATAGGGCGTCGACACCGCATGGGCAAACGCCAGATCGCCGGATTTCCACAGCGGCATCAAAGGCGAAAGCGCTTCGTGCAGCCCAAAGAACCCGTCGAGGTCTTCAAACGGTTGCGTCGCGAGCGTTGGGCGGTGCGCCTTTAGGGCGACGTCGCCATAAGGGCGCACCACATCCAACCCATCCATCGCACCGCGCAAGACGATGACCACAAGCCGCGCGTCTCCGGGGGCTGACGCGAATGTCACTGGCGTGAGGAACGGGCTTGCAGCGGCAGAACATCCAAGCGCAAGCGAACGACTGACAAAGGCGCGGCGGGAAAGTGTCATCGGATCAATCCTTTTCAGCGACGGTTAAATTCGGGCGAGACAAGCACAAGCGCGGCCCCTTCGGGTCGGCTTTCCGAGCCTGCGACCGCGAATGTCAGGAACTCAGAAGCGACATCGCCCAGCGTTGCATCCAGAAATTTGCGTGGGTCGGTGTCTTGCAAAACCTCGTCCACAAGCCCGCCCACCCAGCGCAATCGCGCCGCCAGCGTGGCCGGTGTGATCCATGCTTCCGGCGCTTCCGCCCATCCGTCCGGGCCGTTTGGTCTGAAAAGGGGCTGGCCCATGGCGGTGAGCGGCTCCAGCAGTTTCGAGCGCACATCGCGCACCGAAATGTCATCGAGCGCGGTGGCAGGAATATCGGCGGCGCGCAGTGCCGACACCATGAATTCAAACGGCAGCTTCACCTTGTTCAGCGGCAATGACAGCGCTTTCTTGTCGCCCAACAGAGCGCCGTAAAGCGCCATCAGATCGCCACCGCTTTGAAGATAGGCGCGCGCCATCGTCTCGACCCAGTCGTCCGGGGGCGCGATGCCAACGAAATGCGTGATCAGTTTGCGCGACAAATGGCGCGCCGTGTCGGGATGAAGGGCGATATCGCCAAGCGCGGCCCTGATGGGATCAAGCGACGGGGATTTCGCGCCATAGCTCTTGCCCAGCACCGTCTTTGTTCCCGGCTCGACAATGCCGGGGCGGAATTTGAAGCCGGATTTATCCGCCGAAAGCCCGGTCAGAAGTTCGGCAAACTGGCGCACGTCGGTTTGGGTATATCCGCCGCCTACGCCCAATGTGTGCAATTCAAAGATCTCGCGGGCGAGGTTTTCGTTCAACCCCCGGTCCCGCCGCTTGCCCGCACGCGAATTCGGCCCCACCGATTGCACCTGATTGAGATAGATCAGCATCGCGGGATGAAACGTCACCGCCTGCAACATGTCCGGAAACCTGCCCGCGATATTGCCACGCACCGCGCGTTCAATCGCATCAGGCACCAGCGCGGAAAGCACCGGGCCGTTGGCCGCGACCGAGAAATGATCGGCCCAGAACGCCACCAGCCGTTCGCGAAACCCCGACTTTGACGTCATCGCGCGCTGAAACGTGGCGCGAATATCCGCAAGCCCCTGCTGACGCAGCCGCGCGGCGGCGCGTTTCTCTGCCGTCTCGGCGCCTGACTTGCCGTCTTTCTTATCGCTGCGCGCTTTGCGCCGGGTTTCAAGCAACGCGGCCCGCGACTTGAGCGATGCAATGGGAAAACGCCGCTCCGCCGGATCCGTCTGACGCAATTGGCGAAGCATCACATTCGGGTCCGTGATCCGCGCCTCATTGGGCCGTGTGCCAAACCCATACCGGATGGCAAGAAGCGTCTCGGGAACCGACATGCACGATCCTTTGATTGGTTGTCTCTTTCAGTATTCTACGACCCATGCGCCCCTTTCCGTCGAAGTTTTTTCGCCCGGCGCATCTTTTGCCCATTCTGGCCGGGGCCTATGGTGAGAATATGACGCTTCAAAACCGAGTTCTCGCAACCGGAGAGATCGTGGCGCATCCCGCGCGCGGCATGTTCATGGGCAATCGCGGCATCCTCCATGACGCCGGGAAAACCCTTGGGCGGGCGCGCTGGAAGCACAAAGCGTGGATCATCTGTGCGCTCGTCTGGAAAGACTGGCATCGCGAGGTCATGCAGCCAAACGCCTATACCGAATTGTTTTTCCTCGATGAAGCGGTCGCTCTCGCCGCCGGTCACCGCCCGTGCAAACTCTGTCGCCGCCGCGCGTTCGAGGCCTATTGCGCCGCTGCCGGTCACGTCGGATCCGCGCCGGATCTGGACGCGGCCCTGCACCACGAGCGCGCCATCCCGCGCACATTCACCCAACGACGGCATGAAGCGCGCGCGCCTGACCTGCCCAATGGTGCGATTATCCTTGAAGGGGAGCGCGCGACGCTGCTTTGGGAGGACGCGCAATTCGCGATTACGCCAAGCGGATATGCGTCCCCTGCCCCACGGACAACGCGCGAAACGGTGACGGTGCTGACACCGCCGAAAAGTCTCGCGGCCTTGCGTGGCGGGTACGCCCCGCGCCTCCATCCTTCAGCCGCCGGCCTTATCCTCTAGGGTCAGCCATTCATCTTCCGCGCTGGCAAGTTTGGCCTGTCGTTCGCTCAAAGCCTCGCTCGCCTTGGCGAATTTCACCGGCTCGCGGGTATAAAGGTCGGGATCAGCAAGAAGCTGTTCCAGTTTACCAATCTCAGCCTCTAAGCGCGCGATTTCACCGGGCAACGCCTCAAGACGGTGCTTTTCGGTGAAACTCAGACCTTCCGCCTTGGGCTTTTCAACTTTGGCCGCCGACTTGGCACTTCCGGTCTTTTCAACCGACGCCTGAACCAAACGCCGCTTGGGCGCATAATCCGACCAGCCGCCGGCATGGGCCACAACGCGCGCGTCGCCCTCCATGGCAATCGTGGTCGTCGCGACGCGATCAAGGAAATCCCGGTCGTGACTGACAAGCAGGACCGTGCCGTCGTAATCGTCGAGCAGTTCTTGCAACAGATCGAGCGTTTCAATGTCGAGATCGTTGGTCGGTTCGTCCAACACCAGCACGTTCGACGGTTTTGCCATCAGCTTGGCCAATAAAAGCCGCGCGCGTTCGCCACCCGAAAGCGAACGAACCGGGGCACGCGCCTGTGCCTCATCGAAAAGGAATTCTTTCAGATAACCAACGACGTGTTTGGGCGCACCGCGCACCATCACCTGATCGGCCTTGCCCGAAACGCGCATCTCTTTGTCGCCCGTGAGCGATTCCCAAAGCGTGGCGTTTTCATCAAGTGCGGCGCGGCGCTGATCAAACACTGCCATTTCGATGTTGGTGCCAAGCTCGACACTGCCCGCATCGGGTTCCATGAGACCGGTCAATATCTGAATGAGCGTGGTTTTCCCCACGCCATTTGGCCCCACAAACGCGACGCGATCGCCGCGCTGAATGCGGATCGAAAAATCCTTCACGATGGTTTTGTCGTCAAAGACCTTGGAAATGCCCTTGGCCTCAATCACGCGCTTGCCCGATTTCGGACCGGCTTCGAACGCCATGGCGGCCGCGCCTTGACGGTTAATCTGACCAGCGCGCTCGTCTTTCAGGGCATGAAGCGCGCGCACACGGCCCTGATTGCGTTTTCGCCGCGCCGAGATGCCCTCGACCGCCCATTTGGCTTCCGCCTTGATCAGCCGGTTCAGCTTGTGGCGCGCGTCGTCCTCGTCAGCCCACACCTTGTCGCGCCAGCTTTCGAAATCGCTGAACCCCTTGTCCTGCCGGCGCACCTCGCCACGATCAATCCAAAGCGTGCCTTTGGTAAGCGCGGACAGAAACGCGCGGTCGTGGCTGATCACAATGAACGCGGACCGGGTGGCTTTCAGATGTTCTTCCAGCCAAAGCACTGCTTCGATATCGAGATGGTTGGTCGGTTCGTCCAAAAGCATCAGGTCCGGCGCTTCCGCGATCAGCTTGGCCAGCGTTGCACGGCGACGTTCCCCGCCCGAGGCCGCGTCTACCGGCGTGTCGGGGTCGAACTTCAGCTTTTCGGCCACCGATTGCACCCGCCACAAATCAGAGGCGTCCAGATCGCTCAACGCATAGTCGCCAAGGGTCGCGTGCCCCTCCATCGACGGTTCCTGCGCCATGTAGCCAACGGAATCACCTGGCGAAACCACGCGCGCGCCGCGATCCGCTTCGACCAGCCCGGCCATCACCTTCATCAAGGTTGATTTGCCCGACCCATTGCGCCCCACAAGCGCGAGCCGATCCCCCGGCTGCACCGTCAGGGACAAACCATCAAAGATCGGATCGCCGCCAAAGGTCAGCGAAATGTCAGAGAGTTGAAGAAGTGGAACGCGCGCCATGGCGCGTCAGCTAGGGGGATGCGCCGCAAAGGTCAATGACGCGCGGGTCAGGGTGTGAGCGTCGCCGCGGTTTCTTTCGCGATATGGCGAAGCGCTCGCGCGCGGTTTGGCGGGATGCGCGCGGTTTCAAGGGCGGTGAACACATGGAGCGTGTGAAGCGCGCGATCAATCACCGCGTGATCCCCGACCCAACCGCCCATCCCCAGATACGAGCGCAACAATGGCGGCAATTGCTTCAAAGCAACTAGCCGGTCTTTTGTTTCGGGGGGCGCAACCGGGAACGCCACCGTTTCGCGCGCCTTGATCCCCGGTCGCATGACCTGCGGCCCAAGATGGTGCGCGCGCAAATGCGCGAACGCATGCTCGTAAACCCTCGGATCGTTGCCCAAAAAAGACGTGCAGCCAAAAATCATGCCAATGCGTGCTTGATCCACGATCCGCGCAAGAACGCCCCAAGCGATGCGCTGGATGTTCGGGTCCATAGCGCCCGGAGCGACGCAAAACCGACCCATCTCAAGCACCGGTTCAGCAAATGCGCGAAGTGGGGCAAGATCATACGACTGCGCGGTATATCCCGCCCTTGCCGCTTCAACACTTTCAAAAACGCACCAGCGATAGGTCGCCACCAAAGCGCCCGTCTCTGCGTTCTCGATCAGCGTGTGACGAAACATGTCATCAAAGACGTCAATATCGCGCCCGGACCCGGTTTTGGAAAACGTCACGCGACGCAAAGCCTGCGCCGCTTCGATATCACCAGCAGAAGCGGCAAAACGCGCGCGATAACGCGTTTTTGTTTGCACCAGTATCTCTGCGGTCTCACCGGGCATTGGAGCGCGCGCCTTTTGATCCTAAATATACGTCTCAAGAACCTGCCACAGAATTTGCGGCGGGGATACGACGAGAGGGGTCGATATGGACAAAATCGTAAAATCCGACGCGGAATGGAAAGCCGAGCTGAACGATCTGGAATTCAA
>CALLWO010000218.1 GCA_938016355.1 uncultured Boseongicola sp. | reverse complement strand
CCGCGACCAAGGCGCCCCGATTGTGGTCAAGGCCGACGGGCTTGCCGCAGGCAAAGGGGTCGTCGTCGCAATGGACGAAGCAGAGGCGCTTGCGGCCATTGATGACATGTTCGGCGGTGAATTTGGCGCGGCGGGTACAGAGGTTGTGATCGAAGAATTCATGACAGGCGAAGAAGCGTCATTCTTTGTGCTCTGCGATGGAGAAACCGCGCTTCCGATTGGAACGGCGCAGGATCACAAACGTGTCGGCGACGGCGACACCGGGCCGAACACGGGCGGCATGGGCGCGTATTCTCCGGCTCCGGTTCTAACCGACGCGGTTGCAGACCGTGCGATGCGCGAAATTATCGAACCGACCCTCGCTGAAATGAAACGGCGCGGGACGCCATATGAAGGCGTGCTTTACGCCGGGTTCATGATCAAGGACGGCGCACCAAGATTGGTGGAGTACAACGTCCGGTTTGGCGATCCTGAATGTCAGGTCCTTATGATGCGTTTGGGCGCGCAGGCGCTTGATCTTCTGGAAGCCGCAGCGCGACACCAATTGCATGAAGCAAAAGTTAACTGGGCGGACGATCACGCGATCACGATTGTGATGGCTGCTGACGGCTATCCAGGCGCATATGCAAAGGGCAGCGATATCAAAGGCTTAAGCGACATTGTTGAAGATAGCCACAATATGGTTTTTCACGCGGGCACCAAGGCCGACGGCACCCGAATACTGGCCAACGGCGGCAGAGTTTTTAACGTGACCGCACGCGGCACGACCTTGGCGGACGCCCAAAAACGTGCATATGATGCGGTGAATGGGATCGACTGGCCCGAGGGGTTCTTCCGCTCGGACATTGGGTGGCGCGCACTTTAGGTTAATTCGCGTGCCCCAAAGGAGTACACATGAGCTTTGTATCAGCGCTGCCGCGTAACGACACCGGCATCAAAACCGCTATGGGCATTTTAAAACAACGCCTTGGCGACCGGCTTCAGACAAGCACCTCTATTCGCGAACAACACGGGCATACTACCACGTGGCACGAGAACCAGTTGCCCGATGCCGTGGCGTTTGCGCAATCGACCCAAGAGGTCAGCGACATCGTGAAAATCTGCGCGACGCATAAAGTGCCGATCGTTGCATTCGGCACGGGCACGTCCCTTGAGGGGCAGGTCAACGCACCAGCGGGCGGAATATCTATTGATGTCAGTCAGATGAATAAAGTTCTTAAGGTTCATTCGGAAGACCTTGATGCGGTTATTCAACCCGGCATTACACGCAAGGAACTGAACGAATATCTGCGCGACACCGGGCTTTTCTTTCCGATTGATCCCGGCGCGGATGCCTCGCTTGGTGGTATGGCCGCTACGCGTGCAAGCGGGACGAACGCAGTGCGTTATGGAACAATGAAGGACAACGTGATTTCGCTTGAGGCGGTTCTGCCAGATGGGCGGATAATCCGCACCGGGCAGCGCGCGCGCAAAAGCTCTGCGGGGTACGATCTGACGCGGCTGATGATCGGATCTGAAGGCACGCTTGGGATCATCACCGAATTGACCGTGCGTTTGCAGGGGATCCCCGAGGCGATGTCGTCGGCGATCTGTTCGTTTCCGAGCATCGATGCCGCGTGCCGGGCCGTGATTTCGACGATCCAGATGGGCATTCCGGTGGCGCGGATCGAGCTGTTGGATGCGACGCAAGTCAAGGCGAGCAATGCGTATTCCAATTTAACTTTGCCAGAGACGCCATTGTTATTGCTTGAGTTTCATGGATCAACGTCTAGCGTTTCAGAACAGGCAGAAAGCTTTGGCGAGATTGCCAAGGACGAAGATGGGTTCGGGTTTGAGTGGACGGCATCACCCGAGGAGCGCACCAAGCTTTGGCAGGCGCGACACGATGCCTATTGGGCAGGTTTGGCAATGCGTCCCGGCGCGACCGGGATTGCGACGGATGCTTGCGTGCCGATCTCGCGGCTGGCGGAAATCGTCGGAATGGCGCAAGCGAAGTATGAAGAGCTTGGGCTGACGGCGATGATCCTCGGCCATGCGGGGGACGGGAATTTCCACACCACGGTGCTGGTCATGGAAGACGACGCCGACGAAATGGCGCGGGCAGCAGAATACGTAAGCTGGGTGTCGTCAACGGCGATTTCCATGGAAGGCACCTGCACCGGCGAACATGGTGTTGGTCAGGGAAAAAGGTCGTATCTTCGCAAAGAGTTGGGCGACGCAGTTGATTTGATCGCGACCATAAAGGCCGCGATCGATCCGGACAATATCATGAACCCGGGTAAGATTATCTGACCGCTTAGAACGCGACTTTCTGGGCCACACCTTTTTCAACTGCGCGGTCCACGGCGGCGGCGGCAACGGCAAGGTCTTGCAAGCCGACACCGGTGCCATCAAAGAGCGTGACCTCGTCCGCGCTGGTGCGGCCCGCGTGGGTGCCATTGATCACGGCGCCGATTTCGTTGACGTCGCTTTCGGCGATCAGGCCGCTGGCAATGGCGTGCTGGGCTTCGCCGATTGTGGTCGATTGGGCAACTTCGTCGGTGAAGACGGTGGCGCGCGCGACAAGGGCCGCGTCGACCTCTTGTTTGCCTTTGGTGTCGGTGCCCATGCAGGCGATGTGGGTGCCCGGTTTGATCTGCGCGTCCATGAGGATCGCATCAAAGGACGAGGTGATGGTGATAATCACGTCGGCCTCTGCGCCAAGCTCATCAAGGCTGACGGCCTTGAACGGCAGGCCCGCTTCGGTCGCGACCTCTTCGAGGCGCGCGAGCATTTCGGAGTGGAGGTTCCAGCCTATCACGCGCTCAAATTTGCGCTGCTTGAGAGCGGCGCGCATTTGAAACGCGGATTGGTGGCCGGCACCGACCATCCCCAGAACTTTGGAGTCAGGACGCGACAGGTGCTTGATCGAAACGGCGCTTGCCGCGGCCGTGCGCAGGGCGGTCAGCAGATTGCCCCCCACAATCGCGCGGCATTTGCCGGTGTCGGCGTCAAAGAGAAACACCGTCGACTGATGGTTTGTCAGCCCTTTGTCGGCATTGCCCGGCCAGTAGCCTCCGGATTTCAGGCCAAGGTGCAGCCCGGCCCGATCAAACCCAGATTTGAATCCATATAGCGCATCTGCATGGCCGATGGCTTCCCGGATGACCGGGAAGTTATAGGCGTCTTTGCGCGACATGGCGGCAAAGGTCGCTTCGACTGCGTCAAAGGCATCTTCGGGTGTCACGAGGTCGGCAATTTCCGCCTCAGGCACGATGATAAGACCATCTGTCATTTTGGTGTTCCTGACTCTTTGGACTTAGTATGCGCGGCCGCGTGCGCTGACGGGCCAGACGGTTTCTACTTTGCCGTCGCGAACGCCAACGTACCAATCGTGCACGTTGCAGGTCGGGTCGCAGTGGCCGGGGACAAGCTTGAGCTTGTCGTTGACGCTGAGCACGCCATCGGGGTCGGCAACCACGCCGTGTTCGTCCGAGCATTTAACGTATTCGACGTCATCGCGCCCAAAGATTACCGGCAGGCCGCTATCCACGGACTGCGCCTTGAGCCCGGCATCAACGATGGCCTTGTCTGCTTTGGCGTGGCTCATGACGCTGGTCAGAATAAAGAGCGCATTTTCCCATTCACCCCGGTCGATGCGGTTGCCGTTTTCATCAAGGATGCGGCCATAATCGGCGTCCATGAATGCATAGGAACCACACTGCAATTCGTTGTAAACGCCTGAATTACTTTCGAAATAATAGGAGCCCGTTCCCCCGCCCCCGACGATGTCACACTCAATGCCGTCTGCTGCGAGCGTGTCCACAGCGTCTTTGACCTGAGCCACGGCAATGTCGAGCTTGGCTTTGCGGTCTGCATAGGCGTCCATGTGCTGCATCGCGCCCTGATAGGCCTGGATGCCTGCAAATTTCAGGCCGTCGGCAGCCTCAATCGCCTTGGCGATCTCTACAACTGCGGGCGTTGTCGTCACGCCGCAGCGGCCCGCGCCACAGTCGATTTCCACGAGGCATTCGATTTCGGTTCCATGCTTTTGAGCGGCAGCCGAAAGGTCGGCAACGTTTGCAAGATCATCGACACAACAGATCGTGCGTGCGCCAAGTTTGGGCATGCGGGCAAGACGGTCGATTTTTGCGGCGTCACGCACCTGGTTGGAGACCAGAACGTCTTTGATGCCTCCGCGTGCGAAGACCTCGGCCTCCGACACTTTCTGACAACAGACGCCACATGCGCCGCCCAGTTCAACCTGAAGCAAGGCAACGTCGACGGATTTGTGCATTTTGCCGTGGACGCGGTGACGCATCCCGTGGGCTTTTGCGTAATCGCCCATTTTCTTGATGTTGCGTTCGAGCGCATCAAGGTCGAGAACCAACGCCGGTGTTTGCACGTCTGCGGCGTCCATGCCAGGCTTTGCCGGAATGTCGTAGCCAACTTCGTAGTCTGCGAATTCAATCATATCTTTCATGTGCTTACCCTCAACCTTTGATCCATGGCAGCGTGTCGAGATCGACATTGCCGCCGGTGATGATGACGCCGACGCGCTTGCCTGCGAACCGGTCCTTGTTTTTGATGATGGTGGCCAGCGGCACGGCGCAGCTGGCTTCCATGACGATTTTCATGCGCTGCCACGTGAGCTTCATGGCGGCAATTATTTCTTCTTCTGACGCGGTCAGAATGTCGGTGACGTGGTTTGACACGAAATGCCACGTCAATTCTTTAAGCGGAACCTTCAAACCGTCCGCGATTGTAACCGGCGCATCATCGGCAATGATATGACCTGCTTTGAAGCTGCGATAGGCGTCATCGGCCTGTTCTGGTTCTGCGGCGATAATCTGAGTTTCTGGCGCGATGTTTGAAAGTGTCAGACACGTGCCTGAGACCATGCCGCCGCCGCCGATTGGCGCCACAACCATGTCGAGCCCGTCGGTCTGTTCCATCAATTCACGCGAACACGTCCCCTGACCTGCGATGACGCGCGGGTCATTATAGGGATGCACGAAGTTGCCCCCGGTCGCGGCCTGAACGTCTGCAAAGACAGCTTCGCGAGAGGACGTGGAGGGTTCGCATTCCGTGATGATCCCGCCGTAGCCTTTCACTGCGTCTTTCTTTGCCTGCGGGGCCGTGCGTGGCATGACCACGTTGCACGGGATGCCCCGTCTGCCCGCCGCGTAAGACAACGACAGCGCGTGATTGCCAGAGGAATGGGTGCAAACGCCGTTTGTCGCGTCTTCATCGCTCAGACCGAAGACTGCGTTTGAAGCACCGCGCACTTTGAAGGCACCTGCCTTTTGAAAGTTCTCGCATTTGAAGAACAGCTCTGCCCCGGTGAGCTCGTTGAGGTAGGACGAGGTCAGGACGGGCGTTTTGTGGATGTGGGGGCGAATGCGTTCATGCGCCGTTTTCACATCATCAAATGTTGGAATGTACATGGGTCTGGTGTCTTTCACTTAAGCAGCTTTTTCGCTTGGTAGGGCCGGATGTGTGCGATAGATCGCCTGAGCCGCAGCAACGCCTGAGCCAAGCGTGATGTCGAGGCCCATATCCGCCATCGCCATTTCCGCTGTTGCCAGCCCGGAGAGCGCCATGACGTCGGTCATCAGGCCAAGGTGCCCAATGCGGAATACGCGGCCTGCAACCTCGCCCAGACCGCCGCCGAAGGCCACGCCGTAGGTGTCGGCCGCATGGGTTGGAATGGTGGCGGCGTCAAAGCCTTTTGGGGTTTTGATCGCGCTGACCGTTTCGGAATAGTCGGACTCGGTTTCCGCACAAAGTGGCAGGCCCCACGCTTTGATTGCGGCGCGCACGCCGGTTGCAATGCGCGTATGGCGCGCGAAAACGTTTTCGAGCCCTTCGGCGAGCAACATGTCGGTCGCGTCGGCAAGCCCGTTCAGGAGGCCAACGGGCGGCGTATAAGGGTATCCTTTAGTCATGTCCTGCACATCAAAGAAGGTGCGCGGGAGCTTGGCCGACATGGTTGCGGCCATTGCTTTGTTCGAAAACCCGACGATGGCGAGGCCCGGAGGCAGCATGAAGCCCTTTTGCGAGCCGGTCACAGCCACGTCGATTTTCCATTCGTCGAAGCGGAAATCCATCGATCCGATGGAAGACACGCCATCGACGAGGAACAACGCGGGGTGGTCATTGGCATCTATCGCCGCGCGAATATCTTTGATGTTGGAGCGCACGCCCGTTGCGGTCTCGTTGTGCGTGGCAAGCACAGCCTTGATCCGGTGTTCGGTATCGGCGGCGAGCGCTTCGGCATAGGCGGCAGGCGACAGACCCTGCCCCCAACGGTGTTCGAGCACCTGAACATCAAGACCATGGCGCTGGCACATGTCGATCCATTTGTTGGAGAACATTCCATTGCGCCCGATCAGGATCTTGTCGCCCGGCGAGAGCGTATTGGTGATTGCGGTTTCCCAGCCGCCGGTGCCGGTTGCGGGGAAGAGAAACACTTCGGCGGTATCGCTTTTCAGCACTTGGCGGACACCCGATTTGGCGCGCGCGATGATCGGAGCGAAGGCAGCAGAGCGGTGATCCATCGTCGCCATATCGCAGGACCGGCGCAGGTTTTCCGGGATATTGGTTGGGCCGGGAATGAATACCGGGTTCATATGGGTCATCGTCGTCTCCTCCGTCGCGTGGTTGTCAGTGGGATACGGGGTTTGCTTTGGCGGCACAATTTTTTTGAAATCGATTTTCAGAAATGCTATCTTGGGAAAAATTCATTATTTACAATCGCTTGATTTTTTCATATTGTGAAATTGATTTTCATAATTGGAAAAGCGATGGAATTACCTGAGCCTTCTTCGTCCCGACAACGCGGTCGCCCGCGTGATTGGCATGACAAAACCGAGCAGAACACGATCAAATCTTTGGACCGGGCGATGTCGGTGCTGGAGCGGTTGAGCGAGATCGGTGCGGCGACACTCAGTGAGCTGGCAGACGATACCGGGCAGTCGGCCGCAACGGTTTATCGGATTTTGGTGACGCTTGAGACACGGCGGCTGGTGGAATTTGATCGGGACGATCAGACATGGGCCGTGGGCGCGCAGACGTTTGTGATCGGCGCGCGATATCTGCGGCGCACGTCTTTGGTAGAGCGTGCGCGTCCTGTGCTGCGCGCACTTATGGAGGCGTCCGGGGAGACGGCCAACCTGGGGGTCGAGCGAAATGGGCAAGTGTTGTTCGTCGCGCAGACCGAGACCCAGGAGAACATTCGGGCGTTCTTTGCGCCGGGCACGCTGTCGCCCATGCATTCTTCGGGAATAGGCAAAGCGATTTTAGCGCATTTGCCGACCGAAGAGCGATTGCGTCTGATCGTGCGCACGAAGCGAGAGCGCTTTACCGAGCATACGCTTGTAGATGCGCGGGATTTGGAAGCAGATCTACAGGCGACTCGTGCGCGCGGTTATTCGATCGACGGGGAAGAAAAGAACATCGGCATGACCTGTATCGCCGCCCCGGTTTATGACGCCTTTGGCGCGGTTGCGGGCGGGATTTCAATCTCGGGACCGTCGAGCCGGGTGTCTGCGGCGCGCATCGAGGGGCTTGCCGCATCCGTGCTGGACGCGGCGGAGCAATTGACCCAAGCCATTGGCGGTGTCCGGCCGCAAACGCCGGATTAAAGCGCGCTGATCTGAGAGATAACTTCGGCGGTGACGGCTTTGGTGCCCATATCGCCGCCAAACTCCATCGGACGCAGACGGTTGACCGAGAAGCCGTTTTCCACGGCTGTTTCCAACGCGGTTGCGGCTTTCTCAAACGCCTCATCGCCGGTTTTCTCGGCCAGATAATCCAGCATCAAACCACCCGAAAGGATCGCGGCCAACGGGTTGGCCATGTCTTGCCCCATGATATCGGGCGCGCTGCCATGGGCGGGTTGAAACAGGCCGTGATTGTCACCAATCTCGGCGCAGGATGCCATGCCCATGCCACCCACGAGGCCACCGGCGAGATCAGACAGAATATCGCCGAACATATTTTCCATGACCAAAACGTCATAGGCCCACGGATAGCGAATAAGGTTGAGCGCCATCGCATCAACGTAAGCGTGGCCCGATTTGATGTCGGGATAGTTTGGGGCGATCTCGTCAAAGATTTTGCGGAAGAACGCCATTGAGGCGAATACGTTGGCCTTATCGACGCAGGTTACTTGCCCGCCGCGACCTTTTTCTTTACGTCGCGCTGCCAGCCGAAACGCAAAGTTGTGGAGCTTTTCGGTCGTGGGTCGTGTGATCATCAGCGTGTCGCTTACGGCGTCTTCGGTGATCGACTGGCCACGGCCATTGTGGGTGGCTGCTGAATAAAACAGCCCTTCTGTGCTTTCGCGCAGGATGATGAGATCAATCCCAGCGGCTTGCGGATCAGCGAGCCGTTGTGGTGCGTTGGGATAGGCTTTGACGGGACGCACCCCTGCATAGAGGCCAAAGCGTTCGCGCAACCGAAGGTGGGGGGCGATCTCGGTCCCGTCGTCGTGGCGGATGGACGGCATCCCAATCGCGCCGAGGAAAATCGCATCCGCTTCGCCTGCGCGTTCTTCGCCGCCCGGTTCAATGTCGTGACCGGTTTGGGAAAAATAGCCAGCGCCTGCTTTGATTTCGGAATAACTCAGCGCCGGCGCGCCGGTTGCGGCAATCGCCGCTTCGACGACTTCGATGGTTGCTTCGGCCACATCAATGCCAATGCCGTCGCCTTTGATCAGCGCTACGCTTGGTGTCTTTGTCATGTTTTGGGGTATCCGTCGGGCTTCGATTTGCTCTGAGTGTTAGCGCATTACATTTGTGAAGTCCAATCGCCTCGAACGTCTGGTCAGGCGTCCTTTTTGTGCGCCTGTGTAATGATGCCAATCCCCCCGCTGATGGCAAAAAGTAGCGCGGCAGCACAAACGATTGTCGGGCCGGTCGGCGTGTCGAGTGCAAAGGCGGCGCGCAACCCGACAATGACAGCCGCTGCCGCAATCCCCGTTGATATAAACGCCATGCGCTCGGGCGTGGTCGCAAGCGGTCGTGCGGCAGCAGCCGGGATGACAAGCATGGCGGCAATCAGAAGCGCACCGACGACTTTGATCGCGACCGCGACGACCAGCGCCAGCGCGACGGTCAGCACCAGTTGTTCGCGCCTTGGATCAATGCCCGTTGATGTCGCGAGGTCCGTGTTCAATGTCGCCGTCAGCATCGCGTTCCAGCGCCAGACCAGCAATGCAACAACCGCCACAGCACCCGCCCATATGATCGCAAGGTCTATCTTGGTAACGGCCAGAATATCCCCGAAGAGATAGGCCATCAGGTCGACGCGGATATTGGGCAGAAAGGAGACTGCGACCAGCCCGAAGGCCAGCGCTGAATGCGCCATAACCCCAAGGATTGTATCGGTCGCCAACCCACGCCCGGAGAGCGCGGTCACGATCAGCGCCATGGCGAGTGCGACGACAAGTGCGCCGGTGAAGATCGAGATGGAAAAGCCAAGAGCGAGCGCAACGCCAAGGATTGAAGCATGTGCGGTGGCGTCTCCGAAATAGGCCATGCGACGCCAGACGACGAAGCATCCCAAGGGTGCCGCCGCGAGCGCGAGACCAAGCCCGCCCAGAAGGGCGCGGACCGTGAAATCGTCAAGGAGGCTCATTCAGCGGCCTCGTGATCGTGGTGATGATCATGGTGGTCGTGGCTGTGGTTGTGATCGTGGCGATAAAGCGCAAGCGCGCCGCCGGTGCCAGTCCCAAAGAGTGCACGGTATTCCGGGGCAGACGCCACGTGTTCGGGCGCGCCTTCGCAACAGACGTGGCCATTCAGGCAAACAACGCGGTCAGAGGCGGCCATCACGACGTGCAATTCATGGCTGACCATCAGGACGGCGCAATTGAGGTCGCGGCGCACCTGTTCAATCTGTTGATAGAAAGCCGCTGATCCCGGCTGGTCGAGCCCTTGGGTCGGCTCATCAAGGATCAGCACATCGGGCGTGCTGAGAAGTGCGCGCGCCAGCAGAACACGCTGGAATTGGCCGCCAGAGAGGTCGGACATCTGGCGATTGCCAAGCTGGGCTGCGCCTGCTTGTTCCAATGCGTTTTGTGTTGCGACGCGTGCGACCCGCTTGGGCAGGTTGAGGAAGCGATTGACCGTCAGCGGCAGGGTCGGATCGATTTGCAGCTTTTGGGGGACATAACCGATTTTCAGGCCCGCCGCTTTTGTGACGCGGCCGGAACTTGGCGCGAGAGCGCCGACGAGTGCGCGCAAAAGCGTGGATTTGCCCGAGCCGTTCGGACCGACAATGGTGATGATCTCGCCCCGGTTCACGGTGAGGTCGACGTGATGGAGAATGGTTTTGCCACCCAGCTTGATGGCGAGGCCTTCGGCGGTGATCAGCATGATGATTGGCCTTCGCCCTGGCAATTCGGGCAAATGCCGATGGCTTCGATGACGGTGCGTTCGACGGTGAAGCCGGTGGCGCTGGCCGCTTTGTTGAGGATATCGGAAGACAGCGCCTGGGTTTCGGCGACCATATCGCATTCGCGACAGGTCAGAACGACGGGCGCGTGGTCTTCGCTTGGGTGGGCGCAGGCGATGAAGGCGTTGCGGTGTTCGATTTTGTGAGCAAAGCCGATGCCGACAAGGAAGTCGAGCGCGCGATAAGCAACCGGCGGCTGCGCGCCCTGCCCTTCTTCGCGAAGTTTGTCGAGAATATCGTAGGCCCCGAGCGCGCGGTGATCTTCGAGCAGGATTTCAAGAACGCGGCGACGGATGGGCGTGAGATTCAGACCATGTTCCGCACAATGAGCCTCTGCAGCGGCGACGCTGCCGTTGATGCAAGCGTGGTGGTTGTGGCTGTCAAAACCGATGGCGGTCATTTTGCGGCTCCTGCGGGCAATTGAGGGATTGATATGATATAATATAACGTCTATCAAGCGCCGACTTTTGAAGGACTTGGGGATATTGATGCGACATTCTTGGATTTTGGCGGGTGCTGTGGCGTTTGCAGGTACGGTGGGCGCGCGCGCCGATGCGCCCTCTGTTGCGGTTGATATCGCACCGGTTCACGCGCTGGTGTCTCTTGTGATGGGTGATCTTGGCGCGCCTGATCTTGTGATGCGTCCGGGCGCGTCGCCGCATGCCTATGCCATGCGCCCTTCCGAAGCGGCCGCACTTCAGAATGCTGAGGCAGTGTTCTGGATCGGGCACGAATTGACGCCGTGGCTTGAACGCTCAATCGAAGGTCTGTCCGAGGACGCGGTCGTTGTGGAGCTTTTGGAAGTGGCCGGGACGTTTCAGCTGCCGTTTCGGGAGCTGGACGACTTTGGCGACGATCATGATCACGCGGACGAACACGCCCATGCTGACGAACATGACCATGATCACGGCCATGGAGACGTCGATCCGCATGCATGGCTTGATCCGCGCAATGCGTCGGTCTGGGTGCAGGAGATCGCGGTCGTTTTGGGCGAAATTGACCCGGAGAACGCGACGATTTACCTCGCAAACGCTGAGAATGCACAAGGCCTGATAGGCCGCATTGACGAGGCGACGACAGAGGCAATCGACCCTTTCGCGGACCTTCGGTTTGCTGTGTTTCACGACGCATTCCACTATTTCGAGGCGCGCTATGGGTTGACGCCTTTGGCCGCGATTTCGCTTGGGGACGCTGCCGCGCCGGGGCCGCGTCATATCACCCACGTGCGCGAAGCGCTTGCCGAAAGCGGGGTTCAATGCCTGATCGCGGAACCGGGATATAATGAGGCCACGGCGGCGCTCGTCACCGAGGGTTTGGATATCCCGGTAATCATCGCCGACCAACTTGGGGCTGGATTGTCGCTCGGTCAGACGCATTACGCCGAAACGTTTGCGCAATTGGCGGGCGTCTATGCGGCCTGCGCGCAGCCCAAAAGCTAGGTGCGCAGGCGTTCGCCTTTAGGGTCAAAGGGCGGCTCGGCCAGAACGACACCTTTGTGGGGGCGTCCGAGGATCATCACGTGCACCTCGTCGCCGGGGCCGACCTCTTTGAGGTAGCCTAGGGCGAGCGATTTTCCGACCGTGTATCCGTAAGTGCCCGACGTCACGCGCCCGACGGGTTTGCCTTCGGGCGTGAATATCGGCTCGCCCCCGGTTGCATCCGCATTATGGGGCGTTTCGAGCACTTCGATGATCGACAGCGTTTCGCGCGGCGCGTTGCCTTTCAGCGCGACATACGCCTCTTTGTTGAGGAAGTTTTTGTCGAGCTTGATGAGCGGGGCCAGACCTGTTTCCTGCGGCCAGTATTCGGGTGAATATTCGCGGCTCCACGAGCCGTAGCCCTTTTCGACGCGCAAACTCATCAGCGCGCGACTTCCAACGGGGCCGGCGCCAACGTCGCGACCCGCTTCGATCAGCGCGGAATAAAGCGCAAGTTGGTCCTCGGCGGCGCAATGCAGTTCCCACCCCAGATCGCCAGTGAAACTGACCCGAAGCGCGACGAGATCGATGCCCGCCAAGGTGATCTTGCGCGAGCGCATGAACGGGAAATCCGCGGAAGCAAGCGAAGTGTTCGTAAGGCGTTGCAGGATCGCGCGCGATTGCGGCCCCGCCACGTTGAAGCCGCACATGGCTTCTGTCTTGCTTTCAAACGTCACGCTTTTGGGCCGCGCAACGGCGGTGAAAAAGCGTTTGTGATAGCGCTCGGCCATGCCTGAACCAATGATTAGGAAGTCATCCTCGTCGAGCTTGGTGACGGTAAAGTCACCGGCAATGCCGCCGTTCACGCCGATGAGCGGCGTCAGGCAGGATCGCCCGATCGCTTTGGGCATATTGTTGGCAAATATCGCGTTGAGCCAATCGGATGCCCCTGCTCCGCGCACCGCGTATTTTGCGAAGTTCGAAATGTCGATGATCCCGGCGGCGTCGCGCAACATACGGCATTCGCGCCCCACCGCATCCCACCACGGCTGGCGGGTGAAACCCGCGCTTTCGGTGACGTCACCCGCGAAGTAAAGCGGATGTTCCCATCCATAGTTCAGCCCGAAGACGGCCCCAAGATCGGACTGCATCTGATAGGCCGGGCGCATCCGCATGGGACGGCCCGCCGCGCGTTCTTCGTTGGGGAAATGGATGGCAAAGCGGTGTGCGTATTGATCTTTGACCTTGGCTTCGGTGAAGGCCTTGTCGGCCCAGTCGCCAAAGCGCGCCACATCCCACGCAAACATGTCGTACTGGCTTTCCCCAGTTGTGATCCATTGCGCGGCCATAAGGCCCATGCCGCCGGATTGGCTGAAGCCCGGAATAATGCCGTTACAGCAGAAGTAATTTTTCAAATCAGGATGAGGGCCATAGAGCACGTTGGAATCCGGGGACCAGATCATTGGCCCGTTGATCACGCGTTTTATGCCTGCCTCGCCAACGGCGGGGACACGGTCAATGGCGCGCATGAGATTGTCTTCGATCCGCTCAAGGTCATCGGGGAAAAGTTCGTGGGCGAAGTCGAGCGGCGTGCCGTTTTCGGCCCAGAGCCGAACATCGCGCTCATAAGCGCCAACGAGCAGGCCTTTGCCCTCCTGGCGCAGATAATATTCGCCGTCCCGATCCGCCACGGATGGCAGGCGGCGATCCATTGCCTCAATCTCGGCGATGGATTCAGTAACGAAATATTGGTGTTCGGTGGGCTGAAGCGGCAATTCGATCCCGGCGAGAGCAGCGACTTCCCGCCCCCAGAGACCCGCAGCGTTTATAACCCAATCGGTTTTGATATCGCCATTCGGGGTGCGCACGATCCACGAGCCGTCCGGTTGCGCTTCGGTCGCGGTCACAGGGGTGAAGCGGTGGATTTCTGCGCCGCGCTGGCGTGCGCCGACGGCATAGGCGTTCGTGACCCCGGAAGGATCGACGTTGCCACCGGAGGGTTCGAACATGATGCAGCGGATGCCTTCGAAATTCACCATCGGGTGGAGGGCTTCGGCTTCGGCGCGGCTGACCTCATGAAAGTTCAGCCCATAGTATTTCGCTTTGGCTTCCTGAAGACGCAGTTGATGTTCGCGCGCTTCGGTTTGGGCCAGATAAAGAGAACCGGCTTGAAACACGCCGCAGCTTTGGCCGGTTTCGGCTTCCAGCGCGTTATAGAGGTCCATCGTGTAGTTCTGGATGCGGCTAATGTTGTTATTGTCGTGCAGCCCGTGGATGTTGGCGGCGGCGTGCCATGTCGACCCGGACGTCAGTTCATCGCGCTCCAAAAGAACGACATCGCTCCAGCCGAGTTTGGTGAGGTGGTAAAGGATCGAGCAACCGATGACCCCGCCTCCGATGATGACTGCTTGTGCGTGAGATCTCATGGGTCACCTTTTTGAGAACCTTTGGGGCATGTTGAGCGCGGATTTCCACAGGTCTCAGGTCGAAAATCTCT
>CALLWO010000217.1 GCA_938016355.1 uncultured Boseongicola sp. | reverse complement strand
TGGGAGACGACGGCCACGTCCGGCTCGCGACGTGGCGCGAAACGGGCGCGCTTTTGGGCATTTCGCTGGCGGCAGTGTTGCCGGTCGCGCTTGCCCCGATCACGGGCGCGCCATTTGCTGTATTCGCGGGACTTTTCGCGTTTGCGGCATTGGCAGCCGTTCTTGCGATGCGCACCGAGTGGCGCGCGAGCGAAGACACAAGTGAAGTCAGTTTCGGTGTCATTCTCGCCGATCCGCTGGCGCGGCGCTTGCTCTTGATCGCGCTTTTGAATGCGACGCCCGTTGCGGTGACATCGACCTTGTTCCTTTTCTTTGTCGAAAGCCGGTTGGGAGCGCCCGGGTGGGAAGGCCCCCTTTTGCTGCTGTTTTTCTTGGCGGCTGCGGCATCCGCGCCCCTTTGGGGGAAGTTCGCGGGCAATGTTGGCGCAAAGAAAGCACTTTTGATCGGGATGGCGTTGGCCATCGCGTCGTTCGGATGCGCTGCCCTTTTGGGAACGGGCGATACGCTAGCCTTTGCGCTGATCTGTATTGCGTCGGGCGCGGCCCTTGGCGCAGATATGACGCTTTTGCCCGCTATTTTTGCGCGACGCATGGATGCGCTCGTGCCCGAGGCGGCAGAAGGTTTTGGCCTTTGGTCCTTCGTTTCAAAATTCACACTGGCCTTTGCGGCGGTGCTTTTGCTGCCGTTACTTGAGGCGTCCGGATTTCAATCCGGTGATACCACCAGCGCGCCCGAGAGTGCGCTTTATACACTTACATTGATGTATGCTGTCCTGCCTTGCGCATTGAAGTTGGTTGCCTTGGCGCTACTTGCGCTGACACCGCTTGAAGACGGGCATATGGGAACGGCACTGAGAGAGGTTTGATTATGGATATCTTTCTGGGAATTTTAATTGGCGTTGGCCTGGTTGGCGTGGCTGTTTGGGCGCGCTCAACGTTTTTGGGGTTTTCCGGTCAGTCACCTGAGGATTACGCGACGAATGGGCCCGACTTTGACATCCGCCAGCATTTGAACGGCCCGATCGTTTGCGAAGGCGTGATTTTTGGGCCTACCGGACGAGTTACGTCCCGGTTTGTCGCGGATTTCCATGCGGAATGGGACGGAAATACCGGCGTTATGACCGAGAAGTTTCGTTATGACAGCGGCACCACTCAAGATCGGGAATGGCGCTTGAGCGTTGATGATCAAGGGCGCATTCGCGCCGAAGCTGATGATCTGGTCGGTGCTGGGCGTGGCCAACAATCAGGGTCGGGCGTGTGCCTGAAATACGCAATTCGCCTGCCTGAAAGTGCGGGCTCGCATGTTCTGGACGTGGTTGATTGGATGTACCTGGTCGAGAACGGCACGATCATGAACCGCAGTCAGTTCCGCAAATTTGGGATCAAAGTGGGCGAACTGGTTGCGACCATGCGGCCAGCAGATCCGGCGGAAGAAAAGCAGCGCAACGCGGCATGAGGCAGTGGCAGGGTAAACGGTACTGGATTGTTGGCGCGTCCGCGGGTCTCGGCCGTGCGGTTGCGTTGGAAGTGTCCAAAATGGGCGCCGAAGTCATCCTGAGCGCGCGTGATGAAGAGGCGTTGACGGCGTTGGCCGACGAATGCCCCGGCAAGGCGCAGGTTGTCGTCATGGATGTGGCCGATCCGGCGAGCGTCGCGGCGGCCGCCAAGGCAGTGGGCGACGTCGACGGGATGGTTTATCTCGCGGGTGTTTACTGGTCGTTTGGTTCCGCCGAATGGAATGCTGATCAAACAACGACGATGTTTGATATCAATCTGACCGGTGCGGCACGCGTGCTGGGACACATTGTGCCAGCCATGGTAGAGCGCGACGCTGGACACATTGTTTTCACGGGGTCGCTCTCGGGTTTTCGCGGCTTGCCCAAAGCGATTGGTTACGGTGCCTCAAAAGCCGGGCTGATGTCTTTGGCGGAGTCTATGTACGCGGACCTGCGGTTGACCGGTGTGGATGTGCAGCTGATCAATCCAGGCTTCGTCAGAACCCGACTGACCGACAAGAACGATTACAAAATGCCATTCATTATGGAACCTGAGCAGGCCGCGCGCGAATATGTGGAGCATATGAACACGGACGGGTTCGCCAAGAACTATCCCACGCTTTTCAGCACGGCGGTCCGCTTTACGCAATTTCTGCCGGATTGGCTATATTTCCGCCTGTTCTGATAACCGCGGGCTAAATCCCCAGCCGGTCGCGGATCGAATACCACGTCATTCCGAGGGTCAAAAGCGGCAGGCGCGCGTGCTTTCCGCCCGGAAATGTGCCGGTTGGCAGTTTTGACAGAAGGTCGAAACGGCCCGCGTCGCCCGCGATGACTTCTGCGATGATTTTGCCCGTCAGACCTGTGATCGCCACGCCATGCCCGGAAAACCCTGCAGCTGCGATGACGCCCGGCTTGACCATCGAAACCATCGGAAGGCGGGTCATAGTGATGCCCAGCGTGCCGCCCCAGTGGTAATCGATCTTTACACCTTTGATCTGTGGAAAGAGCTTTTCCATGCGCGCGCGAAGCGCGGTCAGGATATCTCCCGGGAATCCGAGCGTATAGCTTTCCCGACCGCCAAAAAGCAGCCGCTTGTCCTCAGAAAGCCGGAAGTAATTCACTACAAAACGATCATCAGCGACGGCAATGTCCTTGGTCAGAACCGTGTGTGCGCGATCGCCCAAGGGCTCGGTTGCGGCAATGAACGAATTGATCGGCATGACGCGCGCAGATACGTCCGACATCAGATCGGGCATATATCCGTTTCCAGCCAAAACAATATGATCGGCACGGATCACGCCCTTGTTCGTCGTCAGACGTCCGGTTTCGACGCCGATTGCCTCAGTCATTTCATAGATTTGAGCGCCTGCCGCTTCGGCGCCACGGGCAAGACCCAAAACGTAGCGCAGCGGGTGAATATGCCCGGCGTCCCAATCGAGAACACCGCCGCGATACCCCTTACTAGGACAGATCTTTTGAAACGCATCCGCGTCCAGATACTCGGTCTCATAACCGTAAGTTTCGCGCAACCATGCTGCATAATCGCGCCATTCCAGCGCTTCCCGATCCGACCATACGCCATGCAGAACCCCGGGTTTGTAGTTGGCGTCCGGGGCGTGTTTCGCGGCAAGCGCGCGCGTCAATGCTTTGGCTTCGACCGTCAGGTCCCAAAGCGCGCGCGCCTCATGTGACGAAACCCGCTTTTCCAGCCAATCCTGCCACTGGTTCCAGCCCGTTCCCACCTGTCCGCCATTGCGACCTGATGCGCCAAATCCAACGCGATGGGCATCTACGACTGCAACTCGTAATCCCTTTTCAGCCGCATGAAGCGCCGTCGACAATCCGGTAAAGCCCGCGCCAATGATGGCCACATCAACCTGAATATCACCGTCCAACGGAGCGCGCTCGGGCCCAAGCTCGGCCGAAGCCACATACCAGCTCTCTGGATATTGGCCAGGCGCGTCGTTGCGATAAAGGGGGTTCACGTCTTAGTCCTTCTTCATTTTTCGAAAAATACTCCGGGGGCCCGGGGGCTGGCCCCCGGTCGGTCGCCGCGCGCTAGCGCGGCGAAACATCAAACATTCAACAACAGATGCTCGCGCTCCCAAGGGCTGATAACCTGAAGAAAATCCTCGTATTCTGCGATTTTCACGATCTCATAAACCCGCGCGAAAGACTCGCTCAACACGTCCCGCAAGGGTTGCGCGGCGGCGAACTGATCGAACGCCGCATAGACGCCACGGGGAATTTCTTCATCCGCGTCATAGGCGTCCCCCTTGAACTCATCTTTGGGCGCAATTTTTTCGACCATGCCAAGATAGCCACAAGCAAGGGATGCTGCGATGCCCAGATATGGGTTGCAATCCATGCCGGGAAGTCGGTTTTCGACGCGGCGCGCCTGAGGTCCGGAAATCGGCACGCGGATGGCCGTTGTCCGGTTGTCACGCGCCCATTCCAGATTGATCGGTGCTGCGTTGTCTTTGACATAGCGGCGATAGGAATTGACGTAGGGTGCAAAAAGCGGCGTCGCTGCCGGGATATAGCGCTGCAAACCGCCAATGAAATGCATAAACTCCGGTGTTTCACCACCATCAGCATCTGAAAAGATATTCTTGCCGGTTTCCGAGTCGAGCACCGAATGATGCACGTGCATTGCCGAGCCTGGTTCGGCCTCGATTGGCTTCGCCATGAACGTCGCAAAACATTTGTGGCGGTGGGCCGCTTCGCGGATCAGCCGTTTGAAGAAAAAGACTTCGTCTGCCAGCTTTACCGGATCGCCGTGAAGAAGGTTGATCTCGAGCTGTCCCGCACCGCCTTCTTGAGTGATGCCGTCAATCTCAAACCCCTGCGCTTCGGCGAAGTCATAGATGTCGTCGATCACGGGGCCAAACTCGTCCACGGCGGAAATGGAATAGGCCTGCCGCGCGGCCGCCGGGCGGCCGGAGCGACCGACCATTGCTTTGATCTCTTGCGCTGGATCGATGTTTGGCGCGGTCAGGTAGAATTCCATCTCGGGCGCAACAATCGGGGTCCAGCCTTTGTCATTATAAAGCTGGACCACGCGCTTTAGGACGTTGCGCGGTGCAAATGGCACCGGGTCGCCCGCCTTGGTAAAAGCGTCGTGGATCACCTGAAGCGTCCAGTCTCCGGTCCAGGGTGCTGCTGTGGCGGTCGAGAGGTCTGGCTTCAGAACCATGTCGGGTTCGGTGAAGCCTTCGTCTCCTGCGGCTTCGCCCCAATCGCCGGTGATGGTCTGGAAGAAGATCGAGTTTGGCAAATAGAACTGCGCCTGCGTGCCGAATTTCGATGCGGGCATCGCTTTGCCGCGCGCGATGCCGGACAAGTCGGCGATCAGACATTCGACTTCATCTAGTCGGTGACCCTTGAGGTATTCAGTTGCGGCGTTTGGGATCTCGCCCTTCCAGTCAGACATTGGAGGCCTCTTTGAAGAAGGCGGCGATCTGTTCAATCATGGCCGCGTTGTCGTTTGGAGCATCAAGGAGCATACGTTGCTTCTCGATCTCGGAATCCGGGATCAGGCCCTCCGCGCGCAGGTCAAGCAGTCGTTCCATTTCAACGCGCTCAAATTCCGGGTGCGGTTGGACAGAATAGGCTTTGCCTTTGTAGGCGATTGCTGCGTTTTGGCAAAAGTCAGTGGACGCAACACGTCGCGCATCGTTAGGAAGGGCAAGCACCTGATCCTGATGCCAAGCATACATTGCCATCTTGCGGTCGCCGAAATCATATTCGGTGCGTCCGATTGCCCAGCCGCCTTCAAATTTTTCGACGCGGCCACCCAGGGCCTGCGCCATAATCTGGTGACCAAAGCAGATCCCAAACATCGGAACATCGGCGGCATAGGCATCGCGAATGAATTGTTCCAGTTTGGGGATGAAGGGCAGATCTTCGTATGCGCCGTGCTTAGATCCTGAGATTAACCAGCCGTCGCAGGATGTGGGGCTCTCGGGAAACTCCATATCGACGACGCTATAGCCGGTCATCTCAAGGCCCGTGCCTGCCATCATGTCGGTATAGAGTTGAATGTAGCTACGATAAGGCGCGCCTTCGCGTTCGACGAAGTGGCCACATTGAAGGATGCCGATCAGCATGAAACACCAATAAAATTGATCACGTGGACCCTATAGGCGGGCAGAAAATCCGGCAAGCAATAATTTGATCAAATTATTCGACCGGGCAGCGGACAAAGAAAAACGCGCCCCCCGGTTCAGGGGACGCGTTCCTAAGATTTCAAGCGAGGATTACTCAGCAGGCGTTGCAGCCTTGCCTTTCTTGATCGGGGCCCAGATGCGTTTGTTTGTGAGGTACAACAGAACGCTGAGGATGATCAGGAACAAAACCGAGATGAAGCCTGCTTCTTTGCGTGCGTTCAATCCGGGCTCTGCGGTCCACATCAAAAAGGCCGAAACGTCCTTGGCAAGGTCTTCGATTTCGGCTGGTGAGCCGTCTTCGTATTCGACGTCATCGCCGTAGAGCGGAGGGCTCATCGCGATCCAGCCGCCGGGGAAGGCTTTGTTCTCGTAAAACACCGAGCCGAATTCCTCCTTCTCTTCGCCGGTGTATCCGGTGAGAAGAGACGCGATATACTCGGGACCACCCATACCTTTGAAGAGTTGGTTGATGCCAAGGCCGTAGGGGCCGTGGAAACCAGCGCGCGCCTTTGCCATCAGGCTAAGATCAGGGGCGTTCTCAAGGCCGCTTTTCGGGAAGTAGTCGGTTGGGCGTGCCGGACGGAAATCGTCGAGTTCTTCGTCGAAGACTTCGTAAAATTCGGCATAGGCGCGGACCTGATCACCGGGGAGGTGGGGGCCGCCATCATAGCCAAGTGCACGGAACGATACGTACTGGAGACCGTGGCAGGCCGCACAGATCTCTGTGTAGACCTGAAGGCCGCGCTGAAGCTGCATCTGATCGTAGGTGCCAAACGGACCTTCGAACGAGAAGTCATAATCTTCAACATGACCTGCGCCGCCAGCGGCGAATGCTGAGCCGCCAGCCACAAGGCCAAGTGCGGTCAGAGCGGAAAGTGCGATCTTACGGATCATCTGATTTGTCCCTTTCATTCCGCCGGTGTGGCATCGGTTGCGCCAGCGCCACCGTTTGCCTTGGCCTTGTCAGCCGCAAACGCAGCTTCGATGGTTTCTGGCTGCTCAAGCGGTTTCTCGATAACGCCCATGAGTGGCAGGATTACCAAGAAGTACCCGAACCAGTAAGCCGACCCGATCAACGAGAACGTTGCATAGGGTTCTTCTGCTGGCATGGCGCCGAGCCACATCAGGAAGAAGAAGTCAGCCACGAGAATCCAGAACCACCATTTGAACATTGGACGGTAGCGGCCCGAACGCACGCTGGAAGTGTCGAGCCATGGTGCAAGGGCCATGACTGCGATTGCGCCGAACATGGCCAGAACGCCGAAGAACTTGGCGTCGATGATGCCGCCGGTGACGAACTCAGCAATGATCACGACCCAGACGTCCGATGTGAACGCGCGAAGGATCGCGTAGAACGGCAGGAAGTACCATTCCGGTACGATGTGCGCTGGAGTCGAAAGCGGGTTCGCTTCGATGTAGTTGTCAGGGTGACCCAGATAGTTTGGCATAAAGCCAACGATCGCAAAGAAGATCGCAAGAATCACAGCCAGTGCGAACAAGTCCTTCAGGACGTAATACGGCCAGAAAGGAACGGTGTCTTTCTCGGCCTCTTCCTTGGATGCACGGCGAACTTCAACACCAGTCGGGTTGTTGTTGCCTGTCGTATGGAACGCCCAGATGTGAACGGCAACAAGACCGACAATCAAGAAGGGCAGTAGATAATGCAGTGAGAAGAAGCGGTTCAGCGTCGCGTTATCAACGGCAGGGCCGCCCAAAAGCAACGTCTGAATTGGCTCGCCCACGAACGGGATCGCGCCGAAGAGACCGGTGATCACGGTAGCGCCCCAGAAGGACATCTGGCCCCATGGCAGCACATAGCCCATGAACGCAGTGCCCATCATCAGAACGAAGATAAGGATACCAATGATCCACGTAACTTCGCGCGGTTCTTTGTAGGACCCGTAGTAAAGACCACGGAAAATATGGGCATAAACTGCAATAAAGAAGAGCGACGCGCCGTTCATATGCACGTAGCGCAGCATTGCGCCGCCGTTCACGTCGCGCATGATGTGCTCGATACTTGCGAATGCCATGTCCACATTCGGCGTATAGTGCATTGCAAGAACCACGCCGGTGGCAATTTGCAATACCAGGCAGAATGTCAGGACAATGCCCCAGATCCACATCCAGTTCAGGTTCTTGGGTGTGGGGATCATCAGCGTGTCGTAAATCAGGCTGACAATCGGGAGGCGGCGGTGAAGCCACTTTTCGCCCGAGGATTTCGGCTCATAGTGGTCGTGTGGAATTCCGGCCATCTTTGTTTTCCTTATCCCAGAACGATCGTTGTTTCGTCGTCAAAGCTTGCAGGCGGCACGGGAAGGTTCTCCGGCGCTGGGCCTTTGCGGATACGACCCGAGGTGTCGTAGTGCGAGCCGTGGCACGGACAGAACCAACCGCCGAACTCGCCGGCGCCATCGCCAAGCGGTACGCAGCCAAGGTGTGTACAAACACCCATCATGACCAGCCATTCGCCTTCCAGACCGTCATCGGTTGGGGCAGGCAGATAGCGGTTCGCATCCGCGCCGTCGCCAGCGCTGATGTTATCGTTACGCGCATCGTTGTCTGGCAGTGTCGCAAGATCGACATCCTGAGCGGCGGCGATCTCTTCTTCCGTGCGGCGGCGAATAAACACAGGTTTGCCCAGCCATTTAACGGTCAGCTGCGTGCCGGGTTCGACACCACCAACATCAACGCGGATCGAGGACAATGCCTGTACATCCAGCGATGGGTTCATCTGGTTGACCAGTGGCCAAACGGCGGCTCCGGCGGCAACTGTGCCAGCACCGGCGGTGGCGTAGTACAGAAAGTCCCGGCGGGTGCCTTCGTGATCATCATCTGCGTGCGACACGAGTTTCTCCATCTTAATTTCGAAGGACATGCGTCCAATACAGCGGGACCGGACAGAATCCGGCGCACTTAACGCCGCTAGATAGCGCTCGGAACCGGGGGCGTCCAGCGGACAATCGGGCGCACCTTACGCTTTCTGATACGTTTTTTAGCCGGATTTTAGCCCGAAGGCAGAGTGGCTTGCATCGAAGGCCGATCTTCGAAGGCTGCGAACCACGTGGCGAGGGCTGGACGCCCATCACGCCAGTTGCGGTTCTCGTGGCGTAAATCGAGGTAGCCAAGCGCGCAACCGACCGCGATTTGGCCCATTGTCAAAGGCCCCTGAAGGTGGCTCATCCAGCGGTTTTCAATGGCATCGAGCGAACGATCAATTTTGAGCCACTGCGCGTCGACAAAGGGCGCGTGCTGCTTGTCTTCGGGGCGCAGGCGACCTTCGTAGACCATGAGCAGAGCTGCATCGAGCATACCATCAGCAGTCGCTTCGAGGGTGAGAACCTCAAAAAGGCGCGTTTCCGGGTAAAACTGTTGCTCAACAAGCGAATCGATAAAGCGGCAAATCACGCGGCTATCGTAGATCGCGGGGCCGTCTTCGCGCAGAAGGGCGGGGACTTTGCCCAAGGGGTTGGCGGCCACTGCGTTTTCATTTGGATCAAACGGGGTGCCGCTGGCGGCGCGGTAGTTGATTTGCTCGTGAATCCCGGCCTCCCGCAGGAGAACATCGACTTTGCGGACGTATGGCGACGTGCCGCTAAAGAGAAGGGTCATTGTCATGGGTGAAATCTCCGGTTGACGCGCTGAGATGGATCTAAGGGCTTAGTCCGGTGGTGGAAAGAGCGTGACGTCGTCGCCAGAATGCCATTGTGGATACTTTTGCATAATGTCTTTGAACCTGTCCGAGCTTTTGAAGCGTTCGAGCCAGTTGGCAAGGTGGGGCCAGGGTTCTACGTTGAACCAGTTCAGATCAACATGGGCGAATTGGCGCACGAATGTCACGATTGCCATATCCGCGAGTGTGGGGCGGTTTCCATAGAGCCAGCCATCGGCCTCAAGCATCGTATCGAGGCGCATAAGGTAAGCGCTTGCCGTATCACGTTCTTGGCTGGCATCCACGTCGTCAAAGCGCGAGGCGTATTTGTAGCGATCCAGCGCGGCTTTGAACGACACGCCTTGCTCGGTCATCTCGTGAATGAGTGCGAAGCCTGCGTCTGGCATGTCGAGCCAATTCTCGGGATCGTTTTGTTTGAGCGCCCAAAGCATAATGTCTAGGCTTTCCTCGATCACTTCGTTGCCGGTTACAATGACGGGCACGGTTGCTTTGGGCGATGCCGTCAGAAACTCGGGCGCTTTGTCGCGCAATACGATCTCGCGCAGTTCGCAAGAGATTCCCGCACTTGCGATGGCGAGACGGGCGCGCATGGCATAGGGGCATCGGCGGAAGGAATAGAGGATCGGGCGCGTCATGCCGTCAGGTGGTCGCCGGTGTGGCCTGTGATTTTCGCGTCGACGATCTGACCTTCGGGTTGCGGCATGTCAAAGCGCACTTCGGTAAATTGTTCGGTGCGGCCCATGTCGGGTTGTTCGACCAACACGCGGTGTGCTCTACCGGTTTGCGCGGCGAGATGGCGTGTGACGGCGGACGCGCCCGCATCACGCAACAGCTTCGCGCGTTCCTTGATCTTTGGACCGGGCACGGCTGGCATCCGCGCCGCTGGAGTGCCAGGGCGTGCGGAGTAGGGGAAAACGTGGAGCCATGTCAGGTCGCAGTCGTCGACAAGCTTGAGCGAGTTTTCAAACATTGCATCGGTTTCGGTCGGGAACCCTGCAATAATGTCGGCCCCGAAGGTCATGTCTGGGCGCAGCGCTTTCGCGTCTTCGCAAAACCGGATCGCGTCATCGCGAAGATGTCGGCGCTTCATGCGCTTGAGGATCATGTCATCACCCGCCTGCAGCGACAAATGCAGATGGGGCATCAGACGAGGTTCGCTTGCGATAGCTTCCATCAAAGCGTCATCGACTTCGATGGAATCGATTGAACTGATTCGCAGCCGCGGCAAGTCGGGCACAAGCTTCAGGATGCGGCGAACCAGATCCCCAAGCTTCGGCGCAGCAGGCAAATCAGCCCCCCAGCTTGTGAGGTCAACGCCGGTTAGCACCACTTCGTTAAAACCGCGGTCGACCAGGCGTTTGATCTGGTCGACGACAACGCCTGCGGGCACGGAGCGGGAATTGCCACGCCCAAAGGGGATAATGCAGAACGTGCAGCGGTGATCGCATCCGTTTTGCACCTGAACATAGGCGCGGTGGCGGCCGAAACCGTCGATCAGGTGACCGGCTGTTTCCGTCACCGACATGATATCGTCAACTTGCACCCGTTCGGTGTCACCAATGAAATTGGCGGCATTGGCCCAAGTTTCTGGCGCCATTTTTTCGATGTTGCCGAGCACCAGATCGACCTCGGCCATATCAGCGAAACGCTCAGGCTCGGTTTGCGCGGCGCACCCCGTCACGATCATCTTTGCTGTCGGGTTTTCGCGCTTGAGGCGGCGAATTTCCTTTTGCGATTTGCGGACCGCTTCGGCGGTGACGGCGCAAGTGTTGACGATCACCGCGTCCGAGAGACCCGCGACATCCGCCATTTCGCGCATTGCCTCGGATTCATAGGCGTTCAGACGGCACCCAAGGGTCGCAAATGTGGGCACTTTGCGATCCATCAGATCGTGTCCAGAAATGCGTGCGTAAGTTCTCCGCTAAACACGTGAGACGTGGCGCCGGTCATCCAGACGCCATCGTCGCGCCAATCAATTTCAATCTGACCGCCATCGAGATCAATGCGTAACGACCGGTCGGTCAAGCCGCGACGCACGGCGGCGACCCCGACGGCACAGGACGATGAGCCGGAGGCAAGCGTCACGCCAACCCCACGCTCCCAAACGCGCATGCGCAGGTGATTTGGCCCAATTGCATGGGCGAACTGGACATTCGTGCGTTCGGGAAAAAGCGGGTGATGCTCTAGTTCGGCACCCCAGCTAGCTAGATCGATCGCATCGGCATCTTCGACGAAGAACGTGCAATGGGGATTGCCCATGCCGGTGGCAATCGGATCGCCGTCAATCGGAAGGTGATCAATGTCGACGTTCTCGGACAATGGGATGCCCGCCCAGTCAAGAATAGGCACGCCCATGTTGACCCGGGTCAGGCCGTTCCCGGCATCTTCGCACGGCAAAAGCCCGCGCTCTGTTCGCAGGGTAAGGGCGTTGGCACCCGTTTCATCCATAAGATGGCGCGCGATACAGCGTGTGGCGTTGCCGCAAGCCGAAGAAAGCGAGCCGTCGGCATTAAAAAATGTCAAAACAGCATCCGCGTCATCCCCGGTTTCGACAACTGCAAGCTGGTCAAACCCGACGCCGCGATGCCGGTCCCCTAAAGCGCGCGCAAGATCAGCCGAAACCACCGGCCCGCCAGCGCGTCGGTCAATGACGACAAAGTCGTTGCCAAGCCCGTGCATCTTCATGAACGGCAGGCTGGAAGGAGGCGCGGTTTCATTCATCGAAGCGCATATACGCCCGCTGATGCAAATCTGCAAAGGGGCGGAGGTATCAGCCGAGAATTTCTGTAGCCAGCCGTAGCGCTTTTGCCCGGTCAGCCTCGATAATCCAAATGTCGCCAAAGGGCACTTTGTAGGCGGCTTCGTTGACAGCGCCGAAGCCAAATGAGCGCCAATAGGGTTGGTCAATCGAGAAGCCAAAGTCAGGATCGGAAGCCGCGTGGAGACCGAGCTCGGCATCCTCTGCAATGGAACGTTCGCGACCCGCGATAAAGATATCAACACAAGCCGATCGGCAAGACACCAGAACAGCTGTGTTCATGCGGTTCTTGGCAATCGCGCGTCCGATCTGATGCGCCGCAAGGAGGTTGCCGCCAGGACTTTGGGCGATCAGAAGCCCACTTGCGTCGGCCTGATCGAGAATCGTTTGGAAATAGAAGGCCGTTTCCGGCGTGATTTCTCCGTCGAGCACCAAGACCTGTCCGCCGTCGCCGAGTGTTTCGACAAACAGATTGCCTCCAACCGGCTCGGCCGTCGGGCTTACGAGCAAACCATTCACAGGGGCGCCACAGGCAGAAAGCCCCAATGAAATCAGCACTCCAAGGAATAATTTCCGCATTCTCTTCCGATCCGGTTGAGCGAAGGCCAAAAGTGGCGCGCGGGGTAAGATGAAGTCAACCCACACCCCGGGTAAATGCTTCATGTCGTTGTGGATTTGCCCTTGACGGCTCGGGGGGCGAAGTTTAGGTCGCGTGTCCTAGTGGGCCGTTAGCTCAGTTGGTAGAGCAACTGACTTTTAATCAGTGGGTCGCAGGTTCGAATCCTGCACGGCTCACCACTGCAACCGATGACTTCGACAGGAATTTGTGCCGG
>CALLWO010000216.1 GCA_938016355.1 uncultured Boseongicola sp. | reverse complement strand
CGCTCAAACACCCAGAATGTCGCAATTACGGCAATGGCGATCGACACAGGCGTCGCGATCCGACGGCGATACCAATCGTGATTTCCAAACAGAATGCCAAAACAAAGGAAGGCGGCGGCGATTACCGAAAGTTGCCCGACCTCAACTCCGACGTTGAAACCAATGAGCTTCGGAACAAAGTGGCTCCCACCCAATCCGAAATCTGACAAGACGCTGGCAAACCCAAGCCCGTGAAGCAAACCAAAGCAGAAAATCACGACTGGCCGCCAGGGCGTCAAACCTCGCGCGAATACGTTCTCAACGCCAACATAGATGATCGAAGCTGCGATAAGCGGCTCCACGATATCAGGTGAAATCCGGATGATATCGAGCGCACCAAGCGCCAACGTCACTGTGTGGGCCAAGGTAAAAGCCGTGATCTGCCAAAGCAGCGGACCCATCCGCAGGGCAAGGAAAAACAGCCCCAAAACAAATAGAATATGATCCAAACCAAGCGGAATAATGTGATCAAACCCGACACCGATATACTCGACAAATGCCGCACCCGCCGTTTGTGTGTCAGCCCCTGTGCGTGGGATCGGATCGCTTTCGCCTCCATTGATCAGATAGGCCGTATAGCCGTTTTCGATGCCGACTTGCCGGATAACAATCGGACCAAACTCGGCGGGCCAGTTCATGACAACCGGCGCATCGCCCGCCGGCAACGGCGCACTCAGGCTCAGTGTTGATTGACGGGGCAGCTCAAGATTATCCTCAACCGGAATATCAACGCCCGTGATCTCAAAGAGCAATGCTTCGCCACCTGATGTCAGACCAAAAGCTTGCGAAATTTCCGGCCATGCCTCGCGAAACGCGGCTTCAAACTCTTCGGCCGGGAGCGCGCGCAAGGCATCATAGGTTTCGGCGCCCTCAGTGGCATTGGTGTCCTCAACACCTTCAAGGTCCAGCCCGGCAACCGGGGCTTCCAGAACCCAGCCAAGCGACAATTCCACACTTTCAGAGGTTATCTCAAGATCGGCAATCGTTGGCTGCACCTCATGGGCACGCGCAAACGTGAGGGTAAGAAGGGTTGACACCAGAGCAGCAAGAGCCACCCTCAAAACAAGTTTAGACATATGGAAGACTCGCATGTTTCGTACACTTTCGCTCGCTGCTTCATTGGCATGTATCGCCTTCGCCGCCAAGAGCCATGAGTTTTGGATCGACCCGCAGGCCCATCAGATTGAAGTTGGCGACCGGGTTGTCGCAAATTTGCGCGTCGGATCTGAATTCTCCGGCGCCGCGCAATCTTACCTGCCACCGCAGTTTCACCGCTTCGACATGGTTCAGAACGGGAAATTGTCCAGCGTCGATGGTCGGATTGGAGATCGCCCAGCGGTCAATTTGCGCGCTGAAGAAGACGGACTGCTGGTGTTGATCCACGAGACAAAGGATTTTCGGATTGTTTGGGACGATTTCGAGAAATTCATCGCATTCGTGGAACATAAAGACGCCACATGGACGCTCGAGGCGCACAAAGAGCGCGGCTTGTCCGAGAAAAATGTCGCCGAAGCCTATTCTCGATTTGCAAAATCACTCATCGGTGTCGGAAGCGGCAAGGGCAACGACGTTGTCGCCGGGCTACTGACTGAAATCGTCGCTTTGGAAAATCCCTACACTGACGATATGAGCGATGGCATTGATGTGCGCGTCCTCTATGACGGCAAACCGCGCGCAGAAGAACAGGTGGAAGTGTTTGAAAAGCCGCGCGCAGGTGACATTCGTATTTCCTACGTGCGAACGGACGAGAACGGCGAAGTCACCGTTCCGGTCAACCCCGGCAGTCGCTACATGCTCGATTCCGTTGTCTTGCGCGTGCCATCCGAAACAAAAGCCAAGAATCAAAACGTGCGCTGGGAAAGCCTTTGGGCCAACCTCACGTTCTCAGTCCCTCAGAACTGAGATCGGCGCGTTTAGCGTGGGTTTGTGTCGATAAAGCTGCCACCCGGACCTGCCAAGCGGTTCGGCAAAGCAATCAACAGGATTTCACGGAAGACGAGGCAGGTCAGGGCGCTAAGCGCGATAGCGTCAAAGCTTGTGGCAAACAGATCAATCATTACTTCACTCCAATTACTCGTTGGATATAATTTGCCATGGATTCGCGACGACGTTTCGGCTCAACAAGGGTGATTGCGGGGCAAGTTTGGACCGAAATGCGGCGATACATGCCAATTGTGGCACTTTTCCTAAAATACGTCAGATGCGTAGGAAACGCCTGCTAAATAAAGTCCATCGGGCGGGGCAACAGGCCCGCATGCCGACCGATCACGGGCTTCCAACGCCACTTTTACGTGCTCCGGGTCCCAGGCGCCGGCGCCAACACGCTCCAAAGTTCCCACGATAGAACGCACCTGATTGTGAAGAAAACTGCGGGCCTTGATGTGAAATTCGATTAGACGCCCGCCGGGATAGTCCGATTCTGTGATTTCAATGGCGTCTATGGATTTTTCAGGGCTCTTTGCCTGACACATTGTTGATCGGAACGTCGTGAAATCATGTTGACCAATCAGGAAAGCGGCTCCATTCCGCATTGCTTTGCAATTCAACGGTCTTTGGACACGCCAGATGTGGCCGGCATCGTGAACAAGCGGCGCGCGTCTTTGCGCCAATCGATAGAGGTATCGCCGCTCAATGGCCGAAAAGCGCGCGTGCCAGGCATCATCAACCACCGCGCAAGCCGTGATTGCCACGGGCAAAGGCTTCAGATGAAAATTTAACGCCTCGGAAAGACGAAAAGGCTCCCAGTCGCGCGCCATATCGACATGCGCAACTTGTCCCAATGCGTGGACGCCCGCATCTGTGCGCCCGGCAGCGGCAATCGAAGCTAAGTCTGGTTCCAGTTTGCCAAGCGCCGTTTCCACGGCCTCTTGAACCGATGGCACGTCGTCTTGTCGTTGCCAGCCCGAGAAAGGCCGCCCGTCGTATTCGATTTTCAAAGCAAAGCGTGGCATGGCCAACGGGTTAACTTGTTGGGTGAACAGGTGCAATTGCCGTTACGTTTCAGACGTCTCTATGTACCATACCCTCAAAAGAACCGCAGCAGCGGGTGGTGGAAGCCGTGCAGGCTCCCTATCTTTTGGATGCGAAGAAAGGGTGCGAATTGATTATTGGTGATATTGCCGACGGCCTGACGCGCAGCGTCGAGACCACGATCAGCACGGTAAATGAGGCGTTTTTCGAGCCCGTTATCCGCCTTGGCGTGACAGGTCTGAGCCGTGCCGGAAAAACCGTATTCATCACGTCACTCGCCGCCAATCTGATCGCGCGGGGGCGAATGCCCGCGCTCAGGGCGGCGGCAGAAGGTCGGATCAGGTCAGCTTGGTTGCAACCGCAACCTGACGATACCGTCCCGCGTTTTGACTATGAGTCGCACCTTGCCGCGCTGACCGGCCCCGAGCCTTTCTGGCCCAAAGGCACAACCGGAACCAGCGAACTACGCTTGTCGCTCCGTGTGCAACCAAATGGGCTTTTGTCCGGCTTTGCGGGCCCCAAAACGATCCATATTGATATCGTCGATTATCCCGGGGAATGGCTTTTAGATCTTTCGCTGTTGGACAAGGACTATGCCACCTGGTCGCGTGATGTGCTGTCTCGCCTCGAAACACGCAGTGAGGCGGTTGCGTTTCGAGATGCGATTGCTACAGCGGATGGTTCGGCAAAACTTGATGAAGTGGCTGCAAAAGACCTTGCCGCGGCCTTCACGGGTTATCTGAATGCGGCCCGTGATGCGGGCTACTCCGATTGCACGCCGGGCCGATTCTTGTTGCCCGGTGATTTAAAGGGGTCGCCCGTTCTGACCTTCGCTCCGCTCCCGGACGCCGGGACTTTTGGGCGCGGTTCACTGGGTCGCGAATTCCAGCGACGTTTTGAATCCTACAAACGCGAGATCGTGAAACCTTTCTTTCGCGAACATTTTGCGCGTATTGACCGTCAAGTTGTCTTGGTTGACGTGCTTGGCGCAATCCACGCCGGACCCAAGGCGGTCGAAGACATGCGTGTGGCTCTAGCTGACATCCTTGGTGCGTTCCGCCCAGGTCGCAACGCATTCCTAAGCCAATTGTTGTTGGGTCGGCGCGTCGAAAAAATCCTGTTCGCCGCGACAAAGGCAGACCACCTGCATCACAGCCAACATGCCCAGCTGACCTCGATCACCGAGGCCCTGTTGAACGACGCGCGCACACGGGCGGATTTTGCGGGGGCAGAGACATCCGCAATGGCGCTTGCCTCGCTGCGAGCCACTACAGAAGAGAGGATCGAGCGCGACGGCCGCACCCTCGACGTGGTGCGCGGAACCCTTGCAGAAACCGGTAAGCGCGCCGCGTTTTATCCCGGACAATTGCCAGAAGACCCCGCGCGCCTTTTGACACCTGCGCGCCAAGGTGCAGATTCTTGGCTGGACGCGGATTATCAGGTCATGCGCTTTGCGCCGCAGGCGTTGGATTTGCGCCCCGGCGACGGCCCACCGCATATCCGTCTGGATCGGGCGGCCGAATTTCTGATCGGGGATCGGTTGTGACCCGTATCATCATCGAACCGGCAACAAATGTAGATGCCAATGCCTGCGCCGGTATTCTCTCAAGTTGGATCGACGACACACCTTGGATGCCACGCATCCATTCGCACGAAACAGATTTAAAATTTGTCACAAACCTTGTGGAATCTGGCCGAACAATCGTGGCCCGGCAAAACGACACGGTGTCAGGCTTCTTGCACCGAGACGATGACGAAATCACAGCTCTGTACGTTGCGCGCGACGCAAGACGCCAAAACATCGGCACGCACTTGTTGCGCCACACGCAAGGCGTATGTGATCGGCTAGGTCTTTGGACTTTCCAAGCCAACACAGCCGCACAGAAGTTCTATGAAAAAGCCGGGTTCAAGGCGACGTCTCGCACCGATGGAGACAACGAAGAAAATCTGCCGGATATCCGGTTTGAATGGCAAAGGGCACCGACATGAGCGAGCGTGATGGACCTGTTCTGATCGAATTGGACGACGCCGGTCCAAGCCCCGCCGACGCGCCGCCCGTGTCTGAAACCGCCCATGCGCCATCCGGTCAGGCGATGCAGACCATGGCCGTTTTGGCGGCGCGCCGACCCAATCGGCTGGTGCGGTGGTTCTGGCAATTGCTGCTCGCCGTCATCGTGTTTTTTACAACCGTCGCGGCATGGGACGCCGTCACAGGTTTGGTAGCGCGCAATGCCGTTCTTGGCTTGGTCGCGCTTGGGCTTTTGGGTCTTTTTGCCTACGTTTGTTTCGCCATTCTGATCCGCGAATGGGCCGCTTTGGCGCGCCTGCAAAAGATAGAAGGCCTGCACGCCGAAGCGGAGCGCGTGTTAGAAGCTGAAGATTTGGGCGGCGCACGCAAACTCGCCGACCGCCTAGTCGCGCTTTACACCGGACGCGAAGACACGCGCTGGGGCCGCGACCGCCTCAAAGAAGGCGCGCGCGACGCGTTTGATGCTTCCACCGTGCTTGGTCTGGCCGAAGACACGCTATTGGTCCCACTGGACGAACGCGCCCGGCGCGAAGTCGAAGCCGCCGCCCGTCAGGTCGCGACCGTCACCGCCCTCGTGCCGCTGGCCTTTGCAGATGTGATCGCCGCTTTGACCGCGAATGTGCGCATGATCCGACGCATCGCCGAAATATACGGCGGCCGGTCTGGAACGTTGGGGGCATGGCGGTTAACCCGCGCTGTGATCACTCATCTGGTTGCAACAGGCGCGGTTGCCGTTGGTGAAGATTTGCTCGGCTCGGTGGGCGGTGGTCACCTTGTCGCAAAACTTTCGCGCCGCTTCGGAGAGGGCTTGGTCAATGGTGCGCTCACCGCCCGCGTTGGGGTGGCCGCAATGGAGGTTTGCCGCCCGCTGCCCTTCACGGTCGCCGAAAAACCGCGGGTGACGCGGCTCGTACAACGCGCACTTACCGGCCTGTTTGACCGCGAAACCACATAAGAATGACGTTGTGGTTGGAAATCGCTCCAAAAAACCGTGCCGATTGCTCCCTTGTGGGGGGCGAGGGCCTTCCTTATAAGCGCCTTCATGACACGGCCCAATGTGATCATCATTCGAATTACGGGCCCGGCGCTCTAACGATATGAGCCGCCGGGATATTGGCGTTGAGACGCTCCGCCACCCCTATTTCGCGACACCTTTAGAATTTCAAGGACACTGAGCAATGTGTGCCGATACGCCTGACTACAAAGAAACATTGAACCTGCCCGAAACCGACTTTCCGATGCGCGCGGGCCTGCCAAACCGTGAACCCGCGTGGCTTGAACGTTGGGAAAACATAGGAATCTATGATCGCCTGCGCGACAAAGCAAAAGCCGACCCGGAGCGCGCGCCTTTCACGCTTCACGACGGCCCGCCCTATGCAAACGGGCACCTCCACATCGGCCACGGATTGAACAAGATCCTTAAAGATTTCGTCGTGCGCTCCCAACAGATGATGGGACGCGATGCGCGCTACATCCCCGGTTGGGATTGCCACGGTCTTCCGATCGAATGGAAAATCGAAGAGCAATATCGCAAAAAAGGCAAAAACAAAGACGCCGTCGACGTCGTCGAATTCCGTCAGGAATGCCGCGCCTTTGCCGATGGCTGGATCGATATCCAACGCGACGAATTCAAACGCCTGGGGATCACCGGAAATTGGGAGCAACCCTATTTAACGATGGATTTCCACGCCGAACGCGTGATTGCCGCCGAGTTTCAGAAATTCCTGATGAACGGCACGCTCTATCAGGGCTCAAAACCTGTGATGTGGTCGCCAGTGGAAAAAACGGCGCTGGCAGAAGCAGAGGTCGAGTATCACGACAAGGAAAGCTTCACCATTTGGGTGAAATTCCGCGTGAACGAAACCAGCGACGATCGGTTGAAAGACGCGTTCGTTGTGATCTGGACGACGACGCCATGGACGATCCCGTCCAACAAGGCGGTCGTGTTCGGCGCTGACTTTTCTTATGGCCTTTACGAGGTAACCGGGGCACCAGATGAATGCTGGGCCTCGGTCGGGGACCGTTTCGTGCTTGCAGACAAGCTCGCAGGCGACGTTCTGGGCCGTGCGCGACTTGACGAAACAATGTTTACCCGTGTGGGTGACGTTGATCCGTCCGTTATCAACGGTGTCTTGCACCCGCTGGCTGGCGCCGAAGGCGCAAACGGCGAATGGGACGACATCCGCGATTTCCGCGCGGCTGATTTTGTCACCGATGAAGAAGGTACAGGCTTTGTGCATTGCGCGCCATCCCACGGGATGGAGGAATACGAGCTTTACCGGGACCTCGGAATGCTGGGTCAGGTCATCACCTATAATGTGATGGATGACGGCGGTTTCCGCGCCGATTTGCCATTCTTTGGCGGCAAATACATCCTGTCGCGGAAAGGTGGCGAGGGCGATGCGAACAAGACAGTGATCGACAAACTAGCTGAGGTTGGTGGCCTCTTGGCGCGGGGAAAAATTAAGCACTCCTATCCCCATTCATGGCGCTCGAAAGCTCCCGTCATCTATCGAAACACACCGCAATGGTTTGCTGCGATCGATCAGGCCGTGGGCGATGGTCAGGACCAGTTCGGAACGACCATCCGCGAACGCGCCCTGACCGAAATCGACAATGTGAAATGGACGCCCCAGACAGGCCGCAACCGTCTGTACTCCATGATGGAAGCGCGTCCTGATTGGGTTCTGTCGCGACAGCGCGCATGGGGCGTTCCGCTCACATGTTTCGTGAAAAAAGACACCCTGCCAACAGCCGACGATTTCCTGTTGCGCAACGAAGCCGTTAATGTCCGCATTTTGGAGGCGTTCGAGGCCGAAGGCGCGGACGCTTGGTATCAGCCCGGCGCAAAGGCACGCTTCCTTGGCGATGACGTCAATCACGACGACTATGAACAAGTGTTCGATATTCTCGACGTCTGGTTTGACTCCGGTTCGACCCACGCTTTCGTTCTGCGCGACCGCGAAGACGGTTCGGACGACGGGATCGCAGATCTCTACCTTGAAGGAACCGACCAGCACCGCGGCTGGTTTCACTCCTCGCTGCTGCAATCTTGCGGCACCAATGGTCGTGCGCCATATCGCGGCGTGCTGACCCACGGATTTACGCTGGATGAGAAGGGCATCAAGATGTCCAAATCTCTGGGCAACACCATCGTGCCCGAGCAGGTCGTCAAACAATACGGCGCGGATATCTTGCGGCTTTGGGTGGCACAGGTCGACTTCACCGCCGACCAACGCATCGGGCCTGAGATCCTCAAAGGCGTGGCTGACAGCTATCGCCGTCTTCGCAACACCATGCGATTCATGCTTGGCAACCTGAACGGCTTTTCAGACGACGAACGCGTCGAAATTGCCGATATGCCCGAGTTAGAGCGTTGGGTTCTGCACCGCGTTGCCGAATTGGATGCGCGGGTAAAGTCCGGCTATAGCTCTTATGACTTCCAAGGCGTATTCCGGGCGGTCTTTGAATTTGCCACGCAGGATTTGTCAGCGTTTTACTTCGATATCCGCAAAGATGTGCTTTATTGCGACGGGCCATCGGATCGCCGGAACGCCGCACGCACAGTGCTCGACATCCTGTTCCACCGCTTGACTGGCTGGCTTGCTCCGATTCTTGTGTTCACGATGGAAGAGGTCTGGCTCGAACGCTTCCCGGGTGATGGTTCGTCGGTGCACCTGATCGATATGCCCGGCGACCCGATAGGGTGGAAGAACCCGGAATTGGAAGAGAAGTTCAAAGCGTTGCGTATGGTGCGCCGGGTCGTCACCGGAGCTTTGGAGGTCGAGCGTCGTGAAAAGACGATCGGCTCGTCGCTGGAAGCAACTCCGACAGTTTTCCTGCCGGAACCCCTGGCCGAGGTTTTGAGCGATGTTCCGATGGACGATATGTGCATCGTGTCAGGCATCAACTTCTCAAGCGGCCCAGCACCTGACGATGCGTTCCGGCTGGACGATGTCCCCACGGTGGCGGTCGTGTTCGCAATGGCCGATGGGGAGAAATGCCAGCGCTGCTGGAAGATCCTTCCTGACGTTGGCACTCATTCGCATACAGCCACCTGCGCGCGTTGCAACGACGCGCTGGGCTAAATCCGCACGTTTCGGGTTGAGACATTCGGGCATGGCGCGCAAAGTAGCGCCATGCCCAAACTGACCCAGCAAAGCCAACTTGGACCGATCACGCTCGTTGAAGAAAACGCCGCGATTGTCGCGCTCGATTGGGGCGGCGACGGGTCTGATGAAACTACTCTTTTGGCCGAGGCACATCGACAACTGGCCGCCTATTTTTCCCATGACCTGACCAATTTCGATCTTCCTCTGGCCCCTAAAGCATCGCCGACATTGCAGCGGTTTCTGGACGCGCTCATCGCAATTCCATTCGGTGAAACAAAGACATACGGAGAGATCGCGCGCGAAACGGGCCTGTCGGCTCAAGCGGCAGGGCAAGCATGCGGTGCCAACCCAATCGCCATCATCATCCCCTGTCACCGGGTTCTTGGAACCGGCAATCTCGGTGGGTTCTCTGCACGCGGCGGAATCGAAACCAAAGTCGCGCTTTTGAAACACGAAGGCTCTGCAAGCCTGTTGATTTGATTGCAGAGCGCGCGCGCCCCGTCTAAGAGCCGTTTCATGGACCATTTTCTCTATAAGCAAGGCGTTCTCTACGCCGAAGACGTCGCGATCCCTGAAATTGCGGCCAATGTCGGCACGCCGTTTTATGTGTATTCCTCTGCGACACTGACCCGCCACTTCAAACTCTTTGACGAGGCGCTCGAAGGCATGCCCCATTTGGTGTGCTACGCAATGAAGGCCAATTCAAATCAGGCTGTGTTGAAGCTGATGGCGTCTCTCGGCGCGGGTGTTGATGTTGTTTCGGGCGGCGAATATCGGCGCGCTATCGCGGCAGGCTTCCCCGGAGAGCGGATCGTGTTCTCCGGCGTCGGCAAAACAGTTGAGGAAATGGAACTCGCGCTGAACGGCGGCATTCGTCAGTTCAACGTCGAAAGCGAACCGGAAATGATCGCGCTGTCCGCCGTTGCCACGCGTTTGGGGCGCGTCGCGCCTATCACCATTCGCGTAAACCCGGACGTAGATGCGAAAACGCATGAAAAAATCGCGACCGGGAAATCCGAGAACAAATTCGGCATTCCCATCGCAAAAGCGCGCCAAGTCTATGCCGAAGCTGCTGTGCTTCCGGGCCTCAAGGTGATCGGAATTGATGTCCATATCGGCAGCCAACTGACGGATCTCGCGCCTTTCGAGCAAGCCTACCTCAAAGTCGCAGAGCTGACCGAAACCCTGCGAGCAGACGGCCACGACATCTCGCGCCTTGATCTTGGTGGCGGGCTTGGCATTCCTTACGAGCGCTCAAATTCCGCACCGCCATTGCCGTTGGACTATGGCGCTCTCGTCAAGCGCACGGTTGGCCATCTGGGCTGCGAAATCGAAATCGAGCCGGGGCGTCTGATCGCCGGCAACGCCGGTCTATTGGTCAGCGAAGTGATCTATGTGAAAGAAGGCGACGGCCGCAACTTCCTGATCATTGATGCTGCAATGAACGATTTGATCCGCCCCGCGATGTATAGCGCCTATCACGACATTTTGCCGGTTGTTGAGCCCGCGCCGGGCACCGAACTGGCCCCGATTGATATTGTCGGTCCGGTTTGCGAGTCGGGCGATACATTCACCAAACAGCGTGAAATGCCTCCATTGACCTCAGGAGAGCTGGTCGCCTTCCGTTCAGCAGGGGCTTATGGCGCCGTTATGGCGTCAGAATACAATTCGCGTCCGCTAATTCCCGAGGTTTTGGTCCATGAGCATCAATTTGCCGTCATTCGGGCGCGTCCAACCTTTGACGAGATGATAAATCGAGATACCATTCCAGAATGGCTCGAGAGGTCGGTATAACCTGACCTTGGCCAAGATCCGGGACCTATGACGGACCTGAATGATCTTCCTCACGATGCAGCAAAGCGGCTTTCGTGGCCGCTGCGGCTGACATTTGCCGGGCTTTGGTCCGAGCGGATCGTGCGCGCGTTCTGGCCGCTTTGGTCGATCTGCCTTGCCACGCTGGCACTTTTGATGCTCGGTGTGCAGGACAATCTCCCTCTGGAAGTTGTCTGGGGCCTTGGCGTTGCCGTGGTCCTTGGCGGACTTTGGGCGCTGGTGCGCGGTGCTTCGAAATTCCGCATGCCTCGGCGCGGCGAGGCTATCGAACGACTTGACCGAACGTTGCCTGGCCGCCCTATCGCGGCAATTGCAGATACGCAGGCGATCGGAGCGGGCGATGCAGCGTCCGAAAAAGTTTGGGCCGCCCATATCGAGCGCATGACGGAAAAGACCCGAGCTGCGCGCGCCCCTAGCCCGGACTTGAAACTGTCTTCGCGTGACCCGTTTGCGTTGCGCTATGCGGCGCTTCTGGTGTTTATCGTCGCGTTGCTGTTCGGATCGCTCCTACGTGTGACAACCGTTGCTGAACTGACACCCGGTGGCGACACGCTTGCCGCCGGACCATCCTGGGAAGGCTGGGTCGAACCGCCCAGCTATACCGGTCAACCAAGCCTTTATCTGAACGACATTGACCGCGCCGGGTTTGCGGTCCCCGAAGGCAGCCGCGTAACGCTGCGCTTTTACGGCGAGGTTGGTGCGCTTGCCCTAAACGAAACGGTGTCCGAACGCGTCGAAGACATTCCACCGGCCACCGATCCCGCGCAAAGCTTCGATGTCGCAACCAGCGGTATCGTGGCCATCGAAGGGCCCGGAGGCCAAAGCTGGAATATCACCGCGCTTGAGGATTCACCTCCGACCATAGAATTTGAGGGTCCGATTGCCCAAGGCGACGCGGGTCGCATGGAAGCCCCCTTTGTCGCCACCGATGACTACGGCGTCGTCGCGGGTCAAATGGAATTCACGCTTGATCTGGGAGAGGTTGAGCGCCGTTACGGCCTGACAGTTGACCCAGAGCCACGCGATGCGGTGACGCTCGATCTGCCTATGACTATCAGCGGCGATCGTGCTGATTTCTCGGAAACTGTCATCGACGATTTCAGTGAGCACCCTTGGGCAAACCTGCCAATCACCGCGACCTTGACGGCCGAAGATGCCGCCGGTCAGATCAGCCTCTCCGCCCCGCAATTCGCGACTCTGCCGGGGAAACGCTTCTTCGACCCGCTTGCCAAAGCCATCATTGAACAGCGCCGCGACCTTCTTTGGAACCGTGCCAACGGGCCGCGCGTCGCGCAAATCCTTCGCGCCGTGTCTCACCGCCCCGAAGATGCGTTTCGCTCCGAAACGATCTACCTCAAACTTCGCTTCTTGGTGAGGCGGCTTGAAACTAGGATCGAAATCGCACGCCTTGACGATGATGCGATGGAAGAATTCGCCGGGGTCCTGTGGGACATCGCGCTTGAGATCGAAGAGGGGGATCTCAGCGACGCACTAGAACGCCTGCGCCGGGCGCAGGATCGTCTGGCCGAGGCCATCGAGAACGGCGCAACGGACGAAGAAATTGCCGAGTTAATGCAAGAATTGCGCGAAGCCATGCAGGACTATATGCAGCAGCTTGCTGAACAAATGGGGGAAGATGGCGAACAGCAACAGCTTTCTGAAAACCAGCAAATGCAGGAAATGTCCGGCGACGAATTGCAGGATATGCTGGATCGGCTTCAGGAATTGATGGAGCAAGGCCGCATGGCCGAGGCGCAAGAGCTTCTCAATCAACTGCGTCAGATGATGGAAAACATGCAAGTTGCGCGCGGCCAGCAAGGCCAACAGTCACCGGGCGAACAGGCGATGGAAGGGCTGGCTGAGACCCTACGCGAGCAACAGGGTCTCTCCGATGAAGCCTTTCGTGACCTTCAGGAACAATTCAATCCCAATGCTCAAGCGGGGAATTCTCAGGATAACACCGGACGCAGTGGCGATCAGGGTCGCGGCGAACAACACGGTCAAAGCGGCCAGGGTCAAGGCGGGCAGCAATCGGGCGAGAACGGGCAGCCTCAGGGCAGTGGCCAGCAAGGCAGTCTTGCCGACCGTCAACAAGCCTTGCGCGAAGAATTGGAACGCCAGCAAAACAATTTGCCCGGCGCGGGCACACCCGAAGGCGACGCGTCGCGCGAAGCGTTGGGGCGAGCAGGCGAGGCCATGGATGACGCAGAAGACGCCCTGCGCGGTGAAGACTTCGCCGGGGCGCTCGAAAGCCAGTCGCAAGCCATGGAAGCGCTCCGCGAAGGAATGCGCGAACTTGCCGAACAAATGGCCGAACAACAACAAAACCAGGAAGGCAGCCAGCAGGGTCAGCAACTTGGACGCAACTCCCCGGACGGCAGCCGTGACCCCCTCGGTCGCGAAGCCGGTGAAAACGGACGGATCGGGACGGACGAACAATTGCTCCAAGGCGAAGATGTCTATCGCCGCGCCCGCGAGCTGCTTGACGAAATTCGGCGCCGTTCCGGCGAACAGGAACGACCATCCGAAGAGCTGGACTATCTGCGCCGCCTTCTTGAGCGGTTTTAGACCTTCGCAGGCGGTGCCCTGCCGAGCGGCACAGGATTGCCTTTTGGCTTTCGCGCGAATCTGCCTATGCTGGACAAAAGAGCAGTTAAACAAATTCAGGTTGATCTCATGCGACGTGTCTTGGCTTTCGTGCCGGGCGTCTTTCTGGCCTTGGCATTTTCCGTGGCCGCCAGCCCCGCACCCGAGTTCTCAATCTCACCAAAACCGCGACCCGAAGGAGGTGCCGTGGTGCTAACGCAAGCAGCAACGTCCAATCTCGCCTTTCAACGCTGGATCGACGGCTTTCGTGGTCGCGCGCGTGCACGAGGTATTCGCGATACTGTCTTTGACTCCGCATTTCAGGGCGTGCGTTATAATGCCAACGTCGTCCAGAAAGACCGCAATCAATCCGAATTTACCAAGCAGATATGGGAATACCTTGACAGCGCAGTGTCTGATACGCGTGTCAAAAACGGCCGCGCCGCACTACGCGACAATGCCCGCGTTCTCAAACAGATCGAAGCCAGATATGGCGTTGAAGCCGAAGTTGTCGCCGCCGTTTGGGGCTTGGAAAGCGCCTATGGGGCTTTTCGCGGCGACGTTCCAATCATCGAAGCTTTGGCGACCCTTGCATTTGACGGACGTCGCGGGAGGTTTTTCGAAAGTCAGCTGGTCGCGGCATTGAAAATCATTCAATCCGGCGATGTCGCGCCTCGTCGCATGACCGGCTCTTGGGCAGGTGCCATGGGCCACACGCAATTCATCCCGACGTCGTACTTGTCCTATGCCGTTGATTTCACCGGTGACGGAAAACGCGACATCTGGTCGGATAATCCTGCCGATGCGCTGGCCTCAACCGCGGCCTATCTTAAGAACTTCGGCTGGACCAAGGGCCAGCCATGGGGTGTCGAGGTCAGTTTGCCGCGCGGCTTCAACTACGCCCAGACCGGCGAGCGGATCAAGAAATCTCCACGCGATTGGGCCGCACTCGGCGTGCGTGATATGCGCGGACGCGAGGTACCAAACCACGGGCGCGCGTCCATCCTTTTGCCAGCCGGGGCGAAAGGCGCGGCCTTTATGATCTTCAACAACTTCCACGTGATCGAGCGCTACAACACGGCCGATGCCTATGTTATTGCCGTTGGTCTGCTCTCGGGGCGCATCGCAGGTGCCGGACCATTGAAATCAGGTTGGCCGCGCGAAGACCGCAATCTCCGTTTCGTCGAAAAGCAAGAGATGCAAAAGCGCCTGACCGCCAAAGGGTTCAACACCCAAGGGGTCGACGGCGTGATCGGCCCCAACACAATCGCGGCCATCCGAGCGTTCCAGAAATCCCAAGGCATGGTGCCGGACGGTTACGCGTCTTACGACATTCTTCGCCGCCTGCGCTAACAGTCTTTACACGCAAGAGTTGACCAAACGCACTGAATGCGCCCAAGATTGGGGTGTATTGAGACAAATTTGTTTAAATTGCCACTTACATTTGGATCAACGAAATCGGAGGTGCCCCGATGCGTATCGCTGCATTTAACGTCGAAAATCTGTTTGATCGTGCCAAAGTCTTTAACGAAGTCCCCGCCGGTCAAGCCAACCCGCATCAGGACATTCTGGATGCCCACGCTGAGCTGAACGGGCTCTTCGAGGAAACCAACTACACCGATTTGCGCAAGACCCGGATGATCGAGCTTTTTGAGACCCTTGGTCTCTCCAACTCAAACGAATCCAAATACGCGCAATTGCGCCGTATCCGCGGCAAGATCATCAAGCGCCCAAAGAACAAGCCGAGGGAGATTGTGGCCGACGGACGCGACGACTGGATCGGTTGGGTCGAATTGAAAACCGCACCCGTCGACGAAATCGCCATGGAACTCACCGCCCGCGTTCTGTTTGACGCCAATGCGGATGTCATTGGCGTGGTCGAGGCGGAAAACCGGGTCGTTCTGACTGAATTTCAACGGATCATGTCCGCCCGTTTCGACGTCGACGAGAAATACCACAATGTCATGCTCATCGACGGTAACGACAAACGCGGGATCGACGTCGCCATTGGGACGACCATTGAGTATCCCATCGGACGCATGCGCAGCCACGTCGATGAAATGCACGAGGGTCGCCGTGTATTCAGCCGCGATTGCCCGGAATTTGAAATCACAACGCCCCAAGGCAACACAATTGTCGTGTTGGTCAATCATTTCAAAAGCAAATTTGGCGGCGACAGCCCCCGCTCAAAAGCCCGCCGCAAACGTCAGGCCGAAGCGGTGCGGGACTATTACAACCGGCTAACCGGAGAAGGGTTTGAAAACGTCATCGTGCTTGGCGATTTTAACGACACACCCGACAGCGACCCTCTTAAACCGCTGCTCGACACCGATTTACGCGATGTCACCGACCATCCGAATTTTACCGATTTCGAATTCAACGCCAACAATGGTCATCGCGGTGTCGGGACTTATGCACTTGGCAATGACAACAACAAGATCGACTATCTTCTGGTGTCGCCCGCGCTTTGGGACAAAGTGGATAACGCGGGCCTCTTTCGCAAAGGCGCTTGGCCGGGAAAACAACCGCCTCGCTGGGAAGTCTATCCTCAATTGACCAAAGAGCATCACGCCGCGTCAGACCATCATCTAATCTTTGCTGACATCGACATTTAAGGTCTGTAACACCAGCACCCTTGGTGATGGTCGTTCACCACGCCAACGGCTTGAATATAGGCATAGATGATCGTTGGGCCGACAAACGTCATTCCGCGCTTCTTCAGGTCTTTTGAAATCTGTGTGGCAAGGGGCGTCACAGCCGGAATATCGCCATGCCCTGCCCAGTTTCCCTTTATAGGGGTGTCATCGACATGCGCCCAAAGCCAGTTGCTGAAACTGCCAAATTCTTTCTGCATTTCAATGAAAATGCGCGCATTGGTCCGCGCGCCCGGAACTTTCTGGCGGTGCCGCACGATCTCTGGGTTCAAAAGGGCAGCCTGAAGCTCCTCGTCGTTCATATCTGCGACGCGTTGAACGTCGAAGTTGTGGAACACAGCGCGATACCCCTCGCGCTTCTTCAGGATCGTTTCCCAAGATAATCCAGCATGTGCGCCCTCAAGAATAAGCATCTCAAAAAGCATCTGGTCATCCCGCACCGGCACGCCCCATTCCGTGTCATGGTAATGGGCGTAAAGCTCCGTATGAGAGCCAAAGCAGCGGGTCTTATCGTCAATCGGTTCAACCATGCCGCGACCCTAACGTGCGCGTATCACAACGTCACGCCCGTCTGCTGACATCCACTGTCAGTTGGCGCCGGGTATCGCCTTCACAGATGGTCCTCCGCATCCGCAACATCAATTCCAAGCGCGTTCATGCCGTCCTCGAGGTATTCGGCCAGCCCGTCGATACCCGAAAGATATTGCTCAGTAGGGGCGGTTGCCTCGGCGCGGGCAAAGGCTTTTGCATCCTCCAGATCTTCGGCGGCAAAGCTCTCCCGCCCGATCCACATCAATGCAACAAGATTGACCTTTTCATCATCATTCAGCCCGGAAATATAGTCCGTCAGATGCGTACTGTCGGGCCCGTATTCGCGGCAAAGGAATATGACTCGCACAATTTTCCCAGAGGAGATGTTCAGCATGTTGGCGTTTCCTTCCTGTCGCGGTCCTACATGAACCAAGCTAGTCGGAAGCGCTTCGTTTGCCTTTGCGCTGGATCAACACCCTATTCAGGCCAGCGCTTGTCCGCCAATCCCCGCGACGCCCTGCGAAATGAGGTCCGCGACCAAAGCGTCTGTATCGACGCGCTGAACCGGCAATCCATCCTTGATCGCAAGTGCGGCGGCGGTCCCGGTTGCCTGTCCCATCGCCATGCATTGCGGCATGCCCCGAACAGAGGCAAAAGCCGTCGGGTCGGCGGAAATAATGCGCCCTGCAAACATCAGGTTTTCAAGCGTCTCCGGCACAAGGGCGCGAAACGGTATCGTGTAATACCCGCCCGATCCGACCATCGCATCATGCGTCATTTCTTCGGACGCTCGCATCACGTCGTCGATGGGATTGTCACAGGCAACGATGCCGTCCGGGAATTTGGTGCCGCGCGCAAGGTCTGCGCCCGTGACTTTATAAAGTCCCTCGAGCTTACGGGTTTCCCGCACCCCAATCGTCGGACCGAGCAGCGTCATCCGCGCGTTTTCGAAACCGGGGATATCGCTTTTCAGAAACTCCGCCAGCTGGTGGCATCGCCGCCGCCCTTCCTGCGCCGCGCGGGACACCTTGACAGGATCGGTTCCATCAACACCACGGATGACGACGGAATTGCAAAAAACCGTGTCGTGGTGAAATCCCTTCATCAGATAGAGCTGATGCAGATGCGGGTGAAGACGCCCCTCAGCGATCCCAATGGCAGCAAAATCGCGGAAATACGGATCGTCTGCGCGAAAAATGCGGTCCCAATCGGCATTCACCATATGAAAAG
>CALLWO010000215.1 GCA_938016355.1 uncultured Boseongicola sp. | reverse complement strand
CTGCCGATCACCGATGTCGTTCCCGCTGCCGATAGCTTTGAAGGCGGCAAGGTCGACGCCGCCCAACGCTCCATCGACTATATGGGCCTCACTCCGGGTCAGAAGCTTTCCGACATTGAAATTGACACCGTCTTTATCGGGTCGTGCACCAATGGCCGCATCGAAGACCTGCGCGCCGCCGCCGAAGTGGTCAAAGGCAAGAAGATCGCCGTCAAACGCGCCATGGTCGTGCCGGGCTCTGGTCTCGTGCGCGCGCAGGCCGAAGAAGAAGGCCTCGCCGACATTTTCAAAGAGGCCGGATTTGAATGGCGGCTTGCGGGTTGCTCCATGTGTCTGGCGATGAACCCGGACCAGCTTGCCCCCGAAGAGCGCTGCGCATCGACCTCGAACCGGAACTTCGAAGGGCGTCAGGGCTTCAAAGGCCGCACGCATCTGATGTCACCGGGCATGGCCGCCGCCGCCGCAATCACCGGTCGCCTGACCGATGTGCGCGACCTGATGTAAGGGCTTTTCGGCGCGCGCTTCCCTAACAAGGGCTAAAGCGTGCGTCCGACGGCACCGACGTAATACCGACGTAATACCGACGCGATACCGATCTGAATACATATCGCCAAGGTGAGGAGACGACAGATGGAAAAATTCACCACACTAACCGGGAACGCGGCCCCAATGCCGCTTGTGAATATCGACACAGATATGATCATTCCCAAGCAATTCCTGAAGACAATCAAACGCACAGGCCTTGGCGCGAACCTCTTTGACGAGATGCGCTTTGACCGCGACGGCAATGAAGTCGAAGACTTCGTTTTGAACCAACCGGCCTATCGCTCGGCTGAAATTCTTGTCGCAGGCGACAATTTCGGCTGCGGCTCGTCGCGCGAACACGCCCCTTGGGCGCTTTTGGATTTCGGCATTCGTTGTGTGATTTCAACGTCTTTCGCGGACATCTTCTACAACAACTGCTTCAAGAACGGCATCCTGCCCGTGGTTGTCACGCCTGAAGAACATGAAAAACTCATGGAAGACGCCGAGCGCGGCTCGAACGCGACGCTGACCGTCGATCTCGTAAGCCAGACGATCAAAGGCCCCGATGGCGGCGAGATCTCCTTCGAAGTGGACGCGTTCAAAAAGCACTGTCTTTTGAACGGTCTGGACGATATCGGCCTCACGATTGAAAGCGCCGCAGACGCCATCGACGCCTACGAAGCCAAAGCCAGCGCGACACGCCCCTGGGTCTGATCCCACCCCGGCGGGCGCCCCACGCCCGCCCACCAATCTCACCCCGAAAAAGCGCGCGCCCTTTCGGCGAAAGCGGCAACACCGGTGCAGCGCAGGCTATACTGCCTGTGCCTCGCTCCCATTGGGTCTCAGATCTCCAAACATACTAAATCTGGGGTCCATTAACCAAATGACCCTTTTTTGTGCGCAATTTGATGCAAAGTCGCACCATTCCCACCACGAAATCGCCCAACTGTCCCAACAGAGTAAACGGTGAGGTTGCTGTTTAGGTGAAAAGTGGGCAAAAATTGGGCCAAAATGAGGCGAACCGTCGTAACCGGCGGATAACAAAGAACAATCGGTCGCATTCTGTTGCGGATAGAGGTCGGTTGATAATGGGACGGTCGCGTGCTGTGAGGGCATTTGATCGGCGAGAGGGGCAGTTCCGGTGATTTCCCGGCTAGCAGGCGCTTTATTGCGCGCAATTTTTGTGGTGTTGCTTCTGGCGACACCATCGTTGTTGATGCCCGGCATGAGTTCGGACACAGCGCAAATCGTGACGCTTGTCGCAATTTTCGGGGCCGCACTCACCTTTTTCGAATACGCCTCGTCCTATCCCGGATTGGTCGAATTCCGCGATGCGCCACCGTTTAACCGCATCCGTTTCGGCTCGCTTTTCCTGACCGTGATCTTCCTGTCGCTCCTGACACGGGGTCAGGTCGATCCATCTGCTCTGACAATGTATGTCGAACGCATGGGCGCTTCTGTCGGCGAAGTCATTGATTTCCCTTACTCTCCCGTGCGCCTCGTCGTTTTGATGTTGCCCGAAGACACCTCGGTTCAGCACATCGAACTCGTCCGCAACTCCGCCGGGATCAGCTATTTGATCTCGCTCGTGACGCTTGCGATCTTCATCATTCTTCAGCGCGTCCGCCGCTGGCCACTGAAAAACGGTGCGTTCAATGTCTGGGTAAACCTGCCCACATTCGACCCCACAGCCGGCGGAGACGTCGTCGAGCGGCTCGAACGCGATGCGCGCTTTAACATTGCGTTAGGCTTTTTGCTGCCATTCCTGACCCCAGCGGTCATCAAATCGGCCACGTCACTCTTTGGCGCCGTGTCGCTTGAGAACCCGCATACGTTGATCTGGACGGTGGCGGCATGGGCGTTTCTTCCCGCTTCGCTGTTCATGCGCGGCATCGCCATGGGGCGGATTGCGGGCATGATCACGCAAAAGCGCAAAAATTCGAGCGAGAAAAACGACACAGCCGAAGGCTTGTTGCCGGCTTAATTGCCTGTTTTGCGTTTGCCCAACCGACCCTTTCCGACCCCATTCGCGTGGCCGTTTTTCACAGCGAATTGTCCCGCGACGGTCCGGGCCTTCTCTTGCGTGATATCCTGAAAGGCGACGATCCGCAGATCGAAGCCTCCCGCCGCATCATCCTCCACGCAAACGCCGACATTCTGATCCTTGCGGGCGTCGATTATGACCTCCACAAGGTCACGCTAGAGGCTTTTGCAGACCCGCTCGAGATATACCCGCACCTCTTCATGAACCGTCCAAACCGGGGCATTCAAAGCGGGCGCGACCTGAATGGCGACGGTCGTCCGGGCGGCCCGGACGACGCATTCGGCTACGCAGAATTCGCCGGACAAGACGGGCTCGCCATCCTTTCAAAATTCCCGCTAAAATCTGAAAAAATACAAGATTTCAGTGTCTTACAATGGATTGATCTCCCCGACCACATCGCGCTCAATGCCAATATGGCCACCCGCCCGCTCTCGACAACCGGACATTGGATCGTGCCCGTTGAATTGCCCGATGGAACCGTCATCGACATTCTGACCTGGCACGCCACGCCGCCTGTATTTGACGACGCCAACGATGCCAACGGGCGGCGCAACCACGACGAAACCGCGTTCTGGCTCCGCGCTCTTGATGGCGAGATCGACGCATCTGTCGGACAGACCTTTGTCATCGCGGGTATCGCAAACCTCGATCCGATCGACGGCGACGGACGCGCGGGCGCGCTCAACGCGCTGCTGTCTCACCCAAAAGTCACCGACCCCAAACCCGCCAGCGCTGAGGCACCCCGGGCCGCAAACCGCGATGGTGGCGTGAACGCGTTTCACCTGGGCGATTCAAGCCTTGATACCGTCGATTGGCCCGACACACCGAACCGCCCCGGCAATATGCGCGTCGCCTATATCCTGCCGTCGCGCAGCCTATTCATTGTCGACAGTGGCGTTCTGTGGCCGGACCCCGAAACTTCACTCGGCCGCGACGCCATGAGCGCCTCGCGCCACCGTCTCGTCTGGGTCGACATTTGCCTCGACCGCGCTTGCAATCGCGATTAGCGGATCGGTTTCGCGAAACGCGGGCAGAACCGCGCGAAATTCTTTGCCATCAATCTCGTGGGGCATCGACCAAAGATAACGCATCTCCAGCAAATGCCGCCCCATCTTCCAGAACGGCGACGCCAGCCGGATCGTCCACCATGGAAACGCGCGCCGTTTCTGGGCAACGCCCGTCGCGGTTTCGACCAAGCCTGCAAGCTCATTCTGCGAAAGCGTGTATCCGGGGAAGGGCACGTCCGCGAACGCGTCAAACGCCTCACGCCGCTCCGCCAATTCCACCGCCGCTCGCGCAAGATCAGGAAGATACGCCCAGGCATGCTTGGCATTTGCATCGCCCGGAGCCGCAAAGCGACCCTTGGCAGATTTGGCCGTGATGACCGCATCAAACCAATTCCCGGACGCTTGCGTGTCGATATAGTCGCCCGCGCGCAAAACAATCGTCCGCACGCCAGAGGCGCGATAAGCGCGCTCCATCTCGATCCGAATACGTCCAAGCGGGTTTGTCGCATTATGCGGCGTCTGAGAACTCAAGACACCCGCCGACCCACGCCCGTAAACGTAGATATTGCCGGGAAGGATCACCGTCGCCCCGGACGCGCGCGCCGCGTCAATGACTTGCGCCGTCAACGCCGGCACTTCGCGGGCCCAATCGGGATAGACCGGGTTCCAGCCATTCACGATGACATCTGCACCCGCAGCCGCCTCACTCAGCGTATCACGCGCGCGATCAAAAAGCCGCACGCGCCAGCCCTTGTTCCAAAACGCTTCCGCTGCGTGTCGGCCAAACCGGCCGGACGCTCCAAGGATCAAAACAATGCCGCTCATGATGTTCTCCAATCTGACGATATGGTGAAAATTCACCTATTCGCTCATGCATTGGAATTGCCAAAAATCGCAGATCTGATATTCACAGATGAATGTCTGGCTCACCAACATCCCTCGATTGGTCGCTTCTCCAATCTTTTCTCGCGGTCGCTGAAACCGGCTCGCTCTCGGCGGCCGCACGACGCCTCGGTGCGTCTCAGCCCACCGTTGGCCGCCACATCCAGACGCTCGAAGATCAGATGGGCGTCGCGCTTTTTGTCAGACAAGCCAAAGGGATGGCGCTTAGCGACGAGGGCCGCCGAATGGTCGATCCCGCCCGGCGCATGGCGCACTCCGCCTCACAAATGTCCCTCAATGCCCTTGGCGCAACCAAGGAGATAAAAGGCCCAGTGCGTGTAACGGCCAGTGTGTTCACCACGCATTACCAGCTTGCTCCGATCTTCGCCGATATCCGTGCCAAACACCCCGAGATCGAAATCGAGGTGGTCGCAAACGACGCCTCCGAAAACCTGCTTTTCCGCGAGGCCGACATCGCCGTTCGCATGTATCGACCGGAACAACTCGACGTGGTCACGCGCCACTTGGGCGATTTTGGATTGGGCCTTTACGCCGCGAAATCCTATCTGAACCGCGCCGGAACACCGCACACGTTTCACGACCTGACCGATCACGACCTTGTCGGCTACGACCGCAGCGAAGACCTGATCCGCGGCATGCGCGCCTATGGATGGGAGGTCACGCGCGACAGCTTTGCCGTGCGTTGCGATCACCACGCGGTCTATTGGCAATTGGTGCGGGCAGGGGCGGGCATCGGCGTGGTTCAGACCAGCATCGCAGACAATGAACCCAACGTGGTCAAACTGCTCCCCGACCTTGAACTCCCCGGCCTGCCGGTCTGGCTCACCGCGCATCAGGCGATCCGGCGCTCCCCGCGCGTCGCCATCGTCTGGGACGCGTTGGAGGCAGGACTGCTAAAGCACCTCGAACCCCCGGGAAAACTGGCCGAAGTTCCGCGCTGACCCTTGTGCGCCTTGACGCTCGGGATGCTGCGCGGTACGCCGCCCTGAAACCTAATTTTCCGGAGAAAAAGGCCCATGTCGAACCCATCATTGCTCATCCTGCCCGGCGACGGCATCGGCCCCGAGGTTATGACCGAAGTGCGCAAAGTCATTGACTGGTATGGCGCAAATCGTGGTTTGAGCTTTGATGTCAGCGAAGACCTCGTCGGTGGCGCGGCCTATGATGCGCATGGGGCGCCGCTTTCTGACGAAACGATGGCGCGCGCGCAAGACGCCGACGCCGTTCTGCTCGGTGCTGTTGGCGGGCCGCAATATGACGTGCTTGATTTCTCTTTGAAACCCGAGCGTGGCCTCCTGCGGCTTCGCAAAGAAATGGACCTGTTCGCCAACTTGCGCCCCGCGCAATGCTTTGACGCACTGGCCGATTTCTCATCCCTGAAGGCCGATGTTGTCGGCGGGCTCGACATCATGATCGTGCGCGAACTGACCTCTGGCGTCTACTTCGGCGAACCTCGCGGTATCCACAAAGAAGGCAACGAACGCGTCGGCATCAACACCCAGCGCTACACCGAAAGCGAGATTGCCCGCGTGGCCCGCTCCGCATTCGAACTGGCCCGCAAGCGCGACAACCGCGTCTGCTCGATGGAAAAAGCCAACGTGATGGAATCTGGTGTGCTCTGGCGCGATGTGGTGACCGAAATCCACGCCGCTGAATATTCCGATGTCGAACTTAGCCACATGTATGCAGACGCGGGCGCGATGCAGCTCACACGCTGGCCAAAACAGTTTGACGTGATCGTGACCGACAACCTTTTTGGCGATCTCCTGTCCGACCTTGCCGCGATGCTCACCGGCTCGCTCGGAATGCTGCCGTCCGCTTCGCTCGGCGCGCCGATGGCTAATGGTCGGCCCAAAGCGCTCTACGAACCCGTTCACGGATCCGCCCCCGACATCGCAGGGCAGGGCAAAGCCAACCCGATCGCCTGTATCCTCAGCTTTGCAATGGCGCTGCGCTACTCGTTTGATCAGGGCGAAGAAGCCACCCGTCTGGAGGATGCGGTTGAGGCCGTTTTGGCCGATGGCCTGCGCACGGCTGATCTGATTGGCGAAGAAGGCCGCGCCCCCGTCTCAACCAGCGAAATGGGCGATGCGGTGCTTGCGAAACTGACGTCCAGCCTCTCGTAAACAAACCGCTCTCACACGCGAAATCAGAAGCCGGGACCAACGTGGGGTCCCGGCTTTTTCATTCTGATCGTCGGGCTCAGGCGGTGAGCAGCATGATAATAATCGCCGCTGACCCGCCTACGAGATAAAGAATGTGCATGTCGGTCATGTGTGAATACTCCCAGCCTAGAAGACAGCCCCATATGGCGCCAAATTGCGCCAACCGTCTGTGATGCTCATCACATCTCTAAAAATCGTTTATTTTTTCTTGACGCCGGGGCAGTAGAGGGAAAGGAGTGCGCGCAACGCACTGAAAACCCAAAGCGTATTACTATGGCTCTCGACCGCTCAAATCTCAAAGGTGTCGGCTTCGCGCTGACGGGTTTTGCTGTGTTCGCCAGCCATGACGCCGTGATCAAGTTTCTTGGCGGCGATTATGCACCGTTCCAGATCCTGTTCTTTTCGGCACTTCTGGGCTTCCCCTTCGCCACCTTGATGCTGATGAGCGACAACCGCCCCGGCACATTGCGCCCGGTTCATCCCTGGTGGATCACACTGCGCACAGCGGCTGCGATGCTAACCGGCGTTTCGGCGTTTTACGCGTTCTCGGTCCTCCCGCTTGCGCAGGTGTACGCCTTTATCTTTGCGGCCCCGCTTTTGATCACCGTTCTGTCGATCCCCATCCTTGGGGAAAAGGTCGGGCTGCATCGCTGGGTCGCCGTCGTGCTTGGTCTTACGGGCGTTCTCATCGTTCTGCGCCCCGGGGCGGAACCATTCACGCTTGGACACCTTGCTGGCCTTCTGGCCGCGACCGGCTCCGCGTTGTCCTCTGTGATCACCCGCAAAGTCGGCGCCGAAGAACGCAGCGCCGTCATGGTGCTTTACCCGATGCTGGCCAACGTCGTGGCGATGGGGGTGATCCTGCCGTTCGTCTATATCCCGATGCCGATCGAGCATTTCGGCCTTCTCGCTATCGTGGCCGCCCTCGGCTTCGTTGGCGCTTCCTGCATGATCTTGGCTTACCGCGCAGGCGACGCCGCCGTCGTGGCCCCGATGCAATACAGTCAGATCATCTGGGCTGCGCTCTTTGGTCTTTTCATTTTCAACGAAACGCCGGATCGGTTCACCTGGATTGGCGTTGGCGTGATCGTACTGGCGGGTGTCTATGTCGTGGTGCGCGAAAGCATGGGCGGACGCAGCGAAAACACACCCGTTCTGCGCACCCGGTCGCGCGCTGAAACCGGCACAACACCCCGCATCTCTGCCATGATCCGTGCCCGCGCCGACCGCGTGCTGCCCGGCTACGAAGCGCTGGCTTTAAAGAAAAACAAAGACTGACCCGCGCAACCCGCGAACAAAGCCGAATTTGCTGCGATACCGTTGAAAACGCTGGAAACAATGCCCGAAGGAAATCACCGCAAGCGTCGGTCAAACTGCCCCGGGAGTTGACAGAGGCAGGTTTGTTTTGAACACTATTTTCGCTAAGGTTGAGGAGAGGGCGCGCATTATTTCATGCGCCCGATGCAAACAGTCAAAGCCTTAGGCGTGTACGATTTGTAGATATGGACATGATTTTGTTCAGTATAGGTGGTGAAAAATGATGGGGAATTTCTGGTGGTATGTGGTGATCGGCGGACTGGTCATCCTCTTTGCGACGCAGCTTGAAACGCTTTGGGGCGTGTTCTGATCTATGAGCCCACAAGCGGCGATGAACAAACGCCCTAAGCCTTCAACCCTGCAAGCGCCAACCCTTCAGCGATGTGCTCAAAATCTTCGCACCGTTTCCACATGCCGCGATATCCGCCCGCCATGGCCTCAATGGACGGATCCGCGACTGAAAGACCGCGTGCCTCCAATTCGTCCATCCGCCGCGCGATGAATTGCGCAAGCGCCACCCGCGCATCGTCCGCCCGCCCAAGTCGTGCATAGGCCCCCACCAAAAACGCATGCGCCAGAGAATTGAGCGCGGAAGCCCCCATCAATTCGGCAATCGCTTCCTCATTGCGCCCGGCAAACGCAAACACCTGACCCTTGATCCACCCAAAAGACGCAGGCGGCATCGGATCGCGCGCGGTGGATCGCAAAACTTCCCGCATTGCCGTGTCATGTTCCCCAAGCAACAACAACGCATAACCGCACCACGCGTTTGACTCGACCTCATTGCCGATCTTTTCGAGCGTGCGTTCGATCTGCGCCTGCCCGTCCTGCCACATCCGATTGGACAGGAAGGCAAAGCCAAGATGATCTTGCACGAAAACATCCAAAGGGTCCGCGGCCACCGCAAGACGCGCGTGATATAAGGCCTTTGCGGGACCTTCTGCGTCAGAAAGTCCAAGCCAGCCATCGACGACATAAGTGTCAGAAAGGTACATTTGCGCGCGCGCATTGTCCGGTTCAAGCGCAATCGCACGCTCCAAAAGACCGCGCGCCTCTTGCATGGCGTCACCGCTCAATGCGTCGCGCAGCAACTTACCGCGCAACATCAGCTCATGCGCACTCAATTCGCTCACGTCGCGGCGCAGCGCGCTTTCTGCGACCGCCCCCTGAATCCGTCCGGGAAGCGCGGCCACGATGTTGTTCGTGAACGCATCCAGCGCCTCGAACCCTTCGGTTTTTGCGCACTCAATTTGCTCTGACCAAATCAGGTCGCGTGTGGCGGCCCTAGAGAGTTGAGCCGTCACTCTGATCACACCACCGGCATGGCGCACACGTCCTTCGACCACAAATCCCTCGTTCGAAACCGGCGCGCACTGCCGAGAAATCCGCAGCGTGGCAAACCGCCCAAGCCCCGCTGCAACGGCGTCGGAAAGGTCTTCGCCAAACCCATCCTCCCCATCACTGGCGTTGCCTGCAAACGGCGCAACCGTAATCAGGGTTTTCTCCCGCGACGACCCGGATTGCGTCGATATCGTTTTGATCGCATTCGGTGGCTCAGTTCGGCGCAGTGACGCAACCAACTCTTTTGTGGCGGCACTCGGTTCAATTCCCAACGCCTCCTTCAGCAAAGCTGCCAAATCGTCGAAATGCCGCAAAGCCTGCGCTTTTGTCCCCAAGCCAGACAGGATGCGCATTGTCTGGCGATGTGCGCCTTCGTCAAACGGGTCCAACGTCAAAAGCGTCTGGTTCACGCGCCTGGCCTCCTGATAGGCGGCCTTCTCGACAAGCCCTTCGGCAAGTTCAAACAACGCAACGCTCACACGATTTTGCCAAGTCGCCCGAGTTAGTGTCAGCCAGTCGTCAAATCCCGGCTCATCAATCCGCACGCCGTCCAAAAGCGGCCCCAAACCTTCTGCAATGGCAGCAAGTTCAGTCTCATCGCCCGCCAGAACAATCGCCGTGTCCGATATGACGCGTCCGCCGTCGACGCGGATCAAGGACCCTTCGCTGCTCAAAGCCCCAGCCGCATCTCCAAGCGCTTTGCGCAGGCTGGCGAGGGTTTGACGCAAATTGGTGCGCGCCTGTGCATCGCTCCCACGGCTCCATAGGAGCCCGGCCGCACTCGCCCGATCAAGCCCCTCAGAGCCTGCGAGGACGATCATCGCAAAGAACGCTTTTGCTTTTTGCGTCGGCAGCGTCACCCGCGTGCCTGTGCCATCGGTCACCTGAAACTGCCCAAGCAAGCGCACCTGCAATCGGTCGCTGGCCTGCCCCGCATCATTTTTCTGGTTCATTTCACCCTCTGCGTCATTTTTTACGCTCTGTTCACGTTGCGCACAACGCGCCGATTACGGTTGGGGGAAATAAAGGAGCCACGAGACGTAACCCCAATAAAAAAGGGCCAACCCATGTGGTATCCAAATGCAGACGAAAAAACCTTCATGAAAGTTCAGGAGCAGGAGCTTGCCCGCCAATTCACGGCGTCACAAAAAACCACGGGATTGGCGCGCCACGTTGTCGCCGGGGCGATCGCCTTTGTTGCGAAAATCTCAAAACAGGCGCGCGACATTCCATCCCCAAAAGCGCGGCGTGCCCTCAAACGCTGAAACTCACCAACCGCCTGAGCAATTCGATCTGGCTGTGTACACCCACTTTGTCAAAGGCCCGGCGAAGATGGGTGCGGGCGGTGTTCTTGGTCACGCCCAAGCGTTCGGCAATCTCGGCCAGATCGAACCCCAAAGCAATCAGGCGCACAATGTCTGACTGCGTGTCCGACAAGGTAAAAATGACGCGTGCGACATCAATCTGGTTTGAGAGATCAGGCGTTTCGCCAAAAAGAATATAGACCCGACCATCAGCGACGCGAACCCAGCACACAAGCAACGCGCCGTCCTCATCCTCGCCCAGAACCACCGGAAAAACGACTTTGCCCCCGCCTTCTGAGGCTTCGATGTTATAGCGCCCATACCGTGTCAACGCATGAGCCCGTTGCACCGTGCCCAGAAGGCTTTCCTGCCAGGACGGACGCATCGTTCTGAGCGTGCCGTTGCTCACCGTGAATCCCGCAAAGTCCGGCAAACTTCGTGCCGCCTCCGCGTTCATCCAGACCACTTCGCAGTTCGGTCCGACTTCGATCGCTGGCGAGGCGATATCGCGCAGAGATTGCGACCAGACACCGTGAAAGACGATCCGCCAGCGCCCGTCCTCAAACTCCAGCAGTCGCACATTGTGCGACAGGTTGGGTGGCGCGAAGGGATCGCTTGTGTCTGACACCATCTGATCGAACGTCGCCCACGCCACCGATCCGCGTATTTCGATACAGACGTTTTCCCGATGTATTTCAGCCTCGACCGCGCCGCCCGCAGCATCCATCGCGTCAAACACATTGTCCCGAAATTCACCGTAGCTGCGCGCAATCTGAAGCGTACCGCATTCCATGAAGCTTTGAAAACGCTGATCTTTGACCCAAGAATGCTCCCATTTCTCGCGATCCCGCGCAAGATAGGCCGAAAGATCGTTTTCGATAACTTCCAAAACGGCTTGTTGATCGGCATTCAAAAGGGGCGCGTTTTGAGTCATCAGGTCCTCCCGGTCATGGCCTTGACGTTCAGCCTAATGAAAACGGGCCGATCTGTCTCGGTTGCGAAATTACCGCGCCGGAACGCGTCCCAAAAGGCCCGCAGCCGCGAGACCTTCGCAGTCACATCGCAAATCGGCGCAGAACCTTCAAAGAATGCGAAATACGCATCTTCGTCGCTCCGCTTCGCCCCGGCGAAATGCCCGGTTGCTTTTGCGTTCTGCATAACTTTCATCCAATCGCTCATAATCATCACTCCGGTTTTTTATTTTGCGTCTGACAAAACACCTAACCGCTTTGCGACAGCGGCCTTGTCACCCTCGGGGACGACACGCACTAACGAATTTCAATCCGCGCAAATGTCGGATTCGTGCCAAAAAACAGAGATTTTCGACCTGAGACCTGTGGAAA
>CALLWO010000214.1 GCA_938016355.1 uncultured Boseongicola sp. | reverse complement strand
GCCATCTGCGCCCACAGGAAGCCGAGCGAGACATGGCCAAAGAGGTGCATGAAATCATAGCTGCCCGAGAGCGCGTTGTTGGGGTTCTTCATGCCTTCGGCCATGAAATACATCGCGCCGGCCTGCAGATCCTTTGAGGCTGCTTTGAGCGGGTCGAGGAATGCGGATTTCAGGGCCGCGTTGTCTTCGTTTTCCTTAATGAAGGTTTTCACCATGTCGAAGAAGGCCATCACGGCTTTGCCGCCGTCCTGCGGCAGTTTGCGGCCGACAAGATCGAGCGACTGGATGCCGTTCGTGCCTTCGTAGATCATCGCAATGCGGGCGTCGCGGACGAATTGTTCCAGGCCCCATTCGCGGGTGAAGCCAGAGCCGCCGAGGGTTTGTTGCGCAAGGACGCAGGTGTCGAACCCCTTGTCGGTGAGGAAGCCTTTGACCACCGGAATGAGGAGCGACACGAGCGCCTCGGCGTCGTCGTCATTCATGCGTTGTGAGCGGTCGATCAGTGATGCGGCCCAGTAAACAAAGGCGCGCCCGCCTTCGACATGGGATTTCTGATCGAGCAGGTTCCGGCGCACATCGGGGTGCACAATAATCGGGTCTGCCGGGCCGTCGGGGTTCTTGACGCCGGTCACATCGCGGCCCTGAAGCCGGTCGCGGGCAAACCCAAGCGCGTTTTGATAGGCAATCTCGCCGAGGCCATAGCCCTGAACGGCGACGGCGAGGCGGGCTTCGTTCATCATGGTGAACATCGCGCGCATGCCCTTGTTCATATCACCGACAAGCCAGCCGGTGGCCCCGTCGTAGTTCATCACGCATGTGGGGTTGCCGTGGAGGCCCATTTTCTCTTCGAGACCACCACACGACAGGGCGTTGCGATCGCCAAGGCTGCCGTCTTCTTTGACGATGAATTTCGGAACGACAAAGAGAGAGATGCCTTTGACGCCTTCGGGCGCGTCGGGGGTTTTGGCAAGGACAAGGTGGACGATATTGTCGGCCATGTCGTTTTCGCCACCCGAGATCCAGATTTTCTGGCCGGTGATTTTATAGCTGCCGTCGCCTTGGGGGTCTGCCTTGGTGCGGATCAGTCCCAGATCGGTCCCGCAATGGGGTTCGGTCAGGTTCATCGTGCCGGTCCATTCGCCCGACACCATTTTGGGCAGATACATCGCTTTTTGCGCGTCGCTGCCATGTTCGTGAAGGGCGGCGACGGCACCGTGGGTGAGTGTTTTGATGATCGCGATGGACACGTTGGAGGATGCGAACATCTCGCCAACGGCTGTATCGAGCAAATGGGGCATGCCCTGACCGCCATATTCGGGATCGGCATCAAGCCCGGTCCAGCCGCCTTCGCTCAGGAGCTTGAACGCGTCTTTGAAGCCTTTGGGCGTGCGCACGACGCCGTTTTCCAGCGTGCAGCCTTCGACATCGCCTGTGGCGTTCAAGGGAAGAAATACATCCACGGCGATTTTGCCGGCTTCGTCCAGAACCGCGCCAGTGAAGTCGCGGTCAAGTTCATCGTAGCCCGAAATATCAGACTGCGAGACTTTCATCATGTCGTGGAGCAGAAACTGAATATCTTTTACGGGCGGCGTATACGTCGGCATTTGCGAGAATCCTTAGAGATGGACCGCGCGCGTTACTCTGCGGCGGCAGAATTGGGATTGCGCATATTGCCCAGCAATTGCTCGCCCCATTCCAATTGTTGCTCCAACTCGACGATGGCTTCATTCAGCTCGTCGCGTTGGCGGACCATATCGGCCAGACGCTCCTGACCCAGCTCGAAAGCGCGGGTCATTTGAGGCAGGTTCTGGTTGGACGTGTCATAAAGGTCCAGAAGTTGGCGAATATCCTCGAGGCTGAAACCGAACCGCTTGCCGCGAAGGATAAGCTTGAGCCGGGCCTGATCACGCTTGGTGAACAGACGGCGCGTGCCCTGACGGACAGGGAACAAAAGCTCTTTTGCTTCATAAAAACGAAGCGTGCGCGGCGTCACATCATAGACGTCGCACATTTCGCGGATGGTGATCAATTTCTCAGTCATGGAATGCTCCAACTCGATATGGGGCTTCAATTGCCCATCGGATGCCCTTCTCGCAAGTCAGCTTGACGCAGACGTAAGCGTAACGTCGCGTCATAATGGGCTTTGGTCAATAAAGAGAAAAGCGACGCAACGTCATGCGCAACTTTTATAGCGCACTACTTCAGTGAATTCACAACCTCTGCGCGGACTTTCGCCAAATCCTCGATGGTGTGGTCCAGTGCTTCGCGCTCTTTGTTGAGCGTTTCAAGCTGCCGGTCGGCGAGTTTCAGGAACTCGCGGTTCTGGGTTTCGGTGCCTTTGGATTCATACATCAGCAGCCATTGGCGGATTTCCTCAAGGCTGAACCCCCAGCGACGCCCGCGTAAGATGAGCGTCATGCGGGCAATTTCACGGGCATTATAGAACCGCGAACGGCCCTCTTTCTCGGGTTCGAGAAGTTCGATGTATTCGTAATAGCGAAGGGTGCGCGGTGTCACATCGAACCGCGCGCACATTTCTTTAAAACTGAGACGCTCAGGCGCCATGGTCGCTCTCCCTTTGGTCAATCTAGTGCGCGCGCGCCTTTCGATCAATCCGAACATCGACGTGGGCTTGCACTGACTGCGCGAGGCTGTTTCAAAGGCCACAACGCATTGGGAGGCGCATTTGGATCCCGACATCAAAACCCGACTGGCCCGGCAATTCATCGAGAGCATTCCGCACGCCCGCGCGCTGGGCATGTCGTTTGTCGAAATCGGCGAAGGGGTGGCCGAGTTGACCATGCCCTATGACACGCGGTTCGTGGGTGATCCGCACACCGGCGTCATTCATGGCGGGGCGATATCGACGCTGATGGATACATGTGGCGGCGCGGCGGTGATGGCGCATCCTGCGGGGGCGGGCGGTACGGCGACGCTTGATCTGAGGATCGATTATATGCGTGCGGCCACGCCGGGTCAGAACGTGACGGCGCGCGCGACTTGTTATCATGTGACGCGCTCGGTGGCGTTTGTGCGCGCGGTGGCGATGGATGACGACCGTGAGAACCCGGTGGCGTCGGCAACAGGCGCGTTCACCATTGAGCCGTCGCGAGGGCGCACGTGATGGCAAAACGTCCCGAGCCCGTGCAACAGGTCAAAGAGCGGCGCGACCGCGCGTTGGGCGCGCTTGTCGGGGGCATTCCCTATGTGCAGTTCATCGGCATGCGGTTTGAGCGGCGCGGCGATGAGTTGACCGCAACGCTGCCGTTTGATGAAAAACTCATTGGCAATCCGCTTCTGCCCGCGCTTCATGGGGGTGTCACGGCGGCTTTTCTGGAAACGACGGCAGTGATCGAGCTGGGCTGGCAAGGGCTGTGGGGCGAGATCGAGAGCGGGCGGATTGATGCGGAAACGCTGACGCCGGACACGCTGCCGCGGATGCCCAAGACGATTGATTTTACTGTGGATTATCTACGGACCGGCCTGCCAAGGGATGCGTATGCGCGGGCGCGGGTGAACCGCTCGGGGCGGCGCTATGCGTCGGTGCATGTCGAGGCGTGGCAGGACAATCGCAGCCGGCTTTATGCGCAGGCGACCGGGCATTTTCTGATGCCGGTCCACGACGCGCCAGACCCATGAGCGGTGCCGAGACCGAGGTGCCGCTGACCCATCGGCGCATCTTCAAAATCGCCATGCCGATTGTGTTGTCCAATGCCACCGTGCCGATCCTGGGCGCGGTTGATACGGGCGTTGTCGGGCAAATGGGCGCGGCGGCCCCGATCGGGGCGGTAGGCATCGGCGCGGTGATCCTGTCAACGATCTACTGGGTTTTCGGATTTCTGCGCATGGGCACCACGGGGTTGGTGGCGCAGGCGCGCGGGGCGGGGGACGCGCGCGAAACCGGCGCGCTTTTCATGCGGGGTCTGATGATCGGCGTTGCGGGTGGCGTGTTTTTCATTGCCATTCAGGGGTTTCTGTTCTGGGGCGCGTTTCGGCTGGCGCCTGCGTCTGCCGAGGTCGAAGGGCTTGCGCGCGATTATCTGACGATCCGCATTTGGGGCGCGCCTGCGACCATTGCGCTTTTCGTGGTCACCGGCTGGCTGATCGCGCTGGAGCGGACCACGGGCGTTCTGATCCTTCAGCTTTGGATGAACGGGTTGAATATCGTGCTTGATATCTGGTTCGTGCTTGGGCTGGGCTGGGGCGTGGAAGGGGTCGCGATTGCGACGCTGATTGCGGAATGGAGCGGGCTGGCGTTGGGGCTTTTCCTGTGTCGCGCGGCGTTTCGCGGGGATCAGTGGCGCGACTGGGCGCGCATTTTCGACCCCGTGCGGTTGAAGCGCATGTTGGCGGTGAACGCCGATATCATGATCCGGTCCGTGGTGCTGACGGTGTCATTCACCACGTTTCTGTTCATTGCGGCGGATTTCGGAGACGTGACGCTGGCTGCCAATCAGGTGTTGTTGCAGTTCCTTGAGATCACCGCTTTCGCGCTTGACGGGTTCGCGTTCTCGGCCGAGGCGCTCGTCGGGGCCGCGGTGGGGGCCAACCGGCGGGACCGGCTGCGACGCGCGGGTTTTATGGCGTCGCAATGGGGCGTTGCGGGTGCCTTTCTTTTGGCCGGGCTGTTCTGGTTCGGGGGGCCGTTCCTGATTGATGTGATGACGACGTCAGAAGAGGTGCGGGCAGCGGCGCGGGTCTATTTGCCTTGGGTCGCGCTGGCACCGATCATCGGGGTCGCAAGCTGGATGCTTGACGGGATTTACTTTGGCGCGACGTGGACGCGCGAGATGCGGATTGCCATGCTGCAATCGGTTGCGATTTACGTGGTGGCGCTGATCGTTCTGGTGCCGTGGATGGAGAACCACGGGCTTTGGATGGCGCTGATGGTGCTGAAT
>CALLWO010000213.1 GCA_938016355.1 uncultured Boseongicola sp. | reverse complement strand
ATGATGCCGGTGCCGTCGGAAAGCTCGCGCCGCAAGGCTCGATTGTCCAAGGTCAGTCGCCGTGCATTCGTGGCTTTCTTGGCAAGCTCTGTCATCCGGTCCGGATTGAACGGCTTTTCCAGAAAATCAAATGCGCCCACGCGCATCGCTTCCACGGCCATCGGCACATCGCCATGTCCTGTGATCATAATCACGGGCAGCGCGCTGTCCACGCTCATCAGACGCTTCAGAAACGCCATGCCATCCATGCCGGGCATCTTGATGTCGCTGACCACCACGCCCGGATATTCTGGGCCCACGTTCTTCAGCGCATCTTCCGCGCTGCCGAACGTTTCGGTGTCAAAGCCCGACAAGGCCAGCCACTGGCTTATCGACTGCCGCATGTCCTGCTCGTCGTCGACAATCGCGATTTTCATAGCCTGCGCCATGGCAAACTCCTGTTCATCATTCTGCCGCCTGCCCGGCCAATCTATTGGCAAGCGGGAGGCTGATTTCAAACACGGCACCGCCGCTGGTTCCGTTCTGCGCGGTCAACCGCCCCCCGAGGTCGTTTACGATACCAGATGAAATGGCAAGACCTAACCCCACGCCGTCCCCCGGCGCCTTCGTGGTGTAAAACGGCTCAAACAAGCTTTCGAGGTCATCAATGCCGACCCCGTTGTCACGCACGGATATCATCACATCGTCCGATACAGATAGAACCACGGTGACTTCCGGTTCAGGAATGCCCTTCGTCGCATCCAATGCATTACGCAAAAGATTGATCACAACCTGCTCAAGACGAATGCGATCGGCTTCCACAATAACCGGTTCACGCGGCAATGACGCGGTGATTGCCATGTTCCGCTGACGCAGCTGCGGTTCCATCATGGACAGCGCCGCCGAGACGGAATCCCTCACATCTATTGGTTCAAACGCGTCCCCGCCCTTGCGCGCATAAGACTTCAACTGCCGAGTGATCGCGCCCATGCGCTCGATCAGATCATCAATCCGCTGAAACGAAGAAAGCGCTTCGTCGGGGCGTCGCCGCTGAAGCAAGAGCTTTGCACCGGCCAGATAGGTTTTCATCGCAGCAAGCGGTTGATTAAGTTCATGACTGACTGCCGCGGACATCTCTCCAAGAATGGCAAGTTTCGAGCTTTGCTGAATGGTTTGCTCCGCCACTTCGAGGTTGCGTTCGACCTTTTCCCGTTCGGCAATTTCTCGCTGCAGCGCCGCGTTAAGTTGGCGAAGCTCTGCCGACTCGCGCTCAAAAAGCGCCATTCGTGACGTCGCCTTTCGGCTGATAAAATAGAACCCGACCGCTAAAATGATCGCGAATCCCATGATCTCGAGCGCGATAAACGCATTCACGCGTTCACGCACCCCGGCATATGTCGTGAAACTCGCCATCCGCCACCCTTGAAACCCGATCCGCGCGCCTTGCCGCATCACGGCTTGGCCACGCACATAAGCGTCAATCGGCGGTGCCGACCAATCGGCTGTGGCACGAATGGCCTTTTGGATCGCTGAGGGCGCCGACCTGAGTTCAAGCGCATCTTCTTCCAACTGCCCACGCCATGAGCTTTCGGTTGAAAGCAATATCTGACCTTCGCTGTCGGTCACGATCACCGCATCGGCAAACCCGGCCCAGGCCATTTCAAATTGCTGCAAATCAAGTTCAACCACAATGACGCCAATGAGTTGTCCGTTCACTTCGATCTTGCGCGAATACGCAAATAGGCGCGTTCCATTGTCATTAATATCAGTGGAGAAAACCGTCTCGCTGGCCCTTAAAGCGTCAACAAAATAGGGTTCGCTGCGATGTTGCGCACCGAGTTGGGAGCGGTCACTAGCCGCCACGGCGCGCCCGGTATCATCAAGAAGCAGCAAGGCCGCCGCATCAATCTCTTCCCGATACGAGATCAAACGCTGGGAAGATTGTGCAAAATCCTTAGAGTTTAGCGCCCCGATAAGCGACGGATCTCGCGCCAACAACTGCGGAACAATCTGGTTTCGTTGTAATTCGCTTAAGATATTCCCGGAGTAAAGCGCGAGTCGAACCTCGGCCCGCGACCGCGTGCTTTCGGTAAAACGTTGCGTAAGCAGTTGATTTGTAAACCAAACAACAGCCACGGCCGTCGATATTACAAAGATCATTGTCGCTCGGATCGCCCATGGCGATTGAACGACGTCTGCTTCGTGACGAGACCCGCTTATACTCATGCCTTAGAGTCTAGGCATCCAAGGGGCTTGTCTCAAGCGGTTACGCATCCTTCGGCCAAAGTCTGAAACATTGCAGCACCATCAGAACCACCAAGTACTGCGTCCGCAGCGCGCTCTGGATGCGGCATCAGCCCCATGACACGGCGGTTCTCTGAAAGAATGCCTGCAATGCGATCAACCGAGCCATTCAGTTCCTCTGCATAGCGAAACGCCACCCGATCCTCGCCGTTCAGAGCGTCCAACGTTTCAGGCTTGGCTGTGTAATTTCCATCGTGATGGGCCACCGGGAACGTCACTGTCTGCCCTGTATCATATCCGGATGTGAACGCGCTGAGGCGGGTCGCAACACTCAGTGCAACCGGTTTGCAAATGAACTTCAAACCGGCATTTCGCACGAGCGCCCCGGGCAACAGGCCTGTTTCAACCAGAACCTGAAATCCGTTGCAGACGCCAAGGACGTAGCCGCCTCTTTCCGCATGTGCAGCGATAGATGCAACAATCGGCGAACGCGCTGCAATCGCGCCGCAGCGCAGGTAATCTCCAAACGAGAACCCACCCGGAATCCCGACCACATCAACACCTGACGGCAGGGCGGTGTCTTTGTGCCAAACCATTTCGACGGAAAATCCAGCGTTGCGATACGCAACGGCCAGATCGCGATCACAGTTCGATCCAGGAAATACGATGACAGCAGCTTTCACAGGACAATCCCTCAGTTCATGAAATCAGTGATGACGGCCACACCGGGAGGTGTCGGCCCGTTAAACGCAGCAAGCTCCGCGCTGGCATCCGAAAGCGCCACTTCGCGCGCCACAATCGGGGACAAATCGACCGCACCGGATGTGACCATGGATAGCAACGACGGGTACCTCCAAGACGGCATCCCACGGGTCCCATAAAGCGCAAGATTGCCCATGTAGACCGCGTTCAGATCAACCTGCTGCACAGCATGGTGCCCGACGGGCATGCCGACCTGAACGTGGCGCCCAAGCGGACATAAGCAAGCGATTGAAGACGACACTGTCGCGGGAAACCCAAGGGCCTCGACGGAGACATGCGCGCCACCATCGGTCAGGTCGCGAATTTGCGCAGCAACCGACCCGTCGGACGCATCGAGCGCAAATTCCGCCCCCAAGCTTTTTGCATGCTCTAGTTTTTCCGGGACGATATCTGTCACTATCACACGCGCTCCAAGCGCGCGTCCCAACAGCAACGTCGCCAAGCCAATCCCACCGGTTCCGTGAACCGCCAGCCACTCACCCGCTTTCAAATCAGCACGCCCTGTCAGCGCGTGCCAAGCCGTCGTCACGCGACACCCCAATGCGGCAGCAAGTGCGGGCGACATATCCTCAGGCAACCGCGCCAGATTATGATCGCGCGGCACGGCCACATATTCGGCAAACGCGCCCGGCTCCACAAAGCCCGGCAAACGCTGATCTTCACATGTGTTCGATTGCCCAGAGCGACAGTTGGGGCACGTTCCGCACGCCAGAATAAAAGGCGCGATCAGCCTGTCGCCGACTTTGTATGTCGCCGAGGCACCCGCTTCGACAACTTCGCCGCAATATTCATGGCCGCCGATCTGGCCCGGTTTGACCCGCGGATGCTCTCCGACCCAGCCATGCCAATCAGATCGACAAACCCCACACGCCAGCACTTTCAATATAACGCCGTCACTTGGACAAGCCGGCATCGCGAGTTCTTCGATCGCCAACGGCGCGTTATAGGCTCGTAGAACGGCCGCCCGCATCAGATCAGCTCTACCTCGTAGCGCTCAATCACGGTGTTCGCCAAAAGGGCTTCGCACATCTTGGTCACTTCGGCCTCAGCCTTCGACGCATCCGTCTCGGCAAGTTCAAGTTCGATCACTTTGCCCTGCCGAACACCATCGACACCATCGAAACCCATCGTCCCAAGCGCATGGCGTACAGCCTCGCCCTGCGGATCAAGAACGCCGTTTTTCAACATGATATGAACACGCGCTTTCATCTTTGCCCTCAGTTGATCAGTGTTGGTTTCGTCGCATGCGTCACGTTCGAAGGCAAAACCCCCAAACGGCGCGCGACTTCTGTATACGCATCAGCCAGATTGCCAAGATCCCGCCGGAAGACATCCTTGTCGAGCTTCTGACCGGTTTCAACATCCCACAATCGGCACGAATCCGGGCTGATTTCATCGGCAAGGATCAAGCGCTGATAATCGCCCTCCCAGACTCGACCGACTTCGATTTTGAAATCAACAAGCTTGATACCGACAGCCATCATGCAGCCCGACATGAAGTCGTTGACGCGCAATGCAAGCGCGACCATGTCATCCAAATCCTGCTGGCTCGCCCATCCGAACGCGATGATGTGCTCTTCTGCAACCAGTGGATCGCCCAGACTGTCATCTTTCAGACAAAACTCAACAATCGGACGCGGCAAGGCCGTGCCCTCTTCCAGGCCGAGCCGTGTGCTCAACGTGCCCGCCGCAATGTTGCGAACAATGATTTCCAACGGAATGATCTCGACCGAACGGATCAGCTGCTCGCGCATGTTAAGGCGCTTCAGAAAATGGGTCGGCACGCCAATTTGCGCCAATCCGGTCATGAAGAATTCGCTGAGGCGGTTGTTCAACACACCTTTGCCTTCGATGACGTCTTTCTTCTGCGCATTAAATGCAGTCGCATCGTCTTTAAAATATTGCACCAACGTGCCCGGCTCCGGGCCTTCGTAAAGGATTTTGGCTTTGCCTTCGTAAACCTTTTTGCGCCGTGCCATATGCATATCCCAAAATGAAGCGACACCTGCTGAATCGTAGGCATCTTGGCGTGGCTATAGGGCATGCGCACAATCGCGGCAAGACGACGCTCTTGAAGAGATGTCGCAAGAGGGGCATATCTCTGACAAAGACCAACCCATGGACCCAAGGAGTGGCCCACATGCCGACATTCGACGAACGCGAAACCGCTTTCGAAAACAAATTCGCCCACGACGCCGAAATGCAGTTCAAAGCAGAAGCACGGCGCAACAAATTGTTGGGCCT
>CALLWO010000212.1 GCA_938016355.1 uncultured Boseongicola sp. | reverse complement strand
TGTCTGACATGGCGCGGCGACTCTTGGTTTTGAGGTTCGGCGCTATCTTAACGATGGCGCTGTCAGCGGCAATAGGCCAGAGTTTGCCAAGATGAAATGGCTTGCGCGGAATTTGAGGGAAATGGGGCCAACAGACATTCGAGCGGCAACGGCCGAAGACATGGCAGATGTTCATGCCCTGTGCCGGGCCTATCGCGCGCTTTTGCTGGAACGCGCCGCTGAGAAGGCGCAAGCCGTCGAGGTCTATTATCCGCTGGATGCTTACGAAGACTTGCTTGCGCGATTGCCGGATATCCATCGCGGCCCGGGCGGTGAGATTTTGGTTGCGACACTGGATGGATCGGTCGTCGGCTGTGGGATGCGCACGACGCCAGAACCGGGAATGGGTGAACTTCACCGGGTGTTCGTGGCCCCGGAGGCGCGTGGACATGGGCTTGGGCGGCGGTTGTGTGCGACGCTGGAAGCGGCGTGCAAATCCGCTGGATTGCGCAGCGTCCGGCTGGAAACCGGGGCGCCTTTGATCGAGGCGATCACGCTTTACAAGTCGATGGGATACGAGCAGGTGCCCTTGAGCTATGTGCCGCCAGAGCCGCTCGACACAATTCTCATCGCGTTTGAAAAGGCGCTTTAACCTGTGGCCCGGGTTCTGCTTCTTGGGGCGACGGGAACGGCCGGGACGGCAACCGCAAAAGCGTTGGTCAATGCCGGGCACAGCGTGGTGGCCCTTGTGCGCAAAGGCGCGAAGACGGAGCAGCTGCCGGGACGCATTGAGATCCGCGCGGGCGATATCGGAACGCTTGATCCGGGCGAGACGTTCGATGTGCTGGTGTCGTGCCTTGCGTCGCGCACCGGTGCGCCAAAAAACGCATGGGCGGTTGATTTCGAGGCCAACAAAACGGCACTTGACGCAGCGCGCGCTTTGGGTGTCGGTCATTTCATCCTGTTGTCGGCAATTTGTGTTCAAAAGCCACTCTTGGAATTTCAAAGGGCCAAGCTGGCGATTGAGAAGGCGTTGATTGAGTCGGGTCTTCGCTATTCCATTGTGCGCCCGACCGCTTTTTTCAAATCGCTTTCGGGGCAGATCGCGCGGGTTCGCGATGGCAAACCGTATTTGATGTTTGGCAATGGCGCGCTTACGGCGTGCAAGCCGATCAGCGACCGGGATTTGGGCACATTTATCGTGGGATGTATCGAGGCCGAAGATCGGTGGAACGCGGTTTTGCCCATTGGTGGGCCCGGGCCCGCGCTGACGCCACGTGATATGGCAGGTGAGCTATTTCGTTTAACAGGGCACCCCCCAAAGACGCGGCATGTCCCGCTGAGCCTGTTGGACGCAGTAATCGGGGTGTTATCAGTGCTGGGGCGGGTGAACGCCGGGATGGCCGAGAAGGCGGAGCTTGCCAAGATCGGGCGGTATTACGCGACCGAAAGCATGTTGGTTTTCGATCCGCGCACCCAACGCTATGACGCGGATGCCACGCCTGAGTTCGGGGAGGACGGTTTGTTCGATCACTACGCGCGGGTCATTTCAGGCGAGGAAAGCGTCGATTTGGGCGATCACGCGGTGTTTTAGCCGCGCGGCGTAAGGATCGGGCCAAGCCCCTGACCGCCAAGAATATGCACGTGGAAATGCGGCACTTCCTGAAGCCCGTGTTCGCCGGCGTTTGAGATGATCCGATGGCCGGGGCCATCCGCCGCGAGGCCTTCTTCGGCGGCTATTTCCCCATAGCAACGCCAGAAATCAACGATTTCCTCGGCACTGGCATTGGCCGCAAAATCATCCGCGGTGACATATTTTCCTTTGGGAATCAGAAGGATATGGACAGGCGCCTGAGGGTTGATGTCGCGAAAGGCAAGCGTGTGCTCGGTTTCCTTCACGGTCGTATTTGGAATGTCGCCGCGCAGGATCATCGCGAAAATGTTCTTGTCGTCATATGTGTAAGACATGGGCACCTTCAGTCCACAAAGAGATAATCTGTTTTCGCGATATCAAGCGCCTTGTCGCGATCAATGCCAAGGAATTTCGACAAGGGTCCGGCGTTTTCTTCCGCAGTTGCCTTTTCGCGGATGCGGTGGAATTCGGGGAAGTTCTGATCGCGGATAAGCTCGCTTTCATGCGCGACCCCGTTGCGGATCGTCGGCAAAAGCGTACGGAACGCATCCTTGGGCGTGGTGTCGCTGGCCAGCCCGACCCGACGCGCGTGCCCTTCGAGGTAAGTGTCGCCATAGAGGCATTCGATTTCCAGCAGGCGGGTTTCACTGCGGTCGGCGTAAAAGTCGCGGAATAGTTCCAGATTGGAAGGATCGAGACAGATCATCAGACGGTCTGTTTCATAATAGTCAAAGAGCATCCGCATGAGCGCGCGACGGTGGCGCGTGCGCTTTTCCAGCGTCGCCTGAATGCCGCCCAGATCCGGCAAAGGCGTGGCTTCTTCGTCGAAGAGATATTCAATCGCGGGCAAATTCGACACCGAGCCGACGCGATCCAGCAACCTTTTTGCAACGTGCCATTTCTTGCACGTGACGATCATCAAGGAGCGTTCCCGCCCGATGGTTGCGTCTTTTTCCCAGAACCTTGGCGAAAACCTCTCACCGATCCGACCCTGTCCGGTGAGGAATTTATAGAGCCGGCGGCCTTCGTCAGAGACGTCAAATTCAAGACCCGTTTCCGCATAGAGCGCACCAAGGCGCTTTTTCAGCTCGTTGGCCTCTGCGCTGATCTTGCGGGCGAAGAGAAAGTCCTGCCCCAAGAGCAAATCGCAATGGTCGTTATAGAACGTCACCGGCATGCCGTAGTCCGAGAACATCAGGAATGTGAGCGTGCGACAATCGATTTCGGTGTCCGGGACAAGGTGGCGTACAAGGGTCTGAAAGAACGTCTCGTCCGGGATCCATGTGGTTTTGAAGAACCTCAGCACATCGGGGCGTTCAACGATGAATTCCAGAATGGCTTCGATGGTGCGACGGCGCAGGCACCACCATTGCGATCCGATCATCATTTCGATATCGCGCGGGATTTTTCGTTGAATTTTCAATCGCTTCTGAAGGTTGAACGCGGCATAAAAGCGTTTTGGCTGAGTGCGTTCGTTGAACCAGTGGCGAAACACCAGCCGCTCTTCCTTGAAGCCGGTTTTGATCCAGTCGCTTTGAAAGAAGTCGAAGCTTTCCACGAAATCGACATCGTGGTCGTCAAGATAGCCGTGCACATATTCGGCCGTTTTGATCGGCATGCAATCACCCGACAGCATGTAAAAATGCGTCGCGCGCGGGAATTGGTCGATGGCGGTCCGCACGGCGCTGAGCGAGGCCGCGACAAGGCTCCATTCGCCCCAGCCGCATTTGTGCCGTTTTGTTGCGAAGGCGACGTTTGGGTTGGATTGAAGCGCGGTCTGAAGCTGCTGATAAGCCGCAAGCGGCGCGCGCGCATCAAAATGGATCGCGACTTTGTCACCAGTCGCGGTCAGGCGCTCGGCCTGTTCAATGATGGCCACCGGATCTTTGTGGCACAAAAGGATATACGCGATCTGCGCCAACCCTCGCCGTCCCTGTCTGCTCTGCCCCAAATCAGTCATAGCGCAAGTCGAAGGATTGAAGAACCCTCGTAATTTTGATTCACTAAAGATCAGGGCAATTACTGCCCATGGTTGTGAGGTAAGATTTCAAATGGGGTTTCCGGGCACCTGGATGACTGAAAGCGAAAGCATGGTCTATCGTGTAGTGCCGAAATGCGCCTGCTCGACCATTGGCCAGATCATGTATTATTCCGATCACGGCGAATTTTTCGACGGCGATATCCATGACGCCAAGAGCGGATTGCACAAGTGGGCTTTAGACGGGTCACAAGCGAAGATCGAAGCCAATGTGACGGAACACAAGAGTTTTGCCTTCACTTGCGTGCGCAATCCTTATTCGCGGATCCTGTCGTCGTTCTTTGACAAGATCGCGGGCATTCAGCGGAATGGTCAGCGGTATCGTGGGAACCTTGTGCCACAACTGGCCCAGAAATACGGCATCACTGTTGAAGACGATTTTGATCAGATCGCGAATTTCCGACGCTTCCTTTTGTTTGCGCGCGACACGATCCGTTTTCGCAAGCCGATGGACCCCGACATTCACTGGTCGGCGCAGTCTGGCCATATCTCAACTTTCATCGTCAATGGCGGGCGGTACGACCGGATTTTCTGGACCGAGACGTTCAACGACGGCATGCAAAGCGTGCTGGATCAGACCGAGCAATCCCATGCCGTCGATCTGAACAACATTCCGCGCTTCAATGAGAGCGAGGGGCATGGGCCGACACGGGCGCATCCCATCGAGGACTTTTTCGACGATCTGTCAAAGCATCTGGTTTACGAGATCTACAAACGCGATTTCGTTCTGTTCAGATATGATTTCGAGAACCCGGCCAACAAGATGCCAACGGGGGAAATCGATCTGGACGAGGTGCACGCCAAGCTTGGGTATTAGGTGTCTGTTGGAATGCCTTGAGCAAATTCCGCGACCCGCGCTTTGAAGCGGCGCGTGAGCGAGCCTTTGGTCAGTTTCAGCGATTGAATGAGCAGACGCGACGACAGTGTTGTCGGGCGTAGATCCATCGAAACAAACAGGCGCGTGCGCGTTTTTGACAACGCGACAAGATCAATAACGGTCATACAATCGATGCCGTTTGCGGTGCTTTCGATGGCATAGCCCGTGCCTTCGTCAACGCTGACCAGTTCCGCGTCGATTTCCATCGGGCGGTCGCGCCACGTGAGCTTGGCTTTCCAACGCGCGCCCGGTTCGGGTGGCGGACACGCATCATCATGGGCGACTTCGATACCCCGGCGAAGCATCTGGCGCTCGAACCCGTCGAAATCGGTCACGGCCTCGAAAACCCAAGCGATCGGCGCGTCGATATCTTCGCGGGTGGAAAACTTCATGGAGCGATCATTTCGTTAGTCCAGAGTGTCGGCAAGCCAGTTCTCCAACAAAAACCGCGCAACAGAACCTTTGCGCGCGGGTTTGATCTCGGGGTTGTTGCCGGCAAAGGCATCAAGCAGGTCTTCGCGGGTCACCCATAGGGCGGATTCGATTTCCGCCGGATCTATTGTGATCTTTTTGTCCAACGCTTCGCCATGGCAGCCGAACATCAAAGAGGACGGGAACGGCCAGGGTTGGGACGTGAGATAGGCGACCGGCCCGACGGGGACGCCGGTTTCTTCAAAGGTTTCGCGTCTGACCGCGCCTTCGATGGTTTCGCCCGGTTCAACAAAGCCCGCGAGGCAGGAATACATGCCCTCTGGCCACCCCGGTGAACGCCCCAACAGCGTGGAATTGCCGCTGGTTATCAACATGATCACGACGGGATCCGTGCGGGGAAAGTGATGGGCATTGCATGCCGGGCAATCGCGTTGCCACCCGGCTTGGGCAATGTCGGATTTCGCACCGCAGCGGGCACAGAACCCATGGGTTTCGTGCCACGACAACACGGCCTTTGCCGTCGCGATTAGTTCGGCATCACGGGGTGTGAGCTGGGCCATATTTGCCCGCAGTTCGCAAAACACCTGATCGGTTGGAAGGTCCGGGTGAGGTTGTTCGGAAGTATCCACAAACGCGCCGTGGGAATCAGGCAGAGCGTCGGGATCCCAGCCAGAGATGTCTTGGGCAAACCGCGCAGTCCCATCGTCAAGACCAAGAAAAACGGGCGCTTCGTCGGCATCTGCAAAGATCGAGTGGAGCGGCTGGAGCCAAACAGGCGCGCGCGTCGCTGCATCGAGAAGTGGCTTGCCACGCCAGATCGCAAGAACGCCGGTTCCGTCCGTTTTCAGCAACTTCTTCAGCGCCGCCTCGTCGCCACGCAGATGCGCCGCGCGATCCAACCCGCTGCTGCCAAATGTCACTGATTCTGCGTACTTCATGCGCGAACATCCCCTGCTCCATTACAGAAGTGCCACGGACCACCCGGCAACAACAACCCCGAACATCCGCTAATTTCAGCGGGTTGCGCGAATTGGCGGAACGCTCTGGAAATGTCGCAATTATTTAGGATTGGCGTCGCGCGGATTTCATGGTCGGATCGATACATAACCAGACAATTTTCAGGGAGCCCCTTATGCCGTTTTCCAACGCCTCGGCCATGAGCCGCCGTTCATTTCTTGCCACCACAGCAGGTGCGTCATTGCTTGCCATCCATCCGTTTTCCGCGCGCGCCGCCGCCGGGCAGGCGCATTTGCGCATTATGGAGACGACCGATCTGCACGTGCATGTCTGGCCCTATGATTATTACGCAGACAAGCCGCGCGACACTGTTGGTCTGGCGCGCACCGCCGCCCATATCGCCGACATCCGCGCCGAGGCGACGAATTCGCTTCTGGTCGACAATGGCGATTTTCTGCAAGGCAACCCGATGGGTGATTACATCGCCTATGAGCGCGGCATGAAGGAAGGTGACACCCATCCGGTGATTACTGCGATGAACACGGTTGGGTTTGATGCCTCTACTTTGGGCAACCACGAATTCAACTATGGGTTGGATTTCCTGATGAAATCGCTGGCGGGTGCCAATTTCCCGATCGTTTCGGCGAACGTCGTGAAGGGTCAGGGATCGGATCCGACCAAGGATGATACGCTAATCAAGCCTTACGTTATTCTTGACCGGATGCTGAAAGATGGTGCCGGAGAAGAGCACGCGATCAAGGTCGGTCTGATTGGGTTCGTGCCGCCGCAGATCATGAACTGGGACCGCAAGCACCTTGAGGGCAACGTCAGCGCGCGCGATATCATCGAGACGGCCAAAGCCTATGTGCCGCAGATGCGTGAAGAGGGTGCGGATATCATCCTCGCGCTCAGCCATTCTGGCATCGGGTCGGCAGATGCGAGCGATTTGATGGAAAACGCCTCGGTGCCTCTGGCGGCGGTCGATGGGATTGACGCGTTGGTCACCGGGCACAGCCACCTTGTGTTCCCGTCCGCGACTTATGCCGATTATGCCGCCGTTGATGCAGAGAACGGGCTGATCCACGGCAAACCGGCCACGATGGGCGGGTTCTGGGGCAGCCATTTGGGTGTTATTGATCTGATGCTGGAGCGCGAAGGCGGGGCGTGGCGCGTGGTGAATACGGCGGTTGAAACGCGGCCCATCTCCAAGCGCAACGAAGACCGTTCGGTGTCGGCATTGGTGGAAAGCCAGCAAGACGTGCTGGACGCAACCGCTGCCGATCACGAGGCAACGCTGCAATATGTCCGCACTGCCGTGGGCAAGACGGCCGCGCCGTTGCACTCGTATTTCGCGCTTGTGGCCGATGATCCATCGGTGCAGATCGTGTCGATTGCGCAGAAGTGGTACATCGAAGAGATGATGAAGGGGACCGAGCACGAGGGGCTTCCCATTCTCTCGGCTGCCGCACCGTTCAAGGCCGGTGGCCGCGGTGGACCGGAGTATTACACGGACGTTCCCGCAGGCGACGTGGCGATCAAAAACGTGGCCGATCTTTACCTATATCCAAACACGGTGCGCGCCGTGCGCATCAGCGGTAAGGACGTTCGCGACTGGCTGGAGCGCTCGGCTGGCATGTTCAATCAGGTCACGCCCGGATCGGACGATACCGTGCTTTTGAACCCTTCGTTCCCGTCCTATAATTTCGACGTCATGGACGGCGTGACATACGAGATTGATCTTAGCCAGCCATCGAAGTTTGGCCCCAAGGGCGAAAGCCTCAACCCGGATGCGAGCCGGATCAAGAACCTAGCCTACAACGGGCAACCGGTGACCGACGATATGGAGTTCGTGGTTGCCACGAACAATTATCGCGCGAGCGGCGGTGGTTCGTTCCCCGGCGCGGATGGGTCAACGGTGATTTTCGAAGCACCAGACACAAACCGCGATGTGATCGTCCGCTATATCGTCGAACAAGGAACGATCGAGCCATCGGCGGATGCCAACTGGAAGTTCGCGCCGCTTGAGGACACGTCCGTCTTGTTCGAAACAGGACCAAAGGCCGCCGATTATGTCGATGACCTTAAAGGGCTGGATGTGGCACCGGCCGGTGATGGCGCGGATGGGTTTGCGTTGTTCCGCCTGAAGCTTTGAGCGCATTGACGCGCGCGAAAAAGCTCGCGGCTTACACCGATTTGGTGGCGGGGTTTGACGACCTCGCCATCAAGGGCAAAGCGACGTCTTACACGTCGATGAACGGCAACATGTTCAGCTTTCTTGCCCCGGACGGCACGCTGGCGTTTCGGTTGTCGAAGGACGATTACGCGGAGTTTGAAGGCCGGTACGGGAACGCCGAAGTGCGCCAGTATGGGAGCGTGATGCGCGGATATGTCGGCGTTCCAGATGAGGTGATCCGCGACGCGGATGCGTTGTCAAAGCTGTTTGCCGCCTGCGTCGCGCATGCAAAAACGCTGAAACCCAAGCCCACAAAAAAGATCTAGGACGCGCGGCGCATCGCTTCGGGTGTTGTGCCGGTCCAGGTGTGGAAAGCGCGGATGAAGCTGTTGGGGTCTTCATACCCCAGAAGATAGGCGATCTCGGCGCTCGAATGGTCGGGTCGTGAAAGATAGGATTTGGCCAGTCGCGTGCGCAGGTTTTGGAGTTCGGTCTGAAAACTGGTGCCTTCGGCCCCGAGTTTGCGTTGAAGGCTGCGCGTGCTCATCCCCAACCGCTTGGCAACATTGGCTGTGTCGCCCTGCCCGCTTGGCAAGGCTTCCATCAGGGTTGCGCGAACGCGGTCGGCGACCGACGCCTCGCGCGCAAGTTCATCAAGGCGCGTGCGCAGTTCCGGTTCGAACGCCTCGAACAATGCGGCATTGGCGGACACGAACGGACGGCGCGCATCCCGGGGTGAAAAAACGACCCGATTGAACGGTCCCTGCCGGATATTGTGACCGAAGAATTGGGTGTAGGCCGGGGCCGTCGACGGTTCGATCATCTCGACCGCGATCGGGTTGATATCATGGCGCGTGGCCAGGCGCGCGAGATGCACCTGAAACACGAGTTCTGCCGCGACGAATTCATTCGGAAGCGTGATGTCATCTTCAGCGGCGAAAGTGAGTTCAAGACCGCCGGTCATATCGTGGACCTCAAAGATGAAAGGGCCGATCAGAGGTTTGTACTGCGACAGGCGTTGCGTCGCGGTAACGAGATCTGGGCTGCAAAAGGCCGCGAAAACCGGCGGGCTGAAGACGTCGGGGGTGACGGCAGAGCCGACTATCAGGCCCGGTCCTTCTGCGCCGAGCGCTTCTTCAAAGGCCTGCCACAAACGGATGAATTCGTCATTGTCCAACGCTGCCCGACGGCGTGTGAACAGGTCTTCGGGCAGGTCTGCCGCGCGCAGGACGTCCCCGACGCGCAAGCCCAGCGCGGCCATGAGCTTGGCCCATCCGGTATCAACGGCGAACTGTCTTGTCATTTCATCTGACTCATTATCAATCGGTCGAACCAGCGGTCCGGAAGGTATTTGCGCAGCGTCATGAGCATAGGTCCAATCGCACCGCCGCGATATCGGGTTTTCGGTTTTTCGGCGTTCACGGCTTTCATCACCAGATCGACGATAACGCTTGGTGGTGAGGAGCGACCGCGTTCGTAAGTGGACTTTGTCACGCGACGGATCGTATCGACCAGGCCCTGATAGACAGAATTTTCGGCGACGACAAAGCTGTTTTCGACAGCATCGGCAAAACTGGTTTGAATGATACCCGGTTCGATGACGACCACATCGACGCCGTGGGGTTCGAGTTCGATGCGAAGACAATCCGACCAGCCTTCGAGCGCGTGTTTTGTGGCGTGATACCAGGCACCCAGCGGCGTATACATGCGCCCACCCATGGACGAGATGTTGATGATCAGGCCCTTCTTTTGGGTGCGCATGGCAGGCAGCAAAAGCTGGGTGACGCGGGCCAGCCCAAAGAGGTTCACTTCGAACTGATAGCGCGCCTTTTCGACAGGCGTATCTTCGACGGAGCCATATTGGCCAAAGCCTGCGTTGTTAATCAATACGTCGATGCCACCGTGCCCGGCATTGATTTGCTCGACGGCGGCGACGATGTCGGCGTCTTTTGTGATGTCCATCTTTAGAATGATCGCGCCGGCGTCTTTCAGTTCGTTCATTTTGTCGACCGAACGTGCGGCGGCGTAGACGGTCATACCCTCTTTCAAAAGCTGTTCAGCAAAGGCTTTGCCCATGCCAGACGAAGCGCCTGTAACGAGTGCGGTTTGGTATTTTCTGGCCATGAGCCGGTCTCCTATGTTCTGCGATGGCCAAGAGGTAATTGACAATTCGCGCCGCAACACTCGCAGAATGCGCCAATCCTATCGCAAAGCACGCCAAATACCAGCGAGAAGAGGCCAGTCTTGCGAATCTGGGCCGACAGGCCTACATGAAGGGTTGAGAGGTTGGCGCGGGCAGGCGCCTCGCCAACCCGGTCAGGTCCGGAAGGAAGCAGCCGCAACGAGCCCCGCTTGGGTCGATGTCCAGCCTCTCACCCAAACGTCTCGGGCGACCCGACACGTTACAACTGAACAAACGAGACGGAGGCTTCATGGCAATTGTGACATACCTCCGGGCCCGCCTGCGCTGATCGCCAGTCCCGGCCCGAGCATTAAGCCCGCGCACGCGCTGCGCGGACAACTCGATTATGTTCAGGGTTTTTAAGATATGACCAATCCAACCTATGCTGAGTTCGGCTGGAACGCGCATTTTGCGCGGCAGTCGAATGCAGACGATACGCGACCCTTTCGGGTCACCGAAGTTCACCGTGATTCTGTCTCGGCGATCTCTCCAGACGAGACCATTTTGTTGCGCCACAGTGATAGCACCGGAACGCTTGCCGTTGGCGATTGGGTGCAGGCCATCGACGGGCAGATTACAACGGTGTTCGACCGCCAAAGCCTGCTGAAACGGCGCGCGCCGGGCACCGATGCGCGCGAGCAATTGATCGCGGCCAATGTCACGACACTGGGCATTGTCAGTTCGTGCAACAGCGATTTCAATTTGAGCCGGATCGAACGGTATCTGGTGCTGGCGGCTGATGCCGACTGCCTGCCGCTTGTGATCCTCACCAAAGCTGATCGCGCGGAGGACCCCGACGATTACGTCAAACAGGCCGAGCGGCTGTCGCCACTTTTGAGCGCGATTGCCATCGACGCGACGGACCCGCTTGAGATCAAACGGCTGCATCCGTGGTGTCGTGCGGGAGATACGCTTGCGCTTGTCGGGTCTTCGGGTGTCGGCAAGACCACAATCCGAAATGCGCTTACCGGGGAAGAGGTTGCCACCCAAGGCAATCGAAACGACGACAAAGGGCGGCACACAACGACATCGCGCGCTTTGGTGCGCACAACCGCCGGGGGCTGGCTGATAGACACGCCGGGCATGCGCGCGTTGCGTCTGGCGGATGCGTCCGACGGGGTCGCGACTGTGTTTGCCGATATCGAGGATCTGACGCTCAGTTGCCGGTTCAGCGATTGCGCCCATGACACAGAACCCGGGTGCGCCGTGCAGGCGGCACTGGCTTCGGGCGCGATTGACAACGCGCGGATGAAGCGATGGCAGAAACTCAAAGCCGAAGAGCGCCGCAACAGCGAAACGCTGGCCCAAGCGCGGGCGCGCAACAAAGGGTTTGGGAAAATGGTGAAAGGCGTGATGGCCAAGAAGCGCCAGGACCGGGGCGGCTAGCTGGTGTAACTTGCCCAGATGATGATCCCGACGATGGCGAGAATATGCAGCAGTGCCAGACAGATCGGCACTGCTGTCATGCGTCGGATCGCATGGCCTTTGGGCCAGCTTCGTCCGACGCCAAACAGGACGAGCGCTACCATTCCGGCCACGCCTTGCCAGCCGAGATAGGACGTCACGCGGTTCATTCCGCGCGTGAAGCTGTCGCCCGTTGGTTCCAGCGAAGCGAAGGACACGAAGGCATATCCAAAGGACATGACCCAAGCGGCGAACAGGATCGTGACCCAAAGACGTGGCCCGTCGCCTTGATCGTTCATTGCTGCCACCCCAGCCGTTCAAACATCGGCGCTGCTGCCCAGGCGCGCTGGCCTTCGGTTTCCACCGCGCAGGCACGCGCATCCCGCAGACGTTCAAGAGCCGGGTCGGCGTCTTCGCCTGCCTCCACCATCAGGCGCAGCAAGGCCATGCCCGAACGTCCGCAACCGCCAAAGCAATGCGCCAGAACGCGCCCTCCGGCCTTCAGGATGGCGTGGGCTTCGGGCGATGTCTTCGCCCAAAGGTCTTCTGTGATCGGTTCGGGCGCACCGAAATCCCCAACGGGCAGGTGACGCCATTTGATATCGAGCGCCTCAAGATCGTGTTGCAATCCTTCAGCGCCCACGCGCACCAATTCGGGCGTGGTCACCATTGTCAGCACGAGCGACGGACCCCAGGCAACGAGCCGCGCGAGGTCGACCTCGTAAGACGAGGAACGCCCCGGGATCGGCGAGATCCCGAGCCATCCATTGCCAAGTGGCAATTCACTGACGCGCAATTCAGCCAACGCTACCCTCGACGACTTGCCCCGGATGCGCCTCGGCCCAGTCTGCGAGAAAGGCCGCCACCAGCGGATCACCGGCAAAGGCCAGAGCTTGCTTGGGAATGGCGACGCCTTCTTTCAACGCAAGTTCCAGACAGCCGACGTAATCGCGCGACGCCCGGTCCGGGTTGTTTTCAGAGCCATGGATAATCGTGGTCAATAGCGTGCCTCCGTAGCCGTTAACATGCCCCAGATCCGGCTTCAGCGACAGAAAATATGCCAAGACCTCGGGGAGCCCTTCCCAACCGGCCAGTTGCACGGGGGTCAGCCCTTCGCTGTCGGGGCGGTCGTATTCCGCGCCCGCTGAGACGAGCCGTTTGACGTGAGGAAGTTTGCCCGGAAGGTGCAGGATCATGCGCACGATGTTGCGGGCCGCTTCGGGCAGTTGGTCGGGGTCAATGAACGCACCTCCGGTGTCTTCATCATCGGCAATCTTTGCCAAAAGCGTCGCGACCGGATCAAGCGGTTCAGAAAAGCCACGTTCGGTCAGGATATCGGCCAGCTCGCGATTGCCGAAAATGCGCGCATAGGCATAAGGCGTGACCCCTTCGAACGTGCGCGTCGCATCCGCACCAGCCTCGAGCAACACGTTGATCATGTCGCGCGAACACATCCGACGCGCGGCCTGGTGCATGGCCGGGACGACCCAAGGCCGCTCCCCGCCCACATGCGCGCCGTTGAATTCATCGGCAAGCGCGCCCGCCTCAAGTAATAGGCGAACGGCTTTTACATCATGGAAGTCCATAGCGCGCAGCAAGGCGTTGGTGCCCTTGGGATCGGCGTCATGGGCAAGCAACATCTTAAGGCCTTCGTGATGGCCAAGCTCGGTCGAATGATAAAGCGACTCGTTGTCGTTCGGGTCCGCCCCATGCGCCAAAAGCCACCGGCCCAGCGCCATGTTATCCGCATGTCCAATCGCGCCGTAAAGCACGGGAAGGCGGTGATCGCTGCCGACCATGTGGGGGAAACTGTCGTTCACATCCGCACCATTTTCGATCAGCAACTCGGCAATGGCGAGCATGTCACCTTCGAGGTCGGGGCGCATTTTGAGGTATTTGGAGTAGGCAAGAATGACGATTGGTCGTCGCACGCCAAATTCGCGCGTAGCAAGTGACGGATCTTCCTCGAGCGCGACTTTGACAGCCGCGTGGTCAAATAGCGCGACCTCCAGATCAAACTGGCCCGCTGCAAGATCAGGCGTCGCCGCTAGAAGGCGCTCAATTACCCAGTTTTGACCGTGATAAATGGCCGCCTTGAGCCGCTGCTGTTTCGCGGCGCGATCAAGCCCGATCGTCTCGGCCGCCCAAACCAGCTTTGGCCAGCTGGGAAAGCCGTTCTCGATCGCCACGACGTGCAAGAAGTCGGCGTGTCGCAATTCGGCATCTGATTTACGGGGCGGATAGTTTTTGACCCGGGCCATCGCGCCAGGATCAAGGGCCTCGTAGGCGCGGCGCAAAGCCTTGGCATCACGGCGCAGTTGTTCGATGGATTTGGGCATCGGAGCTCCTCATCATTTGGCCCACCGATCCGCTAAGGGGGCGTGAGAAACACCAACAAATGTCGATATCGCTTCATATGAAGGGGTGCCGATGACAGCTATCCGCGGATCTGGGCGCCGCCCCTAAGCGGCAAGGCATCAGTAGCTCTTTGTGGGTTTGTGCGCAAGATCGGCGCGAATACTGGTGCAGTTATTGCAGGGCGAACCAGGTTTCTGAGGTCGAACCAGTGGACGTTCGTCCATCGCTCGCCTAACCTCAACCAGTCCCGAATCCGGCAGAGTTACATGAGCGAACAACCCGACAGCGGCTATCAGGTTCTGGCCCGAAAATACCGGCCCGAGACGTTCGCCGATCTGGTCGGTCAGGACGCGATGGTGCGCACGCTGAAAAACGCGTTTGAAGCGGACCGGATTGCGCAGGCCTTCATCATGACCGGCATACGCGGCACCGGGAAAACCACGACAGCGCGGATCATTGCCAAGGGGATGAATTGCGTCGGTGCGGATGGCAACGGCGGCCCGACGATCGAGCCTTGCGGGCAATGCGAACCCTGTCAGGCCATTGCTGCAGGGCGTCATGTTGATGTTATGGAAATGGACGCGGCAAGCCGTACAGGCGTGGGTGACATTCGCGAGATCATCGACAGCGTCGCGTATCGCGCCGCGTCGGCCCGCTACAAGATTTACATCATCGACGAAGTTCACATGCTGTCGACAAGCGCGTTCAACGCACTGCTGAAAACGCTCGAGGAACCGCCCGCCCATGTAAAGTTCATCTTTGCAACGACAGAAATTCGCAAAGTTCCGGTGACCGTCCTGTCGCGGTGCCAACGCTTTGATCTGCGCCGGATTGAGCCGGAAGTCATGATTGCGATGCTGCGCCGGATCGCTACCGCCGAAGGCGCCGAAATCAGCGACGACGCGCTCGCCTTGATCACACGTGCTGCCGAAGGGTCGGCGCGCGATGCGCAATCGCTTCTGGATCAGGCGATCAGCCACGGCGCTGGGGAGACGACCGCCGATCAGGTTCGCGCGATGCTTGGCCTTGCAGATCGTGGTCGGGTCATGGACCTCTTTGATATGATCATGGCCGGGGATGCGGCCGGGGCTTTGACTGAGCTGTCCGCCCAATATGCCGACGGGGCCGATCCGCTGGCGGTGTTGCGCGACCTTGCTGAAATCACCCATTGGATCAGCGTGATCCGGATCACGCCCGAAGCCGCAGATGACCCCACGGTCAGCCCGGACGAACGCACACGCGGCATCGGCATGGCCGATCGGCTGCAAATGCCTGTGCTCGCGCGCATGTGGCAGATGAACCTCAAAGCGCTGGAAGAAGTCGCGAATGCGCCAAACGCGATGATGGCTGCCGAGATGGCCGTGATCCGCATGACGCATGTTGCCGAACTGCCGACACCGGGTGATCTGGTGGCAAAGCTGAAAGACGCCACGCCGCCACAATCCCCGGCACCGACCGGCGGTGGCGGCGGTAGTGGTGCAATCTCTGCAACCTCATCGGGCGCAGAGGCGGTGGCCCAACGCAGCGCCAGCATGACAACGGGTGCCAGCCCATCCGGGTCAGGTCCACAGGCCGCGATTGCGCAGGCCCCTGAAAGCGCTCTGGCCAGATTTCCGACCTTTCAACATGTCGTCGACCTGATCCGGGCGAATCGCGACGTCAAGCTTCTGGTTGAAGTCGAAGGCGGCATCCGCCTTGCGCGCTATCAACCGGGCCGGATCGAATTTGAACCTGCACCGATCGCCAACAACGACCTTGCACAACGACTGGCGCAAAGGCTTCAGGCGTGGACCGGCGTGCGCTGGGGTGTAACGCTGGTCAACGAAGGTGGCGCGCCTTCAATTGCGGAAACCCGCGACGCGGCGCGCAAGTCACTGGAAGCAGAGGCACTGAAAGAGCCTTTGGTCGCCGCGATCTTCGAGGCCTTTCCAAAGGCAAGGATCGGCGAAATTAAAACACCGGAAGACATCGCAGCCAAAGCCTCGCAGGACGCCTTGGCCGAAGTTGAAGATGAATGGGATCCTTTTGAAGAGGATTAACCCTTCACTTTTTCATAAATACTTCAGGGAGCGCGAGGGACAGCGTCCCTCGCCCCTCTCGACGCCGAATAGGCGGCGACACCCTTGCCGCCCCGCTCGCGCGCACGTATCTAACCCAGAAGCAATCTGATCAGGAGCAGCACGATGTTTAAGGGTTTGGGCGGTCTTGCCGACATGGGCAAGATGATGAAAGCAGCGCAGGAAATGCAATCGAAGATGGAAGAGCTTCAGGCCGAGCTTGACCGCACCTATGTGACCGGCGAAAGCGGCGCGGGCCTCGTGAAGGCGACCGCGACCGTCAAAGGCGAACTCACAGCGCTGGATATCGACCCCACAATCTTCAACCCGAACGAAAAAGAAGTGGTCGAAGACCTCATTCTGGCGGCGATCAAAGATGCGCAGTCCAAAGCAACCGACAAACATGCTCAGGAAATGCAGAAACTGACCGAAGGCATGGGTCTTCCTGCGGATATGAAACTCCCGTTTTGATCCATCTGACATTGCAGGAGACACGGGTTGTCAAACGCCACTTCTGACCTCGAAAACCTCATCGAGATGATGGCGAAATTGCCGGGGCTTGGGCCCCGTTCCGCCCGCCGTGCTGTGCTGCACATGATCAAGAAACGCAATTTGATCCTGATGCCGCTAGCGGACATTCTGGAAAACGTTGCGCGCACTGCGCGGGAATGCCTGAATTGCGGAAACATTGGCACGACGGACATTTGCGAAATCTGCGACAGTGAGAAACGTGCAAACGGCGAACTTTGCGTGGTGGAGGATGTGGCCGATCTTTGGGCGATGGAACGCGCGTCTGTGTTCAAGGGCCGTTATCACGTTCTGGGCGGCACGCTGAGTGCTTTGGATGCCGTGGGCCCGGAGGAACTGCGCATTCCAAAGCTGATCGACCGGATTGCCAGCGAGGAGATCGAAGAGGTGATCCTCGCGCTTAACGCCACGATAGACGGGCAAACGACGGCACACTATATCGCCGATCAGCTTGAAGGGCGCGCCAAAGTGACATCGCTGGCACAAGGCGTTCCCGTTGGCGGTGAACTGGATTATCTCGACGACGGAACCATCACCGCCGCACTGCGGGCACGCAAATCACTCTAGGGTCAGACCCTGTTTCAAATCATAGAGCGCGACTGTTTTCTCCGCGACCCAAGGCGCTGACATCGTGTCAAAGGTTTTGAAATGCGCGCACTCGGTGTGCGCGCCAAAAGCGGCTTGATCGGTGTAGACCTCATAGAGATAAACCTCCGATCCATCCGCGTTCGTCGCAACATCAAACTGATGGCAGCCGGGCTCAAGCTCCAGAGACTTCGTCGCATTCTCGCGGATCGCGGCCAGAAAACCCGCTTCACATCCGGGTTTGAGGCGAAACAGAACCGTGACGACGAGCATGCGGGATCTCCTTTTTCATTCGCGGCCAAGCTAGGTGGCAATCCAGTGCACCGCAAACAAAAACCCCGGCCACTGAGGACCGGGGAATTAGGGCAGCCGAGGGAACTTTATTACGACTTGTCTTCGTCGTCGTCCGTATCTGCATCGTCTGGCAAGTTAAAGAAGCTGTCCGCGTCCGGGATCGCTTCTTCTTTCTCGTCGTCGTCACTGTCGCCAAGCGTGAATGTCTCAAGACCCGAGATCGCCGTTGGTATTCTTGGCTCAGCTTCGTCCATTCCGAGGGATTGCTCGGTCGAAACAAGCTTGCGGCGCTCGTCATCGGACATCACGCCGCCTTCCTTGGCTTTCTTCTCGTTCGCTTTTTGAACGGCGGCGTCCAGCTCGGATTGCTTGGTCAGCCCAAGCGCAACCGGGTCGACCGGTTGAATGTTCGAGATATTCCAGTGGGTCCGCTCGCGGATCGACTGGATTGTCGGCTTCGTTGTGCCAACAAGTTTTGAAATCTGCGCATCGCTCAGTTCGGGGTGAAATTTCACCAGCCACAGTATCGAAGCCGGGCGATCCTGTCGCTTAGACAAAGGCGTATAGCGTGGGCCACGGCGTTTTTCTTCGCCGACGGCAGCCGAGTTGAACTTCAGCTTCAGCTGGTGAAGCGGGTCTTTTTCGGCGGCGTCGATCTCATCCTGAGTGAGTTGGTTGTTGGTGATCGGGTCAAAGCCTTTGACGCCGGTCGCAACATCGCCATCTGCAATGCCCTGAACTTCCAACTCGTGCAGGCCACAGAAATCAGCAACCTGCTTGAATGTGATCGTCGTGTTGTCGACCAACCAAACAGCGGTCGCTTTTGCCATAATCGGTTTATTCATGTCGTGGCCTCCTGACATATCTTTCTCGCGCCGGGAAAACGGCCGGTCCCGGTGGACCAATTCCTCGTTTTCGGAGAAGTTGGCGTGGATATAGTCCCGATTGCCGCGAGAGGAAAGAGAAAATGCGCGCACTGATCTTGTGGCTGTTTGCAAGCACGGCCGTCTTTGCGGAAGGCGAGCGCGCGGGCGACTTTGACTATTATGTGCTGGCGCTTTCGTGGTCGCCGACTTGGTGTGCACTGGAAGGTGACCGTCGCGGCTCTCCACAATGCGAGGCGGACAAGGACTTCGGATGGGTATTGCACGGGCTTTGGCCGCAATACGAACAAGGCTGGCCAAGCTATTGCCGCACGGGTTTTCGGAATCCGTCGCGCAGCGAAACCGCGGCGATGGCCGATATCATGGGATCAGGTGGCAGCGCCTGGCATCAATGGAACAAACACGGACGGTGTTCGGGTTTGGCGTCTGACGAATTCTATTCGCTTGCACGCGACGCCTATGGGCAGGTCGTTCGGCCCGAAATTTTGCGCAAATTGGAAAGCCCCATCCGGTTGCCAGCCAATGTCATCGAAGAAGCCTTTTTGGAGGTGAACGAGGGGTTGAGCGCCGATGGTCTGACCGTCACCTGCAAGTCCCGCCGTATTCAGGAAGTGCGGATTTGTCTTACCAAAGATCTGGAACCGCGCCTGTGTTCGGGATCGGTCGCGCGCGATTGTCAGTCTCGCGATGCTTTGCTTGATCCAATTCGGTAAACAATCCCACCTTGTTTCAAGTCATTGTTTTAAAATTGGAAACCTCATTAAGGTTTTCTTTAAAAAAGACGCGGCGTTCGTTCTTTTCCCCCTATCTTGTCGGCAATTATTCGCCTACGCGAAACATAGGGACAACGTAATGAGTGAGGGGCTACACATGAAGAAACTACTACTAGGTTCCGTCTTGGCACTGGGTGCCATGACAGCCGCGGCAAACGCCGCAACATACCAAATCGACGGTCTTATCAACATCTCGGAATACGGTTTTGGATCATCTTTGATTCATGAACAACAAGCCAATGGCGATATGTCCGGTGCACCCGTTGCATACTTTAGCGAAACTGTGGATGCCGGTGGCATCTGGGAGCACAGCGGCGCGATCTCTTTCAGTGGCATGTGGAATGGCTATGGCTATTCGGCAGAAGGTCATCTGGATCAGGCAACGGCGATCGGTTCGATCACGTTCAACTTCGCAGGCGGAGCACAATTCGATGAATTGACGTTCAACTTCGAAGCCTTGGACATGGGTTTGCCAAACAGCTTTGACGGTAGCACCGCCTATCTTTGGGGCGAGACCGGCACATGTTCGGCGACGACAGACAGCAGCTGCTACGGCACTGATTTGCGTATCTCGGTCTCAGAAGTTCCGCTTCCTGCGTCGCTTCTTTTGATGTTGGGTGGTTTGGGCACGCTTGCTGCAAGCCGTCGCAAGGCACGCTTGAGCTAACTGATTAGGCAGTCGGCGGAGATTTCGCCGGCTGCTCAATTCTCAGAAATTGACTTTAAGTGTCGCCAGACACACGCAGCAGAATTTTGCCGGCGTGATCTTCGGCCATCGCCCGGTGGGCATTTTCCGCATCCACAAGATCAAATGTCTGACCGATGACCGGTGCAATCCGGCCCGTCGCAAGGAGGGGCAGAACGTGGGTTTTCAGCTCGGACGCAATGGCGGCTTTGGCGTTCACCGATTGCGGTCGCAGGGTTGTGCCGCTGATCGTGAGGCGGCGCAACATGACCTCGCCAAAGCGCATTTCGACCTTGGAGCCGCTTTGGAGCGCGATGAATTGGAGCCGCCCCTCGTCCTTTAGTGCCTTGATGTTGCGTGGAAAATAATCACCGCCGACGATATCGAGAATGAGATCCGCGCGCCCGGCATCTTTCAAAACGGTGACAAAGTCTTCCTGCAGGTAATTGATCGACCGCTCGGCACCGAGTGATTGGCAAAGCGCGGCTTTCTCGCTTGATCCGACGGTTGTGAAGACGCGCGCGCCAAAGGCAGCGGCCAGTTGCACGGCCGTGGTGCCAATGCCTCCTGCCCCGCCATGTACCAGAAACGTCTGCCCAGCCTTCAACCCACCGGCCATGAACACGTTGGACCAGACAGTGAAGAACGTTTCGGGGATGCCGGACGCTGCTTCCAATGTCATGCCATCGGGAATGGGCAGACAATGGAGCGCTGGCGCGATCGCGTATTCGGCGTAACCACCGCCGGGAAGCAGGGCCATGACCTGATCGCCTGTCGATACGCCACTGACCCCCGCCCCGATCGCCACAATTGTTCCCGACGCCTCTAGCCCCGGCAAATCGGAGGCATCGGCGGGTGCGCGATAGAGCCCGTTTCGCTGATGGATATCGGGGCCATTGATCCCGGCATAGGCCACGCGGATCAGCACCTCTCCGTGGCCGGGTTCAGGGATAGGTCGCGAGCAGGGACGCAGCACCTCTGGTCCGCCGGGTTCGCTGATCTCAATCGCCTGCATCGTGTCCGTCATCGCTCGGCCCTTGCTGTAAAAGATGTTTGGGGGTGTTCACTATCAGCGGCTGGGATTTGACCAGCGTCCCGGCAGGTCCGAAAGATGCGAAAGATCGGGCGCGCGCACTTTGCCAAACAGGCTGGCCTGCAAATCCATCAGGGGTTTGGTGATTGGGCTTTTGCGCAACCCGGCTTTCAGTTTTTCGATGCGCATCACGTCTTCGATGCGCCGGTCGATGAACGCTGATGTGGCTTCGGCGTTTGGGCTGTCATCGCCAAGCCAGTAGAGCACAGTTGACGCCCAGACACCGGAAAGCGTGGCGCGTTTTGTGTACCAATTCACATCCTGAGACGTGTCGCCAAGCGCGGTCCAGACGTGGTCAGCGGTTTCCCAAACCAGTTTAGCGCCATCGGGCGCGTGGGTCGGAAGGGAAAACAGCGCGGAGGCGCGACGCACGGCTTCTTTGTCGTCCATAGCCTCGATGCGGAACCGGAGCGCGGTCGCCACTTTGTCGCGAAACTTGAGTTCGCTCAAGTCAGCCGAGCCAAGCGCGGCCACCATCGCCTGATCGCCACGCCGGTGATAGTCGATGGCAAGATCGACCGCGCCGCGTGGACAAATTGCACCGACCGCATCGGCATCAATGCCGACATCCGCCGCCGCGGCCTTGAGACTGACATCGGACCAGCCGTCAAATGGCACATGCGCCAGAATCGCATCCAACAGTTTTTCACGCATGTTTGTACCCATCACACTCACTTTCGTTCTCGTCGCCGCCAGTAGACAAGCTAGGTCGGCTTTGCTATAGCGCCACTTCCTGCAATTCTTGCAACTCTAACTTAGAAAGGTGGTGACAACCACATGCAGGTCAGTGTTCGCGACAACAATGTCGATCAGGCGCTTCGTGCCCTGAAGAAAAAGCTGCAGCGTGAGGGCGTTTTCCGTGAAATGAAGCTTCGGCAACATTT
>CALLWO010000211.1 GCA_938016355.1 uncultured Boseongicola sp. | reverse complement strand
GAGGATATCATTATCGGTATGCCGCACCGTGGCCGCCTGTCCGTTCTCGCGAATGTCATGAACAAGCCCTACAAGGCGATTTTCAATGAGTTTCAGGGTGGGAGCTTCAAGCCAGAAGACGTCGATGGTTCGGGCGATGTGAAATACCATCTTGGTGCCTCATCTGACCGCGAATTTGACGGCAACAAGGTGCACCTCAGCCTGACGGCGAACCCATCGCATCTTGAGGCCGTGAACCCTGTTGTTCTTGGCAAGGCACGCGCCAAGCAAGACCAAAAACATGATGAGGATCGCTCAAAGGTTCTCTCGATCCTGCTACACGGCGATGCGGCCTTTGCGGGCCAGGGCGTCGTCGCAGAATGTTTTGGTCTTTCCGGTCTGAAAGGCCACAAAACCGGCGGCACAATCCATATTGTAGTGAACAACCAAATCGGTTTCACCACCGCACCGCACTTCAGCCGGTCCTCGCCCTATCCCACTGACATCGCTTTGATGGTCGAAGCGCCGATTTTCCATGTGAATGGCGATGATCCCGAAGCGGTTGTGCACGCCGCCAAGGTCGCAACCGAGTTCCGTCAGAAATTCGGCAAAGACGTCGTTTTGGATATTTTTTGCTACCGCCGGTTTGGGCACAACGAAGGCGATGAGCCGATGTTCACCAATCCGATCATGTACAAAAAGATCAAAACCCAGAAGACCACACTCAGCATTTACACCGATCGGCTCGTCAAAGACGGTCTCCTTCCCGAGGGAGAAATTGAGGATTTGAAAGCCAAGTTTCAGTCGTATCTGAACGACGAATTTGAGGCTGGCAAAAATTACAAACCTAACAAGGCCGATTGGCTGGACGGACGGTGGTCTCATCTTGATCGAAAGGATGAGGATTATCAGCGCGGCGAAACGGCGATCAAAGAATCGACATTCGATGAAATTGGCAAGGCCCTGACCACAGCGCCTTCTAACTATCCGTTGCATAAAACGGTGGATCGACTGCTTGAGGCGAAGCGCAAGATGTTTGACGCCGAGAGCGGCTTTGATTGGGCGACTGGCGAAGCTTTGGCGTTCGGTTCGCTTCTTACAGAAGGCTATCCGGTCCGGCTTGCTGGGCAGGATTCGACCCGAGGCACATTCTCTCAGCGGCATTCGGGCTTCGTGAACCAAGAGACAGAAGAACGCTACTATCCACTGAACAACATTCGGGCAGGACAATCCCGATACGAAGTCATCGACTCGATGCTCTCGGAATATGCGGTTCTTGGTTTTGAATACGGATACTCCCTGGCAGAACCGAACGCGCTTACACTTTGGGAAGCACAGTTCGGTGACTTTGCGAACGGTGCGCAGATCATGTTTGATCAGTTCATCTCAAGCGGGGAAAGCAAATGGCTCCGCATGTCCGGGCTGGTATGCCTTCTTCCGCACGGGTTTGAAGGTCAGGGGCCGGAGCATTCCTCTGCACGCCTTGAACGCTTCTTGCAAATGTGCGGTGGGGATAACTGGATCGTCGCAAACTGCACCACGCCCGCGAACTACTTCCATATTCTGCGCAGGCAGTTGCATCGCAGCTATCGAAAGCCGCTCATTCTGATGACGCCAAAATCGTTGCTGCGCCACAAAATGGCGATCAGCGAGAAAAGCGATTTCATCACCGGTTCAAGCTTTCACCGCGTCCTGTGGGACGACGCGCAAAAAGGCAACTCGGACACTGAGCTTGCGAGCGACGACAAGATTAAGCGTGTCGTGATGTGCTCGGGCAAAGTCTACTATGATCTTTTGGAAGAGCGGGACGCACGCGGCATTAACGATGTGTATTTGATGCGCGTCGAACAATTCTACCCGTTCCCGGCGCAATCCTTTGTGAACGAGCTGCGACGCTTCCCAAATGCCGATTACGTCTGGTGTCAGGAAGAACCCAAAAACCAAGGCGCATGGACGTTCATGGAACCCAACATCGAGTGGGTTCTCACGAGGATCAAAGCGAAAATCACGCGACCGATATATGCGGGCCGTCAAGCGGCCGCATCACCGGCAACAGGGCTGGCATCGGCTCACAAAACGCAACAGCAAGCGTTGGTTAACGACGCACTGACTTTAGAAGGGTAATCCAAATGGCAACCGAGATACGCGTCCCAACATTGGGCGAAAGCGTCACCGAAGCAACGGTGGCCACATGGTTCAAAAAGCCCGGTGATAGCGTTGCCGTGGACGAAATGCTTTGCGAGCTTGAAACAGATAAGGTGACTGTTGAGGTGCCCTCGCCCTCTGCCGGGACTTTGGGCGAAATTGTTGCTGCTGAAGGTGATACAGTTGGCGTTGACGCGCTTCTGGCAACACTCAGCGACGGGGATGCAGCCGCGACCGCCAAAGCTGACGCCCCAAAGGCCGAAGCCGCAGCGGCCCCCGAACCTTCCAGCGGGGGTGGCGACACAACTGATGTCATGGTTCCGACACTTGGTGAAAGCGTGACCGAAGCCACCGTATCCACATGGTTCAAAAAAGTTGGCGACAGTGTCGCCGCCGACGAGATGCTCTGCGAACTCGAAACAGACAAAGTATCCGTCGAAGTTCCCGCGCCCGCAGCTGGCGTGCTTTCTGAAATCCTTGCCAACGAAGGCGACACCGTCGAAGCGGGCGGGAAGCTGGCCGTCATGAGCGGCGGCGACGGCGCTGCATCCTCCGCCCCTGCCCCGGCTGCGGAAAGTGCACCAGCTCCTTCCGGTCGTTCATCGTCCGGAAAAGACGTCGAGGATGCGCCCTCGGCCAAGAAACTGATGGCGGAAAACAACCTAAGCGCCAACGACGTGACAGGAAGCGGCAAAGATGGCCGTGTCATGAAAGAAGACGTGCAAAAGGCCCTCGCCTCGCCTGCACCAAAGGCCGCTGCCGCACCAGCCGCTGCACCTCGCGCGCCTGTGGCAGCCGAGGACGAGGCCCGCGAAGAACGTGTGAAGATGACGCGGCTCCGTCAGACAATCGCGCGCCGGTTGAAAGACGCACAAAACAACGCGGCGATGCTCACGACATACAACGAAGTCGATATGAGCGCGACAATGGCCATTCGCAAAGAATACAAAGAGCTTTTCGAAAAGAAGCACGGCACGAAACTTGGGTTCATGTCGTTCTTTACAAAAGCTTGCTGTCACGCGCTCAAAGAAGTGCCCGAGGTCAACGCCGAGATTGATGGCACCGACGTTGTGTACAAGAATTTTGTGCACATGGGCGTTGCCGTCGGCACCCCCAACGGTCTTGTCGTTCCAGTCGTGCGCGACGCCGACAAGATGGGCTTTGCGGATATCGAAAAGAAGATATCGGAACTGGGCTTGCGCGCCCGTGATGGCAAACTGAGCATGGCAGAAATGCAAGGCGGCACGTTCACGATCTCTAATGGCGGCGTCTACGGCTCGCTGATGTCATCACCCATCCTGAACCCTCCGCAATCCGGAATATTGGGCATGCACAAAATCCAAGAACGCCCAATGGTCGTGAACGGAGAGATCGTCATTCGACCGATGATGTATCTTGCGCTGTCCTATGATCACCGGATTGTTGACGGCAAAGGCGCGGTGACGTTCCTCGTTCGCGTGAAAGAGGCGCTTGAGGATCCGCGCCGGTTGCTGATGGATTTGTAAGACCGGGGACAATCCGAATGATCCCAAAAGGCACGCTTTCCCCTCGCGACACCCAGCGCGCCCGCATTTATGTGGGCTCGCTTTGGGCCATTGCGGGGATCGGATTTGGATTGGCTGTTTTTGGCAGTTCAGATGCGCGCGAGACAAGTCTCGGGCTCCTTATATTACTCGCGATCGGCTTGATTTTATGGCTGGTGACGTATCGCGATCGCGGGGGCAATTGGCTCCTTCTTCTGTTTGCGATCGCGCTGGCTTTTTCCGAAGGGGGTTTTGCTGCCGCAGGCCTCCCCGTCGGCAGTCTTCTACCAGTAATGATCGTCGTTGCCTGGAGTTTTGCGCTTGTTTTTCTGGGGGAATATCTTCGCCGAATTGGGTGGTTTGCGCCATAATCAATTCGTTCAAGTTCATATGAAACAGCGATTCCTGCCACAGAGCGGTCAAAGTCATTCGTTTGGATCGACCCACATTTTAACAACCGATTCTACGAAAGGAGTCAGCACATGTTTTTAAGGCTCACGCTCCGCAAAACCGGCGAATACGCGATGGTGAATATGAACCATGTCCTGCGCGTTGAAGTGGGCGATGAAAGCGATCCGAAAACCGCATGGTGCAAATTGATACATTTCCCTGTTCAGCAAGGCGACGACGGCCGTCCGCTTTTGTCAAAAACAGAAGTTGCTCATAGTTTTGAAGACGTTTCGATGCTGATTTCGGGCCGTTGGAAAACGGAGCCGATTTGATGGCAAGGATAACCCAGACGCTGTCGCTTTGCGGCGCTTTTGCCGCGCTTGTCGCCTGCTCCGCACCTGTTCAGGATATTGCCGCAACAGCGCGCCATGTTCCGTCAAACGTCGCATACGGTAGTGACGGTGCGCGGATGCATTTGTTCGTCTTTGATCCCAACGAACCGCGCAGCCTGTCGGACCGCAAAGCAATCGCCAGACGGATGATCGCCATCGAACCGGGCTGCGCGTGGGTGGATGCACCAGACAGCGTCCTGATTGAAGAGACCGCCAAACAAGGCGCCCGTTTCGCCGATACAATGCTCGTCGCACCCCTCAGGTGTAGCCGGACTTGAAAGCAAATGGGCATAAGAGAACTTGAAGATTCCTGCCTCACCACGCACGGTGGGCGAAAGCGAACAAAAACCAGACCGGAGACGACGAATGGCAAGCTATGATGTGATCGTAATTGGCGGGGGCCCCGGCGGATATGTCTGTGCAATTCGGTGCGCGCAACTCGGTCTGAAAACAGCCTGCGTCGAGGGTCGCGACACGTTGGGCGGAACTTGCCTGAATGTCGGTTGCATCCCGTCAAAGGCGCTTTTGCATGCGACCGAGATGCTTCACGAAACCGAAGAAAACTTCGCCAAAATGGGCATCAAAGTTCTTCGCCCCGATGTCGATTGGGACAAGATGAAAGCCTACAAACAGGATACGATCGACCAGAACACCAAGGGCGTCGAGTTTCTGTTCAAAAAGAATAAGATCGACTGGCTGAAAGGATGGGGATCAATCCCCGAAGCCGGTAAAGTGAAAGTTGGCGATGAGGTCCATGATGCAAAACACATCGTAATCGCCACTGGCTCTGAAGCATCTACCCTGCCGGGCGTCGACGTCGACGAGAAAACAGTCGTCACGTCCACCGGCGCTCTGGAGCTTGGCAAGATCCCGAAATCCATGATCGTGATCGGTGCCGGCGTGATCGGGCTTGAGTTGGGATCCGTCTATAATCGCCTAGGCACCGAAGTAACGGTGGTCGAATTCCTCGACGTCGTGACGCCCGGCATGGACGCCGAGATTCAAAAGACCTTTCAGCGCACGCTAAAGAAACAGGGACTCAAATTCATTATGGGCGCGGCGGTTCAAAAAACCGAAGCTCTGAAAACCAAAGCCAAAGTGACCTACAAGCTCAAAAAAGACGACAGCGAACACGTCATAGAAGCCGACACTGTGCTTGTTGCAACCGGGCGTCGTCCGTATACCGAAGGGCTTGGCCTTGAAGTGGCAGGCGTCGAAGTGTCCGAGCGTGGACAGGTCAAAACAGACGCGCACTGGTCGACCAATGTGAAGGGCATCTATGCCATTGGCGACGCGATCGACGGACCAATGTTGGCGCACAAAGCCGAAGACGAAGGCATGGCCGTTGCCGAGACGATCGCCGGTCAAGCCGGGCACGTGAACTACGGGGTTATTCCCGGCGTCATTTACACACATCCCGAGGTCTCCAACGTCGGCAAGACCGAGCAACAGTTGAAAGACGAAGGTCGAAATTACAAAGTCGGCAAATTCTCATTTATGGGCAACGGTCGTGCCAAGGCGAATTTCGCCGCTGATGGATTTGTAAAAATTCTGGCGGACAAAGATACCGACCGCATTCTCGGCGCACACATCATTGGTCCGATGGCAGGCGATCTGATCCATGAGATTTGTGTTGCAATGGAATTTGGCGCGGCAGCCGAAGACCTCGCGCGCACATGCCACGCACACCCGACGTACTCCGAAGCTGTGCGCGAAGCCGCGCTGGCCTGCGGCGACGGTGCAATCCACAGCTAGACGCGCCCAACATGTAAAAAACGGCACGGGGCATTTTGCGCCATTTCATTCTTTTTCCGATATTGGTAAAAGAATGTTACCAGATGAGCCAGAAAGTCATGCAGAATGCCAACGATTACGGAAATTGCGGATCTTAAGCGTCTCTATCAGCGACGCGTTCCCAAGATGTTTTACGATTACGCCGAAAGCGGATCGTGGAGCGAGCAAACCTTTCGCGACAACACCAGCGACTTTGACCAAATTCGCCTGCGCCAGCGCATCGCCAAAGATATGGCCGGGCGCACAACCAAGTCCCAGTTAATCGGTGAAGACGTGTCTATGCCCGTGTCGCTTGCGCCCGTCGGTCTGACCGGCATGCAAAACGCGGATGGAGAGATCAAAGCTGCGCGGGCGGCCGAAAAATTCGGAGTTCCTTTCTGCCTTTCGACCATGTCGATTTGCTCGATCGAAGACGTTGCTGAACACACAACCAAACCGTTCTGGTTCCAGGTCTATACGTTGAAGGACGATGACTTTATGTCCCGTCTCTTTGATCGCGCACGCGCAGCGGGATGCTCCGCAATTGTGATCACTGTCGATCTTCAAATCCTCGGCCAGCGCCACAAGGACATTAAGAACGGGCTCTCCGCCCCGCCGAAACTGACTCCCGCATCCGTCGCAAACATGATGACAAAGGTTCCTTGGGGCCTTGAGATGTTGCAAACCAAACGTCGCTTCTTTGGCAATATCGTCGGGCATGCCAAAGGCGTTTCGGATCCGTCCTCTCTCTCATCTTGGACTGCCGAAGCGTTTGATCCATCGCTCGACTGGGATCGCATCAAGCATCTCATGAATATGTGGGGCGGCAAGGTCGTCCTGAAAGGCATTCTGGATGTCGAAGACGCGAAAAAAGCCGCAGAGCTGGGTGCCGATGCGATCGTCGTTTCCAACCACGGCGGGCGTCAATTGGACGGCGCATTGTCGTCGATCCGAATGCTTGAACCCATTATTGAAGCTGTTGGCGACAGGGTCGAAGTCTGGCTCGATAGCGGCATTCGATCCGGACAGGACGTCTTGAAGGCACTCGCGCTCGGGGCAAAGGGGACGATGATCGGGCGCGCTTGGGTTTATGGCCTCGGCGCGATGGGTGAAAAGGGTGTCACGGCTGCGTTGGACGTCATCCATAAAGAGTTGGATATGTCCATGGCGCTTTGCGGGCATCGAAATATCCAAGACGTCAATCGCGATATTCTTTTGGTTCCAAAAGGCTTCACGGGTGATTGGGAATAGAATCAAATTGACGCAAAGATAGCGACAATAGGCGATGTTCGCTGGTATTGTTGCCGAATTTGCCACCGGAGACACAGTCGGCACCTAAAATTTGCCAGTTTGCAGACATTTTCTTGCCGCATTTCGTTCGCGATCGTATTTTTGTCAGCATGATGAGTATTTGGTTTCGTGATTTTGTGAACAAGCGTCTCGCTTTGCCGTTGGTGGTTTTAACCTCCAGCGTGTTTGGCGCGGCCGCTGGAGCAGAGCAAAACGAATTCTCGGAAC
>CALLWO010000210.1 GCA_938016355.1 uncultured Boseongicola sp. | reverse complement strand
ACGGTCGCGCCTGCGCTGACGCTGACGGACAAAGAATACCAGATGATGCGGTCGGCCTCGATCGCGGTTTTGCGCGAGATCGGCGTCGAAACCGGCGGCTCGAACGTACAATGGGCGGTGAACCCCGCCGATGGGCGCATGGTCGTCATCGAGATGAACCCGCGCGTGTCGCGCTCTTCTGCCCTTGCCTCCAAGGCCACCGGTTTTCCGATTGCCAAGATCGCGGCGAAGCTGGCCATCGGCTATACGCTCGATGAGTTGGACAACGACATCACGAAGGTGACGCCTGCCTCGTTCGAGCCGACGATTGACTATGTCGTCACCAAAATTCCGCGCTTTGCCTTTGAGAAATTCCCCGGTTCGGAACCGAACCTAACGACTGCGATGAAGTCGGTCGGCGAAGCCATGGCCATCGGACGGACGTTTCATGAATCCATGCAGAAGGCACTCGCCAGCATGGAAACCGGTCTGACCGGGTTTGACGATATCGACATTCCCGGCGCGCCGGATGTGGCCGCGTTGACGGCCGCTTTGAGCCAGCAGACACCGGATCGGCTGCGGGTGATCGCGCAGGCCATGCGGCATGGGCTTTCCAACGACGACATTCAGGCGGTCACGAGTTTTGATCCGTGGTTCCTTGATCGCATTCGCGAAATCATTGACGCGGAGACGTTGGTCAAAGCCGATGGGTTGCCGGTCACCGAAGAGGGATTGCGGCGTCTCAAGATGCTCGGATTTTCCGACGCGCGGCTTGCCACGCTTACCGGTCGCGATGAGAACAATGTGCGGCGCGCGCGCCAGAACCTTGGTGTGAACGCGGTGTTCAAGCGCATCGACACCTGTGCGGCGGAATTCGAAGCGCAGACGCCTTATATGTATTCGACCTATGAATCGCCCGTGATGGGCGAGGTTGAGTGCGAAGCGCGGCCTTCGGACAAGAAAAAGGTCGTCATTCTGGGCGGCGGTCCGAACCGCATCGGTCAGGGGATCGAATTCGATTATTGCTGTTGTCACGCCTGTTTCGCACTGAGCGATACCGGCTATGAGACGATCATGATCAACTGCAACCCCGAGACGGTGTCCACCGATTACGACACGTCGGATCGCCTGTATTTCGAACCGCTGACGTTCGAGCACGTGATGGAAATTCTGCGCGTTGAAAAAGAGGCCGGAACGCTGCATGGGGTCATCGTGCAGTTTGGTGGGCAGACGCCTTTGAAGCTGGCCAATGCGTTAGAGGCCGAAGGCATTCCGATCCTTGGCACGACGCCCGATGCGATTGACCTCGCCGAAGATCGCGAGCGTTTTCAAGACCTTGTGAACCGCTTGGGTTTGAGGCAACCAAAGAACGCAATTGCCAGCACGGACGAACAGGCGATGCGTGCCGCCGAAGAAATCGGGTATCCGCTTGTGATCCGTCCTTCTTACGTCCTCGGTGGACGGGCGATGGAGATCGTGCGCGATACGCCGTCTTTGGAGCGCTATATTCGCGACGCGGTCGTGGTGTCGGGGGACAGCCCGGTTCTGCTGGACAGTTATCTTTCCGGCGCCGTTGAGGTTGATGTGGACGCGCTTTGCGATGGGACGGATGTGCATGTCGCGGGCATCATGGAGCACATCGAAGAAGCGGGCGTCCACTCGGGCGACAGCGCTTGTTCGCTGCCCCCGCACACGCTGAGCGACGAGATTGTCGCCGAGCTGACACGTCAGTCCGAAGCGCTCGCGCGTGAATTGCAAGTCGTTGGTTTGATGAACGTGCAGTTCGCGATCAAGGATGGCGAGGTTTATCTGATTGAAGTGAATCCGCGCGCCTCGCGGACGGTTCCGTTCGTGGCCAAAGCCACCGACAGCGCGATTGCGTCGATTGCGGCGCGGTTGATGGCTGGCGAAAAGCTCGCGGATTTCCCCATCGCTCCAAAACAAGCTGCGGCGCGGGACGACGAAACCATTCCCATGGGCGATCCGATGGCGCTTGCCGATTTCCGCACGCCGTGGTTCTCGGTCAAGGAAGCCGTGCTGCCGTTTGCGCGGTTCCCCGGTGTAGACACCTTGCTTGGCCCTGAAATGCGGTCCACCGGCGAAGTCATGGGCTGGGACCGTTCCTTTGCGCGTGCGTTCCTTAAGGCGCAAATGGGCGCTGGCGCGGACTTGCCTGAGGCTGGCACGGTCTTCTTTTCGATCAAGAACGACGACAAGACCGAGCAATTGGTTGATACGGCCAAAATGCTGACCGAATTGGGTCTGTCGATCTTGGCCACGCGCGGCACAGCGGAGTTTCTGACCCAGAACGGCATTGCGAGCGACGTTGTGAACAAGGCCTATGAAGGCGGGCGCACGATCGTAGACGTGATGAAAGACGGGGAAGTATCGCTGGTGATGAACACCACCGAAGGCGCGCAAGCTGTTGAAGATTCGCGCTCCATGCGCAACGTCGCCTTAATGGACAAAATCCCCTATTTCACAACCGCCGCAGGGGCACACGCAGCCGCGCTTGCGATGGTTGCGCGGCGCGAAGGTGAATTGGATGTGCGGAGTTTGCAGGGCTGACGGCACAGCGCCAGAGCGTTTTGGATCACAGATTTGATCACTGGTAGCGCGCGTTTTGACCGGTTAGCGTGTGGGAAATGACTGGGGAGAGGTTCCATGTTTTCCAAATGCGCGATGGTCGGTGTTTTGGTGTTTGGTCTTGCTGCGGGCTGTGCGCCGGGCGTGCCCGTGTCCGACGAAATAACCCCCGTTAACCTAGTTAAAGCGCGCGAAACGCTTATGACCCAAACGCCGGGAACAGTTGCGTTTGAAATCGAAACCAGGCGAGCAGCATACTTGATCGGAGAGAATGGCAATGCCGTCTTCTTTGCAAAATCCTCGCTCAGCGGCCTGACCGAACAAACAAAAATAGCCAGCTTTGATGCGAACAAGATTTGCCTTGCCCCGGTTGGCAGTTGGAGCGGCGTTTGTATTTCGATGTTCGAAACGCCAGCGGGCAGTCTGCTTTGCCGGTTTGAAGGTGGTAACGGTCACGTCTCGAATGAAGCTTGTACGGTTGTGGCATTGACCGAGGAAGATAGCCGATAGGGTCTAACAACCGCCCCCTTCAGACATCGGCAGCGC
>CALLWO010000209.1 GCA_938016355.1 uncultured Boseongicola sp. | reverse complement strand
GGCCTCGAAGACAACATGCGTCTGGATCGCGAAACGCTGGCCCCGTCCAATGCCGCCCTCGTCAAACGCGCCGCCGAATTATGCGAGAAATACGAGCGCCCCGTTGCGACTTGGCAGCAGGCCCGCGAGATCCTGAGCGTGCCGCAAAAAACCTGAGGCTATGCCGCTCAATCGTCACCGACGAATGTCTGCGCCACTGGCCCCAAGTATTTCTCGATCAGCTCTTCGGGCACTTCGCTCCCGTCGGCCAGAAACGGGATAATACCGCGCCGGAAAGACCGTGTGCGCATCACCATGATGTCCTCATCTGAACGGGTCAGCCGCTGCGACATCCGCCGCCCCCATTGGCTCAGATAGCCATAAAGCCGGTCGATCTCACCCTGGTGGGCGTCACCTTTTGCAAGGTCGCGAAATTCCTGCGGATCGTTTTTCAGATCAAACAACATCGGGCGAAACCCGCCCTCGGCATGCATCATCTTGTAGCGGCCATCAAACACCATGAAGAGCCGCGCATCCCGCGTGTCGAGACCCAGTTTCACACATTGCCCGGTCGCGGAATAATCGTATTCGCTGATCGCATAGTCACGCCACTCCGGCACCTCGCCGCGCAGCCACGGCAAAAGCGACCGCCCCTCCACGATGTGATCGGCCACTTTCCCGCCAGCGGCTTCGACGAATGTCGGCACCAGATCAATACTCTCCACCAGCGCGTCACAGGTCGTGCCCCGCGTGGCATTGGCCTCGTCGCGCGGATCATAAACGATCATCGGCACTTTGACGCTGGGTTCGTGGAACAGGTCTTTTTCCCCAAGCCAGTGATCGCCCAGATAATCGCCATGGTCCGAGGTCAGAACGATCATCGTGCTGTCCATCCGCCCCGTCGCCTCCAGATGATCGAGCAACAGCCCAAGCTGATCGTCGCATTGCTTGATCAACCCCATATAGGCCGGGATCACCTTCTCGCGCACCTCGTCGCGCCGAAACGCCGAGGCGATTTTGTTGTCCATATAAGCGCCATAGACCGGATGCGGATCGACCCGCTCAACGTCATCGCGCACCGGCGCAAGCACCTCCGTCGCGCCATACATATCGTGGTAAGGCGCGGGCACGATGTAGGGCCAATGCGGCTTAATGTAACTCACATGGGCGCACCATCCGTCCTCGGCCTGATCAATGAACCGGATCGCCTCGCGCGTCAGCCACGGCGTCTCGCTGTCTTCCTCGCGGATGTTCGCGGGCTTGTCGGCATTGGCGAAAATCCAGCCCGTGGCCTTGTCCCCATTGGCATCAACCCCCGCATTCGCGTGGTCCGCCCATGGGTTCTCGCCCGCGTAACCCTTCGATTTCAGATACTCGTTATAGGGTGAGCGCTTCTCGTCATAAAACCCGTCCGGGCCCTGGGCCCAAAGCCCATCGTCACGCACAAATGCATCAAACCCGCATTCCGCCTGACGCACGCCGATCACGCCATCCTCGGCAATTCCAAGCCGTCGCATGCCCTCTGCATCGGCCTTCATATGGGTCTTTCCCAAAAGCCAGCAGTCCATCCCCGCGTCGCGCAAATGATCGCCCATCGTCCATTCCCCGACCCGCAAAGGAAACCCGTTCCATTGCGCCCCGTGGGACGACGTATAGCGGCCAGTGTAAAAACTCATCCGCGACGCGCCACAAACCGGCGACTGAACATAGGCATTGGTGAAACGAACACCCATGCCCGCCACGCGGTCAAAATTCGGCGTTTGGAGGAACGGATGCCCGGTGCAGGACAGGTAATCAAAGCGCAGCTGATCGTACATGATGAAGAGAATGTTCATCTTCGACCGGCTCTCGGGATTTGGGGCGTTCATATCCGTTCCTTTCGTCCCCCGAACCTTGCGGGATCCGGTTCAGACCCGCAATCGTCCACGGGCGAAATCCCGGGCAATTCCTCAAATTGTGTAGGGATCGACGAAAGGGCGAAGCCCCGCGCCTTCAAAAGCAATCGGGCGAAAGCGCACCTGCCCCCGCCCGATTGAAATTCAGCCGTCGTGCAGTGATGCGCGCATCCGGGCCATATGGTCGTCCCAGCCTTTGTCGAGCGCGAGCGCCAGCCCGAACCCTTCCGCACTTGCATCCAGACCCTCGTGAACCAGCGACAATCGCGTGCCGCCTTCGACCTCGTCCAGCGTCCATTTCACCGTGCTGACGCGATCCCCCATCGGCGCGATGGTAAATGTGTATTCCAGCCGCGTGAATGGCTCGGCCACCAGAACCTCGCCCCACATCAACTTGTCACCGCTTTCTGTGCCATACATCGCATACTCGCCTTCACTCAGCGGCACAGACGGTTTGTGAAACCAGATCGCAAGTTTCTCGGGATCGGTCAGATAGGCCCAAACCTGCGCCGGGGTCGCGCGCAGATACATCGCCTTTTGAATTACTCGGTCGCTCATTGGATGTCCTTTTCGATTTCAGATTTCAAAGTGGCAAGACGTTCGTCCCAGAAGGTGTTGAAGTAATCGAACCAGTCGATCACGCCTTTCATTCCGGCAGCGTTCAATGTGTTCACACGAGTGCGCCCCTCGGTGCGCACTTTGATCAGATCGCCTTCGCCCAGAATGGTCAGATGCTTTTTCACCGCAGCGCGGGTCATCTGGAAATTTTCAGCCACTTCCGCAATCGTCAGATCGCGCTCGGCCAAAAGGACAAGAATGTCGCGACGGGTCGGGTCGGCCAAAGCGCGAAACCCCATCTGCTGCGCGCCACTCATTGTGACACCGGCAGGAAATCAAACGCGGCATCCTGATAAAGATACGCGATGCAAGGCACGTCCGACACACATGCCGACACATGGGCCAAGCCTGCGGGAATGCGATAGAAGCCCCCGACCCCTATGGGCGCTGCGGCGTTTGGATCGGTGTCATTGGCGTAGTGGATCATCTCGCCCTGCAGCATCACACCGTACATATTGGCCGATTTCACATGCGGCGGGCTGACAATTCCGGCGGGCAGTTTGACCATCGCCTGATAGGCTTCTTCGAAGCGATTGCCTTCCAGCGCGGCAAACGCCACCCCTTCGGGCGTCGTCGCCCAGTTCATATCCGGCAGGTCGATCACTGTAATATCAGACGCGGCAACTGGTGCCGCAATCGCCAGCATCCCGGTCGCTACAAAAGGAAATATCTGTTTCATCGCGCTTTCTCATAATACTATTTGGTATCTCTTTATGTGATACCGTTTGGTACTATGTCAAGCACGATCTTTTCCCAACCACCCGCACCGCTCACCGGGACTGAAGGAAATGTGATTGGGCGGTGATGCAATCTCAGGGCACATTCCCCGGACATTCGTGACACCCTGTCCGCCATCGAAAGGCCCTGAAATGCAAATGGCACCCGGAATTAATGCTCGCTTTCTTGTCGCGGGTCTCTTGCTGGCTATGACCGCGCTTTGGTCGCATGATGCAGCGGCACAAGCCAAAGACCCGCTGCCCGATTATGTCATCGAACAGTTTGGGACGCCCCCCGCCGTGCCCGATGGGCCGCTTTCTCCGGCGATGCAGTTTGCGTTGCGCGTGGCCTTCGTCGACAGCGTCACGCTGCGCACATGGGACGACAATCAGGAACTTGCGCTGGCCGAGATTGCCGCCTCAGAAGACCCGCGCCTTGCATGGCTTATCGCCGATATGATGCGCTTTGTGCCCTCCCGCGCGCTGCATGTGACGCTCTCCAATGCCGCCGGAGAGCTTTTGGGAAAAGACTTCGCTCTGGCAAATAACTGGGGCGTCGTCACCGATCACCTGCTCGCCTGGGACATTCCCGCACCGCCAGATTACCTTGATGTCAAACGCGCGATCTTCACCACCATCGTGCCCGGCTGGGAGCGCATTTTCGCCGAAGGTGACATTGACTGGCGGCAAGTCTCGTGGGGTGGCGTACTGATCGACGACCGCCCCTATGACACGACCGACGCGCTTTGCAATTGCATCCCGGCCGCCGACAATCCCGAAGTCGCCAGCGCTTCCGAAACTACATGGCTCGAAGATTTCGACATCGTCTTCGGCGTCGAGGTGAACGGCGAGTACCGCGCCTATCCGCGCCAGATCATGGAAGTCCGCGAGATGGTCAACGACACCTTGGGCGGGCGCGATCTGGGCATCCCCTATTGCACGCTTTGCGGCGCAGCACAGGCCTATTTCACCGATGATATGCCCCAAGGCGTCGAGCGTCCGATTCTGAGGACATCCGGCCTTCTCAGCCGCTCCAACAAAGTCATGTACGACCTCAACACGTTTTCCGTCTTTGACACGTTCCTCGGCCACGCCGTCACCGGGCCGCTGGCGGAAAAGAACGTCAAGCTGAAGCAAGCCACGGTCATCACAACGACCTGGGGCAACTGGAAAAAGGCGCACCCTGAAACCACCGTGCTGCTGGAACGCTACGCACTGGGGCGCAAACCCGATTTCCGCAATGGCCGCGACGCCAATGGCCCGATTTTCCCCGTGGGCGATGTCGACCCCCGGCTTGCGGTCCACGATGATGTCATCGGCGTGGTCACCGAGGCCGGCAAACCCGTTGCCTTTGCCCGCAACATGGCCTTCCTCGCACTGAAAAACGGCGAAGACGTAACATTCGAGAACGTGCGCCTCGTGCTTGACGCAGGTGGCGTCAAAGCCGTGGACAACGACGGCTCAGACCTTGGTAGCCATCAGGCGTTCTGGTTCGCATGGTCCCAGTTTCACCCGGGCACCGCGCTTTGGGCCGGGTCGGGCCAACAATAGGGAAACGCTTTGGTAACCTTGCTTCGCGGCGAGTGCGAACAGGCTGGATTGAGGTTTCGCGAATTACCAAGCGGTTGTTTTTAAACAATTTAAGCCGTCGGTTTCGCGCGCGAAACCCTATCTTGGCGCATCCAGCAGGAACTTGACCTGCTCCATGATGCTATGGGCCATTTCGCGATCAACCCGACGCCCATCAATGCGAATAACCAACCCCTCGCCTTCGGTTTCGCGGCGAATTGTAAAGCCAGACGAGGTTTGCAGAACCTCCGGCGAATGCCAGCCAGCTTCGGGTACGGTCAACCTCGGTCGCCCACCTTTGCGCACGTGTTTCGGCGCGTCTGACATCTCGGCCAGAACGACATCAAGCAATGCCCATTCTTCACTTGGAACCACCGGAGTAATTTCGCCCAGCACATCGCGAAAGCGCTTTTCGCCCCCTGCCCTGAGCGCCGTGGCAATCGCCAGCCCGCGCTTTTCATTCAGCGTCTCGGGGAAGATCAACAAATCGCCAAGATCTTCGAACACCTGCGCAAAGCTGCGGATCTTTGACCGTTTGGCCTTGCTCGCAGATTCAAACAGGCGCGACACTGCATCTTCGACATTGGTGAACGCCCCCTGCCCGGCGGCGATCACGGCGATCCGGCCTTTTTCAAAGTAGCTGAGCGCAGAGCGGATTTCATTTTCTTCCACCATCGCGACATAGGCCGCGTCGACGCTGTCATGGGTCCGCACAATGGCTTTGACGGCGCGAAACTCTTTGCGTCCAAGCTCGACAAGTCCGCGACACGCCATCAGGCGGCGATAGCCAGACAACAAACCATAGGTGCGGCCCTCGCTCGGCTCAGGAAGCCGGAACACCTCTAGCGGCATTCTGAGGCCGTTCTTGGAAATCGACAGGCGCAGTTCGGTCATTTCCTCTTCGATCAGAACCGCGCGATCCCGGATCATCGCATCGGCGTCGATGTCAGACAATGCGATCTCGTTCAGCAGCAACCCGGCCTGTTCTGCATGGCGCAACTTGTCGGCGTCAGCCGCGTTGCGGGTTTGCCGGGCGCGCGCGTCGGTATTTGGGGCCTTGGGCGGTTTTCGTTCTGCCATTGTCAGATCTCCTCGCATCGGGCCATCTGCTGGTCACCCATCACGTGCCCAGAGTGACGCCTTTGACTTCGGCGCGGGTGCGATCGAGTTTCCGAGAACGCGCGCCGAGGCGCACAGGCAGAATGTCGGCCGCTGCAAGCGCGGGCAGAGTATCGAGGAAGAGGATGTCGCAATCGTCAAGGATGCGTGCGCTTTTCAAGCGCGCCGGTAAGCACGCGAAAAAGCCGGGGCAGTCAGCGCACCCAAGCGATTGCAATATAATACTATGGGATTTTTGGTGCCCAGGAGAGGACTCGAACCTCCACGTCCATACAGACACTAGCACCTGAAGCTAGCGCGTCTACCAATTCCGCCACCTGGGCAGGTGTCGTGGCGGCTGCAATACGCCGCGCTGAAATCTCTGTCAACGTTCAATCGTGCGACGAAAAGCGGCTTGCCGCGCGCAGATGCCATCGCTACACAAAAGGACGTTGAAACAAAGGCGCTTCAGGATGACAAAACTGGTCACAATCTACGGCGGCTCGGGCTTTGTCGGGCGATATATTGCACAACGCATGGCCCGAAACGGGTGGCGCGTGCGCGTGGCGGTGCGGCGGCCGAATGAGGCTCATTTCGTTAAGCCTTATGGCGTTGTGGGTCAGGTTGAACCGGTTTTCTGCAATATCCGCGATGATGAAAGCGTTCGCATGGCGATGACGGGCGCGGATGCGGTCGTGAACTGCGTTGGTACATTTGACGCGCGTGGAAAGAACAATTTCGACGCTGTGCAACACGAAGGCGCCGAGCGGATTGCCCGAATTGCGGCCGAAACCGGCGTTGCGCGCATGGTTCATATCTCGGCGATTGGGGCCGGAGCAGATGCGCCGAGCGTCTATGGACGCACCAAGGGACTTGGCGAAGAGGGTATTCTCGCTTCGATGCCCAACGCGGTGATTTTGCGGCCTTCGGTGATTTTCGGATCGGAAGATCAGTTCTTCAACCGGTTTGCGTCCATGAGCCGGATGACACCTGTTATTCCCCTGTTCGGCGCGGACACGAAGTTTCAGCCGGTCTACGTTGATGATGTTGCTGCTGCTGCAGAAGCAGGCGTTCTGGGTCGTGCAGAGCCAGGTGTTTACGAACTTGGCGGGCCGGATGTGTCGACATTCCGGGAGCTTATTGGCGAGATGCTTGCCGTGATACGTCGTCGTCGGATGGTCGTCGGATTGCCGTTCTGGGTCGGGCGATTGATCGCGCGGATTACCGGGGCGGTGTCGATGCTGACGGGCGGGCTGGCGCCGCAACCTGTGACCGGTGATCAACTGCTGGAGCTGACCCGCGACAATGTTGTGAGCGACGGTGCCCGTGGCTTTGCCGAGTTGGGTATTCAGCCAACGTCGCTTGAGGCGGTTCTTCCTGCGTATCTCTGGCAGTTCCGACCTTCGGGCCAGTATGCGGCGATCAAAGAAAGCGCACGCAATTTGCGGCCTTAAGTATAGGCGATCCAAAGCAGCGTGATGCCCAGCGCAATTCGGTAAATCACGTAAGGCGTGAAGCTCACAGATTTCAGCAACCGCATCATGAGGGCGAGCGCAATAAGCGCCGCGCCGAAGGCGAACACGGCGGCAATTGCCGCGTCTCGGGCAAGCGCGCCGTTCATGTCCATTGCGACCCCCGCCCCGAGCAAGACACCCGACGCGGCGATTGTCGGGATCGACATCAGCATTGCGAGCCGTGCCGCATCTGGGCGGGCATACCCGAGGCGTCGGGCCGCGGTGATTGTCACGCCGGAGCGGGATGTGCCGGGGATGAGCGCAAGCATCTGCGCAAGGCCCATGACAAGCGCATCTTTCATGCTCCAGCTTTCCGCGCGCTTCTCTTCGCTGCCGGATTGATCCGCCCAGTAGAGGATGATGCCAAAGATCAGGGTCGCCCAACCCACGACGGCGACAGAGCGCAACGCATCATCAAATCCGCTGAGTTTCAGCAGCAAGCCCGCAATGATCACAGGGATCGTCGCGATGATAAGGCAAAGTGCGAGCCACGCATTCTGATCGTCGATCTGGCGCCTGAGAACCTTGGGAACCCCTGACAAGGCGCGTTTTACGTCGCTTCGGAAATAAAGAATCACGGCCCCGAGCGTGCCCACATGAACAGCGACATCAATGGCTTGCCCCTGATCCTCCATGCCCGTCAGATTCGGCAACAAAATCAAATGCCCGGACGAGGAAACCGGCAAAAATTCGGTTATCCCCTGGATCAACGCGACTATGATGAGATGAAGAATGGGCATATGTGTCGCTGCGATGCGGAAAGTTGCGTCACTCTAACCAATTGAGATTCAGAGAAAAGAGTCAATTTGGGTCCGAATCGGCTCTAATAATATGCTCACGCAGCATATTTTTGTTGGTCCAATCCAGATTATTGCTATTTTAGGTCAGTACTACTGCCTTTTCATTTCCAATTTCACGGCATATTAGGGCGCTCTGGAATATCTACTGCGAGGGCCGGGATATGGCTGAAAATCCGATGCTGAAATTTGTGACTGTCCCGCGAGTCATGCCCGAAAAACGTGAGGCCAACATACGCCGCGAGGATTTCGGCGAGATTTATGCCGAGTACGCGGACAAGAAAGCCAAGGAACAGGCCGCGCGATGCAGCCAGTGTGGCGTGCCCTATTGCCAGTCGCATTGCCCGCTTCACAACAATATCCCCGACTGGCTGAAGCTGACCGCAGAGGGGCGTCTTCGGGAAGCTTACGAGCTGAGCCAGGAAACAAATGCTTTCCCCGAAATTTGCGGTCGCAT
>CALLWO010000208.1 GCA_938016355.1 uncultured Boseongicola sp. | reverse complement strand
CTTTGGCCTCCTCAAGCGCGGCGACCAGACCGGCGCCGTCGTCTGTTGAAATGATCTTTTCTCGGCACGCTTTGAGCGTTGCCGGATCAAGGCCGAATGCCCCTGCCCCATAACCGATCCCGTCGGGCTGCAGCACAAAATGAATGGCAGGCGAACGATTTGGATGCGCACCGGTCCAAAATATGAGGTGAAGGCGCGCGTTATAGGGGGTTTTGTCTTTGGAAAACCGGACATCCCGGTTGATCCTGCGCAGCGACCCGTTGACGCGCGCTTCGGATTTCAGCGCCGGTGAAAGGCTTTCGAAAAATGGAGCGACCACGTCGATCAAATCAAAAGCTGCGGACTTCCAATGCGCCTCGTAGCGATCACGATTTGCCTCGAACCAATCCTTAGAATTGTTCCGTTCCAAATCCGCGAGAAATTGAAACGTTTCTGCTGTGATAGGCATATGCGTCGACCTCCCTGCCCCTTTCGTCGCTGATTGTCGCTATTTTGACGGGAAAAGCACCCCTTATCTCGCCAAGTAAACCCATGCTGAGAGGAACAGTCTTTGCGAATGGGAATGAACTATGACTCAGGCAAGTTATGATCAGTTCCACGAAATCGCGCGGTTTGCCTTGGCGTCCGGTCCCGACGGCTTTCCAGAAGGTCTTCGCAAGCACGCCGCGCACCTGATGTTGGATACTTTGGGCGTGGCGATCGCATCGGTGCACACTGATGCCGGGAAGATTGTGCGGGACGCCGCGGTCGCGCTTCATGGGACGACCGATCCTGATATGCAGGCACCGATCATGTTCGATGGTCGCGTGGCCAGCCTGGCTGGGGCTGCTTTTGCGAGCGCGTCACAGATCGACAATCTTGATGCCCATGACGGCTTTAATCCAGTCAAAGGGCATATTGGGGTGGCGGTGGTGCCCGCGCTCTTTTCAATCGCGCGGCATTTGCCCGACTTGAGCGGGCGCGATGCGCTTGATGCATTGATTGTGGGGTACGAAATCGCAGGTCGGGCTGGACAGGCATTGCACGCCAGTGTCAGCGACTACCACACGTCAGGCGCCTGGAACGCACTGGGGGTTGCGGCACTAGCAGCGCGGTTGCGCGGAATGTCGGCAGATCAGTTGCGCCATGCGATGGGGATCGCCGAATATCATGGGCCGCGCAGCCAGATGATGCGTGAGATTGCCAACCCAACGATGCTGCATGACGGGTCAGGCATGGGGGCGCTGGTCGGTGTGTCGGCGGTTGTGATGGCTGAACTTGGGTTCACCGGCGCGCCAGCCCTTACCGTCGAAGGCCCAGACGTCGCGCATTTTTGGACCACGCTTGGAGAGGTCTGGCAAATCGAGGAGCAATATATCAAGCCGTATCCGATTTGCCGCTGGGCCCATGCGGCCATTGATGCCGCGCGTGAGATATGCGCAGAGCATCACCTCTCTCATGAGGACATAGTAGAGATCCGTATTGGCAGTTTTGCAAACGCTGTGGCGCTTTTCGCGGGCATTCCGGAAACCACCTCGCAGGCGCAGTATTCACTGGCATTTGCTGTGGCCTCGATGATCGTGCATGGGCGCGTTGGGGTTCACGAAATTGAGCCGTCGGCGTTTAAAGACACAGACGTTACGCGGTTGGTTGAGTGTACTAAGCTGGTCGTCTTAGAGCGTCATGAGAAATCGTTTCCCGCGAAACGGAGTGCGGAGGTGTCAATCACACTGCGTGGTGGGCGCGTTTTGGATTCTGGGTATGTCGATGCGCGCGGCGGAATCGAGCGACCGTTTACTAATGACGACATCATCGCGAAATTCCATGAGTTTGCAGGGGAATACCTTGGGGAAAACGATGCGCGTGAACTGCAAAACAAGGTATTGGGTCTGAGCAAGCCAGGTGCAAGGTTTTCGGAGCTTGCAGCTTTGGTCGCACAACCTCTCAACAGAAATGGATAAATCCGCATAGATCGGGTTCGGACCGACTTGCAAAAACGCGCCCCAAAGGTCAGACGTTCTGCCATGGAACATCGCAACGAAATCATTTGCATTGGGTCGGTCCTTTGGGATGTGATCGGGCGTTCGAGCGCGGTAATGCGCGTTGGTTCGGATGTGCCGGGGCGGATAACGAGACTGCCCGGTGGGGTTGCGATGAATATCGCTATGACCCTCAAACGGTTTTCCATGCAGCCTGTATTGTTGACAGCCATCGGGCGCGATGAGGAAGGCGATGAGCTGATTTCAGCGGCTGATCGCATGGGGCTTACGACGGAATTTGTGTATCGCTCGGACGATCTTCCGACGGACATCTATATGGCTGTTGAAGGGGCGAATGGGTTGGTCGCTGCCATTGCGGACGCGCATTCGCTTGAGGCAGCTGATACAAAGATATTGCGGCCGCTGGAAAACGGCGCGCTGGGCAGTTTGGAAACCCCCTATAGCGGACAGATCGCGTTGGACGGGAATTTGACGAAAGACCTGCTGGGAAAAATCGCCAAAAGTCCGATCTTCGCCGCTGCCGATTTGCGCGTTGCGCCCGCCTCCCCAGGAAAGGCTGAACGGCTGGCACCGCTTTTGGCGGCTGCGCACGCAACGCTTTATGTGAACCTTGAAGAAGCAGGCTATCTTTGTCAGTCGGAATTTTCGTCGGCAAGCGATGCCGCTGCGGCCCTGTTGAAGCGTGGCTCGGCCCAAGTGCTGGTAACAGACGGCGGCAATCTGGCCGCGCATGCACGCGCCGATGGTATCATCACCGCTTCACCGCCCGAAGTGCTTGTTACGCGCGTGACCGGTGCAGGAGATACGTTCATGGCCGCGCATATCGCGGCTGAGGCGCGCGGCGAAGCGCCACAGAACGCGCTGGAAACTGCGCTGCGCGCGGCAGCCACTTATGTCTCAGGAGATGTTCCATCGTGACGCTGCCTATGGATTTTTCACCCGAGGTCAGCGAGGCGCGCAAGGCGGGGCGCGCAATTGTTGCCTTGGAATCAACCATTATCACGCACGGCATGCCGTTCCCTCAAAACGTCGAGACGGCGCGCGAAGTGGAAGCTGTGATCCGGGAGGCCGGCGCAACGCCCGCGACCATCGCCGTTTTGGATGGCCGGCTGAAGATTGGGCTTACCGAAGGTGAGCTGGATGACCTCGCGCAACGCGACGGCGTGGCGAAGCTCTCTCGCGCCGATTTCGCGGCATGCATCGCGCGTGGCGGTGATGGTGCGACAACTGTTGCAGCCACAATGATCGCCGCGCAATTGGCTGGTATCTCGGTCTTTGCGACCGGCGGAATCGGCGGCGCTCACAAAGGTGCGGAAACGAGTTTTGACATCTCGGCGGACCTTCAGGAACTCGCACAAACCTCGGTGACGGTCGTGGCGGCTGGTGCGAAAGCGATCCTCGACATTCCAAAAACGTTGGAAGTTTTAGAAACCCTTGGCGTACCGGTCATCACATTTGGTCAAAACACCCTGCCCGCGTTTTGGTCATCGATGTCTGATATGGTGTCGCCGCTGCGATTGGACACGGCCAAAGATATTGCGGAGGCCCATACCATGCGCGGCGCGATGGGGCTTAAGGGTGGGCAGCTGGTTTGTAATCCGATACCAGTCGCAGACGAAATCGCAGTTGAGATCCTGGCCCCTATTCTTGAACAGGCGCAGCGCGAAGCGAACGAAAAAGAGGTGCTCGCTAAGGACGTCACGCCGTTCCTCTTGCAGCGAATCTTCGAGTTGACCGACGGTGCATCGCTGCGCGCTAACATTGCATTGGTGAAAAACAATGCACGGCTTGCCTCCGAGATCGCCAATTGTCTAATAGATGCCCGGTGAGCAAAGTTAATTTCCGACAAGCCATTGCTCCGCAATTTGTCGCCGCTTAGTTTAATCAAAATCCGCCTGGAACCCGTTTTATGACCACGCCATTTGATGAAGACACCGACACACCCCGCAAGAAACGCGGGATATTCAGCACGTGGCGCGGATCGTTTCTGACCGGCTTGGTGGTGATCGCGCCGATCGCACTGACGCTTTGGCTAATCTGGACGGTTGCGGGCTGGGTCGACAGCTGGGTGTTGCCCTTTGTGCCGCTTTGGCTGAGACCGGATCAATATATCGGTCTGAACATACGCGGCATCGGTGTTTTGGTCTTTTTGATTTTCACGATGCTGGTCGGCTGGATGGCCAAGGGGATTATCGGTAAGTCGATGATCAACTGGGCGGAAGGTTTGGTTCAAGGTTTGCCAGTGGTAAGATCGGTCTATAACGGACTGAAACAAATAGCAGAGACGGTTTTTGCACAGTCGGAAACGTCATTCGACAAAGCTTGCTTGGTGCAGTATCCGCGCAAAGGGATTTGGGCCATCGCGTTCATCTCGACGGATGCCAAAGGCGAGATCGAAGAGAAAATTGACGTGGACGACGGCAAGACGGCGGTCTTCTTGCCGACCACTCCAAACCCAACGTCGGGGTTCTTGCTGTTTCTTCCCAAGGAAGACGTGATCGAACTGGACATGAGTGTGGAGGACGCGGCCAAGCTCGTCATTTCGGCAGGCCTTGTCTATCCAAACGGGGCGAAGGCCTTGCCCACGCCAATCGGAGAGGTCCGCCAGCCCCCTGCCCGCGCCTCTTGATCAGCCGTCGCTGACGGGTATTTTGGCTGAAAATTGTCTGGAAGGACTTTGGCCGTGCAAATCAAGATGTTGAACGTAAATCCATTGGTCGCGGTATTTGACGACGTGTTCGATGCAGACGTTGCCGCCGAAGCGATTGCGGCGGGCAAGGATCGGCTGGAACAACCGTCTTATGGAACGCCCGAGGGCCGTGTCGTTGGAGAGAAGCGCACAAATCTGGCCGCGCGGATCAATCAGTGGGAGCATCCCGGACTTGTCGGGTTGATGACGAAAATATCGTCGATTGTTCGACTTCCACCTGAACATGCAGAGACGTCCAAGCTACTGCGGTATGAGGGCGAACAGATGTTTGATGTCCATTTTGATGGGTATGAAGAACATGGCGCCACCCGTGAAGAGTTTTTACAAGGCGGGCAAAGGCTTTACACAACGCTTTGCTATCTGAACGATGTGCCGGAGGAAGGCCAGACGGCCTTCCCGAACCTGAAAGTCGCCGTACGCCCGAAGCTTGGGCGCGTTTTGCTGTTTCAAAACAATCTTCCCGGCAGTAACGAAACCCATCCCGACAGTGCTCACGTCGGATTTGGGCCGGTCACAGGCGTAAAATGGGTTTTGTCGGTGTGGTGGCGAGAACACCATTTCCATATTCCTCGCACTTACCCTGCAGCGGACGGCGAATTTCAGCTATATTGATGGCTGACCCGCGCAAATTTGATGCGTGAACCGTTACAGGGGCTAGAAATGAACTACAGAAAACCCGTTGTGGTTGCTGCAGCAGCACTTTCAATGTCGACATCCCCGTTGCACGCAAGCGGCGCGGCGGCCCCACGGATGGAACCCGAAGTTATGGAGCCGGCAGAAGTAACTGAACTCGCAGCCGCATCATCAACCGGCGGATTTGTCATTCCTCTTCTATTTCTGGTGATAATTGCGGCGGCGGCGTCCAGCTCGGGCATGCCACGCGAATAACGATTATCGCTGCGCATATAGGAAAGATCACAGTTTCCCCTTCAAATGTGAGGTAATCTGTGTACGCTTCTCTTTGAATGAAGCGAAGAAGAGGAAGTTCATATGAAATATGTAAAACCGACAGCGGCTGTTGCGGCTGCATTGGTCTTGTCATCGGCGCCTGTAATGGCGGGCGGAATGGCGGAACCAATGATGGAACCTGAAGTGATCGCTGAAGAATCCAGCGGAAGCTCGGGCGGTTTTGTCTTGCCACTGCTTTTGCTGGCAATCGTCGCCGCAATTGCGAGCAGCTCGGATTCAGCTCCGATTATCGAAGCAAGCTAAGCCTTCGAGCCGCGCGTAACAGCAGCGCCCTCGCTTTCAATCATACATGGACGGCAGATCAACACTGGACTGCCGGCCTATTTTTGCTTTGTGTTCGCTTAAGAACGTGTCCGCCGACGCACGCCCTGCATCGCGAAGTTTCAGCAAAAGCGACGCTGATGGCACAAGCTTTGATGCGACGCTGAGATCGGCCATCAAGTCATCATCGGCAATCATGTGTACCAGCACGTTTTTAAGTGACCGGTTTTCAAGCCCGCCGTCATTGATCAGTGTTTTCACGAAATTAATCGCTCTGAGTTCGCGCAAAAGCGACGAGTTGAAGCTGATTTCGTTGACCCGGTTCAAGATGTCGTGGGGCTCTTTCGGGATGTCCTGACGAAAAAGCGGATTGATGTTCACCACAACGACGTCATCGGGCAATGCGCTGTCAAAAAGCGGAAAAAGTGCGGGGTTACCTGTATATCCGCCGTCCCAATACGCCTCGCCATCTATCTCAACCGCCTGAAACATCGT
>CALLWO010000207.1 GCA_938016355.1 uncultured Boseongicola sp. | reverse complement strand
CGCGCTTACGCCGCGGACCCGCCAACCGTCAGGCCACCGATCAGCAGCGTTGGCTGGCCGACGCCGACCGGCACCCACTGGCCGTTCTTGCCGCACGTCCCGATCCCCGGGTCCAGCGCCATGTCGTTGCCAATCGCGCGGATGTGCTTCAACGCCGTGGCCCCGTCGCCAATGAGCGTCGCACCTTTCACCGGCGCGCCGACTTTGCCGTCTTGCACGCGATAGGCTTCGGTACAGGAAAACACGAATTTGCCGTTGGTGATGTCGACCTGACCGCCGCCAAAGCCAACCGCGTATATCCCGTCCTTCACATCCGCGACAATGCTCTCGGGGTCTGCGTCGCCAGAGAGCATATAAGTGTTGGTCATGCGCGGCATCGGGGGATGGGCATAGCTTTCGCGCCGCCCGTTGCCCGTCGGGGCCACATCCATCAGCCGCGCGTTCTGGCGGTCCTGCATATAGCCGACCAGCACCCCGTCTTCGATCAAGGTGTTCTTGCCCGACGGCGTGCCCTCGTCGTCCACCGTGATCGACCCGCGCCGGTCCGGGATCGTGCCATCGTCCAGAACCGTCACACCTTTGGAGGCGATCTGCTGCCCCATCAAGCCGGCAAACGCGCTCGACCCTTTGCGATTGAAATCGCCTTCCAGCCCGTGCCCGATCGCCTCGTGGAGCAATATGCCCGGCCATCCCGATCCAAGGGCGACGTCCATCACGCCCGCCGGGGCAGGGACCGCCTCAAGATTGACCAATGCAATGCGCAACGCCTCGCGCGCGGCGGCCTGCCAATGGGCGGGGTCGATCAGGGCCGTCAGCGTCGCGCGGCCACCGCCACCCGACATGCCGCTTTCGCGCCGCCCGTTTTCCTCGACAATCACGCTCACATTCAGCCGTGACATTGGGCGCGTGTCGGTCACCATGTGGCCTTCGGGGCGTAAAATCACCACGTCCTGAAGCGACGCGGCCAGATTGGCCGACACCTGAACCACGCGTTTGTCCAACCCGCGCGCAAAGGCGTCGATTTCGGCCAGCGTGTCGATCTTTACCGGGAACTCCGCCTCGCTCATCGGGTCGGTGTCGCCATAAAGCTTGCGATTTGTGCCGCCGGGCGCATCCGCCAGAACCCCGCCGCCATCGCCGACCGCAAGGCGCGCTGTTTGGACGGCCCGTTTCAAAGACGCTTCGCTGATTTCGGTCGAATGGGCATAGCCGGCGGTCTCACCCCGTACCGCGCGCAAACCAAACCCTTCAGAAGCATCGTAGCTCGCCGTTTTTACGCGCCCGTCATCAAACGTCAGCGTTTCCGAGCGCCGCCGCTCAAGGAAAAGCTCGCCGTCATCCGCGCCCGCAACCGCCTCGCGCAGCAACGCCAAAGCACGCCCCTCGTCCAAAAGAGTTTCAAAGGGACGGAAATTCATCGATTCGGCCATCAAATGGCTCCTCTAAAAAAGGCGGAGGCGGCTGAATGCCGCAACGCTTTCGCTTGTTCCTGTTCCTCTAATATGATTTCTAGCGGCGCAAGAACAACCGGTCCGGGATGCGAAAGAATGCCCGGTCGAGATATGCCACAAAGAACGGGACCAATAGCCCAATGCGTCTAACGACTTTTCTTTCCGGACTTGCCGCCTCGCTTAGCGCCGCAACAATCGCTTCCGCACAGGACCTGCCAATCATTGGTGCACCTGTCGACGGGAAAACCGGCTTCCAGCCTGCAGTGACCGAACTTTCCCGGGATCTTCAATGGCTTGACGGAATGCTCAACGTCATCATCACAGTGATTTCGCTGTTCGTGCTTGGCCTGATCGCCGTTGTGATCGTCAAGTATAACCGCAAGGCGAACCCCGAGCCGGCGACGTTCACACACAACACGCCGATCGAAGTGGCATGGACGATCATCCCGATCGTGATTCTCGTCTTTATTGGCGCGTTTTCCTTGCCGGTTCTCTTCAAACAGCAAGAGATCCCCGAAGGCGACGTCGTGATCAAAGCCACCGGTTACCAATGGTACTGGGGTTACGAATACGTGGACGAAGGCGTTGAGTTTGAAAGCTATATGATCGGTTCGGACGCGGGCAACATGCTCACGCCCGAGGTGTCAGCAGACCTTGCCGCCGCCGGATATTCCGACAACGAATTCCTTCTGGCAACGGACACAGCCGTGGTTATTCCAACTGGCAAAGTCGTGGTCGTTCAGGTCACCGGCGCGGATGTGATCCACGCGTGGACCATTCCTGCCTTTGGCGTGAAACAGGACGCCGTGCCCGGCCGTCTGGCTGAGCTTTGGTTCGAAGTCGACGAAGGTCAGGAAGGCATCTATTTCGGTCAGTGTTCTGAATTGTGCGGTCTGGCCCATGCTTACATGCCCATCACCGTGAAGGCCGTCAGTCAGGCAGATTACGACGCATGGCTCGCTGAAACCAAAGTGGCGCAAGGCATCGTGGACACCTCCGTTCAGGTCGCCTCGAAGTAAGGGCGTTTGATGACAGAGATATCGGTCAACGCAACGCACGAGTATGAACCGACCTTCGGGGATTACGTCGCGCTTTTGAAACCACGGGTGATGTCGCTCGTGGTTTTCACCGCGTTGGTTGGTATTCTTGTCGCACCTTCGGGCCTGCACCCTGTCGAAGCCTTTGCCGCCATTCTGTTCATCGCGCTGGGCGCAGGCGCATCAGGCGCTTTGAACATGTGGTATGACGCCGATATCGACGCTGTCATGCGCCGCACCGCCAAACGTCCCGTGCCATTGGGTCGGGTGGCACCGGGCGAAGCGCTGGCCATTGGTATCGCGCTCTCCGGCATCTCGGTTGTGATGCTGGGGCTTGCCACCAACCTGTTCGCCGCAGGGCTTCTGGCCTTCACCATCTTCTTTTATGCCGTGATCTACACGATGTGGCTCAAGCGCTGGACGCCGCAGAACATCGTCATTGGCGGTGCTGCGGGCGCGTTCCCTCCGATGATCGGCTGGGCCGCAGTGACGGGTGACGTCTCGGTTGCTTCGGCGCTGATGTTCGCGTTGATCTTCATGTGGACACCACCGCATTTCTGGGCGCTCGCCCTGTTCATGAAGTCCGATTACGACGACGCGGGCGTGCCAATGCTGACGGTGACCCATGGCCGCCCCTCCACGCGCCGCCACATTCTGGCATACACCGTTCTTCTGGCACCCGTGCCGGTCTGGCTGGCGCTGACAAGCGTTGGCGGGCCGGTCACATTGGCGGTTGCTGTTGCGCTGAACCTCTGGTTCCTCAAAGGCGCTGTTCAAATCTGGCGTCGCGACGAAGTCATGGCCGAGGCCGATGGCTACAAGGTTGAAAAAGCCTTCTTCCGCTTCTCGCTTTACTATCTCTTCGCGCATTTCGGCGCGTTGCTCATCGATCAGGCCCTCGGTCTGGCGGGGTGGGCATAATGGAATTGAAGCCAACCCACGAAGTGCACGCCCGCCGCTTCTCGCGCAACTTCGGCGTGGCCGTGACGCTGCTCGGTCTGGTGGCCGTGGTGTTTGGCCTCACCGTGGTCAAGGTGAAGCGCAGCGGCGGTGAAATGCAGGCGTTCGATCACGTTGTGCGCCCCGAACTGACCGAGGTGGCGCAATGAGCGACACCACGCCAAAACCACCGATGGACCCAAAGAAGAAAACCGTGCTGCAGCTGGTCGGCGTTGTCGTGTTCATGGGCTCGCTCGCATGGGCCTCTGTCCCACTTTATGACTGGTTCTGCCGTGTCACCGGCTGGGGAGGCGCCACAAACGTCGCCGAAGCTGCAGGCGAAACGCTGGATCAAACCATCAAAATCCGCTTCGACGCGTCCCGCGCCGCCGACATGCCGTGGGAATTCAAACCGGTCGAGCGCGAGATGGAATTGCGTATCGGGGAAGAAGGGCTCGCCTTTTACGAGGCCTATAATCCGACCGATCGTGTGATCGCAGGCACCGCCAGCTATAACGTGGCCCCGTTCTCTGCAGGCGCGTTCTTTTCCAAGATCGCGTGCTTCTGCTTTGAAATGCAGGTGCTGCAGCCCGGCGAACGCGTGTTGATGCCCGTCAGCTTCTTTGTTGACCCCGAAATCGTCGATGATCCGGACGCGAAACATGTTCCGGTCATCACGCTGAGCTATACTTTTCACATAACCGACCTGCCTGAGGACTACCAATCCGAACAAGCAGCGGTTACACCCGAGACACTCAATAACGCCCGAGGGAACCTCTGACATGGCGCACGAAAAAAACCACGACTATCACATTCTGAACCCCTCTATCTGGCCGTTCATCGGCGCGGTCTCCGGATTTGCGATGCTGTTTGGCGCGGTCATGTGGATGCACGATGTAACGCCATTCCTCTTCTTCATCGGCCTTGCCGGCGTCCTCTACGTGATGTTCGCGTGGTGGTCGGAAGTGGTCGAAGAATCAAAGGTCGGCGACCACACACCGGTTGTTCGCCTTGGCCTGCGCTATGGCTTCATCATGTTCATCATGTCCGAAGTCATGTTTTTTGCTGCATGGTTCTGGAGCTTCTTCAAACACGCCATCTACCCGATGCACCCCGAGGGCCTCAGCCCTGCAATTGATGGTGTCTGGCCACCTGTCGGGATCGAAACGTTTGACCCGTGGCATCTGCCGCTGATCAACACGCTGATCCTGTTGTGTTCGGGCGCTGCCGCGACTTGGGCGCACCATGCGATTGTCCATGAAAACAACCGCAAAGATATGGCCAACGGTCTGATCATCGCAGTGCTTCTGGGTGTGATCTTCACGGTCTTTCAGGCCTATGAATATAGCCACGCCGCGTTTGGCTTCTCGGGCAATATTTATGGCGCGAACTTCTTCATGGCCACGGGCTTTCACGGGTTCCACGTGATCATCGGCACGATCTTCCTGTTCGTGTGTTATCTGCGCCTTCGTGCGGGTCACTTCACACCAGAAAAGCACATCGGCTTCGAAGCCGCCGCCTGGTATTGGCACTTTGTGGATGTCGTCTGGCTGTTCCTCTTTGCCGCGATTTACATCTGGGGCAGCTAACGGGACGGGCCGAAAGGCCCGTTGCCTTCGGCGAGAGTATTTTTAGAAAAATGAAGGCGCGGGCGTATCTCGCGCCTTTTGCTTTAAGAGACCGGCCATGAGCGTTGAAGACACTGACAAGATTGATATTTGCCGTCTTGGTGAGACCGGCACGGTGGAATTGTTTATCACCGATCACCTGCCTTGGGGCGAGCCGGAGCATCTTTTGACGCTTCAGAACAAGCTGAATTCCTATCTGGAGTTTGTCGAAAGCGGGCAGTACCGCGACCATGTCGAAGCCCCCGAGGACGCGCCCGTGCGCATCGAAATCGTGATGAAATATGCCCCTGATTCCGAGGCCGAGACGTTCCTGTTTGAAGCAGGGCGGATCGCAGGCGAGTTCGGCGTGCCGCTCAGCTATCAGGTTATGGGCTGATGAAACGGATCGCGCTGCCGCTGATCTTTGGTCTTGTCGGATGCATCGTGCTGGTGGGTCTGGGCCTTTGGCAATTGCAGCGCCTGCAATGGAAAGAAGCCGTGCTGGCTGAGATATCCGCACGCATCGTGGCCGCCCCCGTCGCCGTTCCCGCCGATCCCGATCCAGAGGCCGACCGCTATTTGCCGGTTGTCGCCACCGGGCGCACGACGGGCGAGGAGCTTTTGGCGCTCGTTTCGCTCAAACAGGTCGGGGCAGGGTATCGCGTTATATCCGCCTTTGAGACTGTGGGCGGTCGCCGGATATTGCTCGACGAAGGCTTCATCCGCACCACAGAACGCGACGCGCCGCGCCCGGCGGCCGCGCTGGAGGTCACAGGCAATCTGCATTGGCCCGACGAGGTTGATGGCTTTACCCCCGATCCCGATCTGGCCAGCAAACTGATCTTTTCCCGCGACGTGCCGTTTCTGGCCGAGACGCTCGGCACCGAACCGATCCTGATTATCGCGCGCGAGGTGTCGGGAACGGCCAACCGCGCGACGCCTTTGCCGGTGACGACCACCGGCATTCCGAACAATCATCTGGGATATGCGGTGCAATGGTTCGGTCTTGCCCTTGTCTGGGCGGGGATGACGGGCTTTTTCCTTTGGCGTATGACGCGGGCAAACCGCGAGAGGCAGACATGAAATATGTATCGACCCGGGGGCAGTCCCCGGCGCTGAATTTCGAAGACACGATGCTGACCGGCCTTGCGCCAGATGGCGGGCTTTATGTGCCTGAAAGCGTGCCGGTATTTGACGCCGAACAGATCGCGAAACTGCATGGCGATGATTACGAAAGCCTCGCCTTCAAGGTTATGCGCCCCTTCACCGGCGACACCTTCACCGACGCGGAATTCGAAGAGATTATCGCGCGCGCCTATCAGAACTTTGGCCATATCGCGCGCGCCCCGCTCAAGCAGATGGACCGCGGCTTGTGGCTGATGGAACTGTTCCACGGCCCCACACTGGCGTTCAAAGATTTCGCAATGCAGCTCATCGGCCAGATGTTTCAAACCGTGCTGGAACGCCGGGGCGAGCGCATCACCATCGTGGGCGCGACCAGCGGCGACACCGGGTCCGCAGCGATCGAGGCGTTTCGCGGCCTTGAGAACGTGGATGTCTGCATTCTCTATCCCCACGGACGCGTGTCCGAAGTGCAGCGCCGCCAGATGACCACGCCGAGCGAGGCAAATGTCCACGCGCTCGCCGTGGAGGGCACGTTTGACGATTGCCAGCGCCATTTGAAAGATATGTTCGCCGATGATGCATTCCGCACCGACGTGCGCCTTGCGGCCGTGAATTCGATCAACTGGGCGCGGGTTCTGGCGCAGGTGGTTTACTACTGGTGGGCATCCGCCGCTCTGGGCGATGGCACGCGCAAGCTGAGTTTCACCGTTCCAACCGGCAATTTCGGCGACATCTACGCAGGCTTCATTGCAAAACGCATGGGGCTCGACGTGGACCGCCTTGTGGTGGCGACCAACCAGAACGACATCCTGCGCCGCGCGCTCACAACCGGGGCCTATGAAGTGGGCGAGGTCGCACCCTCGATCAGCCCCTCTATGGACATTCAGGTCAGCTCGAACTTCGAACGCCTGTTGTTTGATGCCTTGGGCCGGGACGGCGACGTCGTCCAGTCACTGATGAACGATCTGAAAACAAACGGCGCGTTCCACATCCCGGAAAACGCCCGTGCTTATCTTGCCCAGCACTTCGATGCGGATATGGCGAGCGAGGATGAAACCCGCGACCAGATCACCCAGACGTTCGAGGACACCGGCGAGCTTGTCTGCCCGCACACCGCCGTCGGCCTTGATGTGGCGGCGACGCATCTTGATATCGCAACGCCGATGGTCGCGCTTGCCACCGCGCATCCCGCGAAATTCCCCGACGCGGTCGAGGCGGCCACCGGCATTCGTCCCCCCCTTCCCAAGCACATGGCGGATCTTTATGACAGATCCGAGCGGGTGACACAGGTCGACAACGATCTGGCAGCGATCCAAAAGATCATTCGGGGGAAACGCGCAAAGTGACTGTTGAACTACACCGCATGGCCAATGGCGTGCGCGTCGTGACCGAAAACATGCCGGGCCTTGCCTCCGCGTCGGTCGGTGTCTGGGTCAATGCCGGGGGGCGCCACGAGCGGCTCGAACAAAACGGCATCGCGCATTTCCTTGAACATATGGCGTTCAAAGGCACGACCACGCGCAGCGCGCTTCAGATTGCCGAAGCCATCGAAGATGTGGGCGGCTTCATCAACGCCTATACCAGCCGCGAAACCACAGCCTATTACGCCCGCGTTTTGTCGGGTGATGTCGCGCTTGCGATGGATGTGATTTCTGACATCGTGCTCAACCCGATCTTTGATCCCCACGAGATCGAAGTCGAACGCCACGTGATCCTTCAGGAGATCGGTCAGGCGCATGATACACCCGATGACGTGATATTTGACTGGCTTCAGGAAACGGCCTTCCCTGATCAGCCGCTCGGGCGCACCATCCTTGGGCCACCCGAACGGGTCGAGGCGTTTCAGGCCGATGATCTTTCCCGCTTTGTCGATGAACGCTACTCGCCCAGCGCGATTGTGGTCTCGGCGGCAGGCGCGGTGGATCACGACGAGATCGTGCGCGCCGCCGAAGCTGCCTTTGGTCACCTTCAGGCGCACGGAGGCGTGGATGCTGAACCTGCGCACTTCAAGGGTGGCGAGCACCGCGTCGAAAAAGGGCTGGAACAGGCGCATTACGCGCTCGCTTTCGAAACCCCCGGCTATCGCGATCCCGGCATCTATACCGCGCAGATCTTTTCGACCGCCTTTGGCGGCGGCATGTCTTCGCGGCTCTTTCAGGAAGCGCGCGAAAAGCGCGGGCTTTGCTACACGATTTTCGCCCAGACCGGCGCCTATGCCGATGCGGGGTTGATGACGATCTATGCCGGAACCGGGGCAGACGATGTCGAAGGCCTTGTGAACCTCACCATCGACGAATTGAAACGCGCCGCCGAGGATATGAACCCGGCTGAGATTGCGCGTGCGCGTGCGCAGATGAAAGCGGGGATGCTCATGGGGCTGGAAAGCCCGTCAAGCCGCGCCGAACGCCTCGCGCGGCTTCTGGCCATCTGGGACCGTGTTCCGCCACTGGAAGAAACCGTCGAACTGATCGATGCTGTAACCACCGAAGATGCGCGTCAGTTTGCCGGTAACCTTGTCGAACAGGCGAAGGCAGCGCTGGCGCTTTATGGCCCGGTCGCCAAAGCACCGTCGCTTGACAAGCTCACCGGGCGGCTCGCGGCCTGATGCTGTCGTTCGGGCGAAAGGTCCGGATAGACACCAGCCGCATGATCTTGCGCCCGCCGGTGCATTCCGACTTCCGCCCCTGGGCGGCGTTGCGCAAATCAAGTGCGGATTTTCTTGTCCCTTGGGAACCCAAATGGTCAAAAGACCACCTCACGCGCAAATCCTTCGTCAACCGCGTCTACTGGGCGAACCGCTCGATTTCCCAAGGCACCGCCTTGCCGCTTTTTCTGGAACGGCGCGAAGACGGGCGGCTTCTTGGGGCAATCACGCTTGATAATATCCGACGCGGCCCCGCCCATGCGGGCACCATCGGCTATTGGATCGGCGAACCCCACGCGCGCGAAGGCTATATGCGCGAAGCCCTTGTCGCGCTGGTTCATCACGCCTTCGAGGTGATGGACCTCAGCCGCCTCGAAAGCGCCTGCCTGCCCGAAAACGTCGCCTCGCGCGGGTTGTTGGAAAAGTGCGGCTACAAATACGAAGGCGTCGCGCAAAGCTACCTGCAAATCAACGGGCGCTGGCGCAACCATGTGCTCTACGCAAACTTGCGCAACGACCGGCGCGGGCGGGTCGAGAGCTGAACGCGCCTCCATCTTTCGATGGATTTACCTCTTGCGCGCGTCCTGCATAGACTTGCGGCCATGACACGCCGCCGAAATCTCACCTCTTCGCCGCGCGCCCAGACGCTGCAAAATGGCATGGACATGATCCTTGATCGTGGCGACCGATACGCCCAGCTCTGCGGCAATCTCGGCATTCGACAATCCGCGTGCGACCGCCAGAGCCACCTCTCCCTGTCGCGGGGTAAGCCCCTCGGGGCGCACCAAATCTTCTCGCAGAATAACAACCGGCGTGCCCACATGGGCGCTGGCTTCCATGTCGATGACGACCCGCGCCCCGCGCGCATTCAGACGCGCCAAAGCCGGCAATCCCGCCCAACCATCACGCGAAAGCCCGTCCATTGCATCGCGCAAATCACTCGCCACTGCATCGCTAACCATCAGGAGCCGCCTTCATGAATTCCGTTCCCCTCCACGTGAGCAACTTCTTCCTCGCAATGCAAGCCGGAGAACCCGGAGCGGCCGCGCTCGAAGCGATGTTTGCCGAAGATGCAATCTATGAGGAACCGTTCACCGGCGAAACCCGCCGCCACGAAGGGCGCGCGGCGATCATGAAAGCCATGGCGCTCGGATGGGAAATGCCGATGGAAGACACGCGGCTCCAGGTGCGCCACGCCGAAACAACCGGCGGCGAGGTGCGCGTGGCCTGGACCTGCTATTCCCCGTCAATCCCGGGCGGGCAGGGCAGTGGCCTCAACCGCTTCACCTTCGAAGGCGACAAAATCACCTCGCTCATCACCACACTGGATCAGGACTGAACATTATGGCGAAAAACCCAGACGTCGATGCGTGGCTCGCGACCTATGACAACCCGATGAAACCGGTCGTTTCGGCCCTGCGCAACGCGGTACTCGAAACCCTTCCCGAGGTGGACGAAGCCATCAAATGGCAGGCCCCGACCTTCATCTACAAGGGCAACATCGCCAGCTTCTTTCCAAAAGCCAAAAAGCACGCAAGCCTGATGTTCCACAAAGGCGCCGAGATACCGGGCGATTATCCGAACCTTCTTGGCGACGGCAAAGAGGCGCGCAGCTTCAAGGTCACCTCGCTTGAGGATCTGGACGCCAAACGGCCCGAACTTCTGTCGATCTTCAAAGCATGGATCGCGCTCAAAGACGCCTAGCAAGGCCCATCGTCGCCCGCGCGTCGGCGGAGCGCATAAAAGTCCGACAAGCGCTTGCCCGGCTCGTCGGAAAACCGCTCCAGAATGTCCTCGATCTCCATCCGGTCGGCGCGAAACATGCGAAAGCCGTCGCGCAATTCGCACCAGCCAACCACGGTCCAGACCTTCCCCCAAAACCAAAGTCCAAGCGGGCGGATCACGCGCTCAGACGGCGTTCCGTCCTCCTTGGCATAGGCGATCTTCAAGCGCCTGCGTCGCTCAATCGCGTCTTCCAGCGCATCAAGCCGACGCCGCGTGGCATCGTCCAGAATCGGCATCTGAAACGCGTGGACCTGAACCTGACCCGCCTGTGCGCGCTCATGATCGGGCAGAACCGCGCGGATTTTGACCAACGCCTCTTCGGCGGCCTCCGCCATCGCGGCCCCACCCCAGGCGCGGATGATCCGCGCGCCAGCGGTCAGCGCGACAATCTCTTCACGCGTGAACATCAGCGGCGGCAAATCGTACCCGTCCCGCATCAGATACCCGACCCCGGCCTCGCCTTCGATTGGTACGCCTGAGCCGATCAAATCCGCGATATCGCGATAAATCGTGCGCTCGCTCACCTCCAGCCGCTCGGCCAGAACGGCAGCAGTGGTCAGCCGACCGTCGCGCAGATATTGCACGATCTGAAACAGACGGTCGGCCCGGCGCATCAGGCAGCCGTCGGCTGGTAAAGCCCGATTGAATTGCCGTCAGGGTCTATCGCATACTGAAACCGCCCCGAAGGAAGCGGAAACGGGTCACCCTGAACCGTGCCACCGGCTTTCCAGCACCGATCCGCTGCCGCCTCCAAAGTGTCGGGCACAATCATATGGATCGTCGGGCCTTTTCCGCCTTCGGACGGCGTGCCGGGATAGATGTGGCCGGACACACCGGTCGTGTCGCTTTTGAACATCGCCATCGGGTTCGGGCCGCTTTCATCAAGGGTCAGGCTGAAATCAAACACCGCGCGATAAAACGCGATACCGCGCTCAATGTCACGTACCGGTATTTCGGTCCACACAACGGGATTGTCAGGAGAATGGGTCATAAGAATCGTTCCTCTATTGGGTTAGAGGCCCCTCATCGCATACCCCTCCTGACAGGGTGGTGTCAGGATGTTTCCGCTAAACTCAAATTAATTCGCAATCGCCAAGCCAGGGCGATCAGCCAGCACGCGCAGCCCCGTTGCGGATGCATTCCATCGCATCATCGTAAATCTCACGCACGATCTCGGCCGAGCATTGCACCTTTTTCACCTGCGAAACCCCCTGACCGGCCCAAAGCGACATCGCGCCGATGTCGCCAGTGGCTCCGGGAGCGGGCGTATAGCTTTGGTATCGCAACACGGGATCGCCATTCGCTTGATGGCCAATGATGTCACCCTCGCCGGGGCGTTTGCCAGATGGCTGACTGCCCTCATTTTCCCACGTCGAAGCCGTGTCGTTCCAAAGCGCGCGGTGCGGCGCTTTGCGCCAGTTGCCGTCATAAAGCTCGGCAGCCCAATGCGTGTCCGTTTCCGACGCGTCCAAAATCTTTTGCCTGTACTCGGGGTGGATCGTCGCCTCTTTGCTGGCCAGAAACCGCGTGCCGACCCAAACGCCCGAGGCCCCAAGCATCAAAGCAGCCGCCATCGCGCGCCCATCAGAAATGCCGCCCGCGGCAACGACGGGTACGGAAACAGCATCCACGACCGCGGGGATCAAACCCATTGTCGTGACCTGACCCCACACATGCCCGCCGGCTTCCCAGCCTTGGGCGACGATCAAATCCGCCCCGGCATCTGCCGCAATCTTTGCCTCCCGCGCATTGCCGACCGACACCAAAACAACCAGCCCGGCGGATTTGGCCGTTTCGATCATCTCCGGCTTCAATCCCCAGAAAAGCGACACCGCATGAACGCCCGCATCCGCACAGGCAAGGATTTCGTCCCGCCCGGTGAACTCCATATTCAGGTTCACCGCAAAATTGCGGGGGCTCAGCGCCTGCACCTTTGCGATCCCCTCGCGCACAAACTCGACGCCACCACGCCACAGCGGAATGGTGCCAAACCCACCTGCCTCAGACACGGCCGCCGTCATCTCCGGCCCTGTCGCGCCGCCAAGTGGGGCCGAAATCAGGGGGATATCGCACCCCAATATGCTGCAAAGTTCCGAGGTCAACGGGCGTCTCCTTATGTGGTGTCACGCGAATGGCCGAAACGTTCGTTCGCGCTTTGAATTCCACTCGATACCAAGCGCGCGCACAAAAAGAAACGCGCCGTTGACCGGCGCGCTTTTTACGCATCCCTTTGAGCCGTTTGGCCTTATGCAGCCTCGCGCAGCGGGAACTTCATCTCATGAATGTCGATATCCGGCGCGCCGATGATCTGATAGGCCGACGGGATCGACTTGGCGAGGTCGCTTTGGCGAAACGCCATCAACGCCTCCCGGCTCTCCCAGATGTAAAACCCGCCGTAATGGTTCGGCTTGTCGAGCTTCAGGTAATACTTCTGAACCAACCCCGGCACCGCGCGGAATTCCGGGGCGCGGTCTTTTGCGATGGCCATGACCTGATCTTCACTCAGGGCGGTTTCGAACTGTACGAATTGAACGATCATTTGGTGTCTCCTTTGTGCAATGAACCGGATCATCCCGGTATGCTCAGAAAGATGACCTGTTTCTTTTTGCAACGGAATTCGCCAAAATAGCAAAATTGATTTGCAAAAACGGACAGGCTCGAATTGACCGCCCCCAAGACTTTGCCCAAAACCACACGGGCGCTGGAATGGAACGATCTCTCGATCATTCTCGCCATTGGGCGCGCTGGCAGCCTTTCTGGCGCGGCGCGCGCGATCGGCAAAACTCACAGCACCGTTTTTCGCAACATCAAGGCGATCGAGCAAAAGACCGGGGTGCGGTTCTTTGATGCGTTTGACAGCGGCTATGTCCCAACCGACGCAGGCCGCGCCGCGATCAAATACGCCGAACGCATAGAAGGCGAGGTTCAGGCGCTTGAAATAGAGGTTCTGGGACAGGACACCAAACTCAGCGGTCGCATTCGTCTGACCTGTCCTGAGGCTTTCGCCAGTGAACATGCGCCCGGGATCATCGCAAAATTCGTCCAGGCGCATCCCGACATTCGCGTCGATGTCAGCCCCGGCCACGGGGCCGCGGACCTCAGCAAACGCGAGGCCGAAATTGCAATTCGCGCCACGCGCAGCGCGCCCGACACCGCCTTTGGTCGCAAGATTTGCGCCTTTCGCTTTGCCATGTATGCCGCGCCGGATTACCTCGCCGCGCGCCCCGATCTTGATGTGCCCACGGAACCGGTTGCCATGATCGAAGGGTCTGTCGGCTGGCTCGTCCCGGCCATCTGGCCCACGAAAGAGGCCGGCGAAGAACGCGCGGTGTTTCAATCCAGCGCCTCGCGCGCCGTGCAAAACGCCGCCGCCGCCGGGATCGGTCTGACGTTTCTGCCGTGTTACGTCGGGGACGCGGACCCGCGCCTCGCGCGGATAACCGATCCGCTTGAACATCTCGATATGCAGCTTTGGGTGCTGACCCATCCGGATTTGCGCAACACAGCACGCATCCGCGCGCTGATGGCGTTTCTCTATGACGAACTCGCCCACGATGCGGATCTCTGGAGCGGACGCTCCGCCACAACCGACCCCCGCAATGTCAAACCGCGCCCGGGGTGGTGATCACTGACGCCGCCTACACCCACGCCCAACCCCGTCTACCCCAACTCCGCGCTTGGAATGATCGGGAAAAACGTCGCTTGGGACCACAACCCAAACCAGCTTTGCCCGTCAACATCGTGGTGCGCCCCGATATCGACCAGCCGGTAAAAGCTCTTGCGATCAATCAGCGCCTCCAACTCCGCACGGATCAAAACATACGGAGACGGCTCGCCGGTATCCGGATCCCTCTCCACCCGGATCGGATGATCCGGCCCGGCAAGCGCGAAATCGCCAAGATTTGTTTCAAATGTAAGTGATTGAGCCTCCCCGGACCCTTCCGCGGTAAAATCAACGGCGACAAACGGCGCGTCATCGACAACGATGCCGACCTTTTCGACCGGCGTGACCAGCACGTAGCGATCCCCGTCTTTGCGCAAAATCGTTGAAAACAAGCGCACAAGCTCGGGCCGGCCAATCGGCGTGCCCAGATAAAACCACGTCCCGTCGCGCGCGATACGAATATCCAGATCGCCGCAATCGGGCGGATTCCAGAGATGAACAGGCGGTAAACCGCGCTTTGTTGCCGCTCTGGCACTCGCTGCAAGCCCTTCAGCGGTCGGTTTCACAATGTTTTGTGTCATTTACTCTTTTGCCATTTGTTTCTGGCGCCATACTTCGTTCTATTGAAAGCATAAGCCATTTGGAGCCCGTTGCCATGCCTGACACGCCCGACCTTGTAAGCGACATCGAAGCGCTGGGAGAAAAACTCACCGCCGCCAAGGCCAGCATCACCCACCGGTTCATCGGACAAGAACGCGTCGTCGACCTTGTGCTGTCGGCGATCCTCTGCGGCGGTCACGGCCTTTTGGTCGGTCTGCCCGGTCTGGGAAAAACCCGGCTCGTGGATACGCTTTCAACGGTGCTGGGCCTCAATGGGAAGCGCGTTCAGTTCACGCCCGACCTGATGCCCGCCGATATTCTGGGCTCCGAAGTGCTGGAAACCGGCAGCGATGGCAGCCGCGCGTTCAAATTTATCCACGGGCCGATTTTCTGCCAACTCCTGATGGCGGACGAAATCAACCGCGCCAGTCCGCGCACCCAATCCGCGCTGCTTCAGGCGATGCAGGAAAAATCCGTGACCGTGGCAGGCGAACCCCGCACGCTGCCAGCACCGTTCCATGTGCTCGCAACGCAAAACCCGATCGAACAAGAGGGCACCTATCCGCTGCCCGAAGCGCAACTCGACCGCTTCCTTGTTCAGATCGACGTGCCCTATCCTGACCGTGATACCGAACGCGACATCCTCATCGCCACCACGGGCCTGACGGAGTCAGAATCAAGCGAGGTCTTCACGCCCGACACCCTCATGGCCGCCCAAGCGCTCGTGCGGCAAATGCCGGTTGGCGATACCGTGGTCGAGGCGATCCTCGATCTGGTCCGCGCATGCCGTCCCGAAGAACCTTCGGCCTCTGATCTCGTGCGCGAAAACGTCGGCTGGGGTCCGGGTCCGCGCGCGGCGCAGGCCTTGATGCTCACCGTGCGCGCCCGCGCGCTTCTCGAAGGACGCCTTGCGCCTTCGGTCGAAGACGTTGCCGCCATGGCCACACCGGTTCTGACCCACCGCATGGCGCTCACCTTCGCCGCCCGCGCCCGCGGTCTTGAACTCTCCGACGTCATCGCTCAGGTCACCGAAGTCACCACCCACGCAGACGCCGCCGCATGAGGCTGATGGGTTTCGCAATCTGCTGTGCTCTTGTGGCCGCGGTAACGCCGAAAGGTGGGGCAGTCGCGGCGGACATCGGGCACAGGCCACATTTTGCGGAAGTTTTCACGTCGCTTTGTGTCGATACGTTCCCAAGCCGAAAGGCGGCGATTACGCTGTTGGAAGATGGGGGATTTCAGCGGATCGAAGATCGATACCAGACGCGCGACACTGTTGTCAGCGCACAAATCGTCCAAAGACACGCCCGCGAAACGGTGTGCCTCGTCGGGTCTTCCGATCTCGATGATCAGTTTCAGATTGGCGATCTGATCAAGGGAATCGAAACGCGCTGGCCGAATGCACGCTATTTGAACATCGAGACCGAAAAAGCCGGAAAGTCCGTGATTGCTTTCGACGGGGGCGGTTTTGTCATGGTTCTCGACGTGACATTGGAAGTTTCGCAAACCAAGCCTGACATCGCGGTGGCCAAGTTTTTCAACGCGACCCCATATCCACCCGAAATGGTGACGCAATGAGATCACCCGCCCGTCTTCGTCAGGATGCCGAGACCCTCGCGGGTCCGTTGCCGCCGTTGCTGGCGGCAGCCGAGCATTTGGCGGCAAGCGTTATGGCGGGGGAACACGGGCGGCGACGCACCGGGCAGGGGGATCAGTTCTGGCAATACCGCCCCAGCCATGCGGGCGACGAAGCCCGGATGATCGACTGGCGCCGCTCCGCGCGCTCGGACGACGGGCTTTTTGTGCGCGAGAAAGAATGGCAGGCGGCGCAATCTGTCATGCTGTGGCTCGACACCGGGCAATCGATGGAATTCGCCTCCGACAAATCCCTCTCGACCAAGGCTGACACCGCGCGCCGGATCGCGCTGGCGCTGTCGGTCTTGCTGACACGCGGCGGCGAACGGGTCGGGCTTTCCAACGCCGGATTACCACCGCGCGCCGGTCAGGTGCAGTTGATGCGTCTGACCGCGTCCCTTGCCGAAGATCAAAGCGCGGCCGAATATATCGCCCCGGAATTGCGCGGCGTGCCAGCGCGCTCCCGCGCGGTGTTCATCTCCGATTTCATGGGGGATCTGGCGCCGGTGGAACGCGCATTAACCCGTGCGGCGGACCGGGGCGTGTCTGGCGCGCTTTTGCAGGTGCTCGACCCGCAGGAAGAAGCCTTCCCCTTTGACGGGCGCACCATTTTCGAAAGCGTTGGCGGAACGATGGCCCATGAAACGCTGAAAGCCTCCGATCTGCGCGACCGCTACCTTGAACGGCTGGCCGAGCGAAAGGCACAGCTTCAATCGCTGGCCCGCGCCACCAGCTGGCAGTACCATTGCCACCACACCGACCGCCCTGCATCGCAGGCACTTTTGTGGCTCTATGGTGCGCTGGAGCGTGTCCATTGAGCGCGCGCATTCGCAAAACTCCTCGCCCTGAATGCCGGGGGTGCTGCTGATGTGGACCATCGGACCAATTGGCTTCACAACCCCTTGGCTACTTCTGGGGCTGTTGCTTTTGCCGATCCTCTGGCTGTTGCTGCGCGCGGTTCCGCCAGCCCCCATCCGGCGTCGTTTCCCCGGCGTGGCGCTGCTGTTGGGCCTCACCGATGACGAAACCCAAACCGACCGCACGCCTTGGTGGCTCTTGCTTTTGCGGATGCTCGCCGTGGCGGCGGCCATTGTCGGCTTTGCCGGACCCGTTCTGAACCCCGAGACGGACCAGCCGGGCAGCGGCCCGCTTTTGGTGCTGATCGACGGAACATGGGCGGATGCACCGGACTGGTCGCGCCGGATGGAGCGTGTCGCTGACGTGCTGTCGGACGCAGGCGAGCAGGGACGTGAAACCGCGCTTGTCGTCTTGACCGATCTTCCGCCCACAGGCGATGCACTGCCGTTCAGAACCGCCGACACCTGGGTCTCGACCTTGCCCGGCCTTGAGGCAAAAGCCTGGAGCCCGGATGCCGACGACCTTGCGAATTGGAGCGCGGGCTTAAGCGAAACCTTCGACACGTTCTGGCTCTCTGATGGTCTGAACTGGGCCTGGCGCGATCCCTTGCTCGAAGCGCTTCAAGCCAGGGGCACGGTAGCCGTCTTTGAAAGCCCAAGCCCGGTTTTTGCTCTGAAGCCCGCCGCTTACGAGGATGGTGCCATTACGCTCAGCGCCGTGCGGAGCCGCAGTGCGGCGGCGGCTGAATTGACGATCTCGGCCCACGGTCTTGATCCCGCGGGCACGCCCCGCGAGCTGGCAAATGTACCGATCCGCTTTGCGCCCGGCGCGTCCGAGGCCGACGTGCAGCTCTCCGTGCCGCCTGAATTGCGCAACCGGATCACGCGTTTTGAACTTGCAGGCGTGCGTTCCGCGGGCGCGGTCAGCCTCACTGACGATGCCTTGCGCCGCCGCGAAGTGGCGATCATCGCCGCGCGCGACGAACGCGAGGGCCTCCAGCTTCTGAAGCCGACCCATTATCTTGAACAGGCGCTGATCCCGAACGCCGAACTGATCACCGGCGCGATCTCTGATCTGGTGCTCGCCAATCCCGACGTGATCGTTCTGGCCGATGTGGCGCAGCTTGCGGGCGACGAACCGCAATTGCTCGAAGACTGGATTCGCGATGGCGGTATTCTGCTGCGCTTTGCCGGTCCGAGGGTCGCGGCTTCCGATGTCGGGCGCGACGCCGAAGACACGCTTATGCCGGTGCGTCTGCGCGCGGGCGGGCGCTCGGTCGGGGGCGCGATGAGCTGGGGCGAGCCGAAATCCTTGCGCGCCTTTTCCGCCGAAAGCCCGTTCTTTGGCCTGCCCGTGCCCGAAGACGTCACCGTCTCGGCACAAGTCATGGCGCAACCCGACCCGACGCTGGCCGACCGCACGATCGCCGCGCTCACCGATGGCACCCCGCTCGTCACCCGCAAACGCATGGACAGCGGTCAGGTCGTGCTGTTCCACGTCACCGCCAACGCCGAATGGTCGACGCTGCCGCTTTCGGGGCTCTTCGTGCGCATGCTCGAACGCCTCGCCATCGCCTCGCGCCCAAGCGACGTGACGGCCGAGGACCTCGCCGGAACGACGTGGATCGCCGATCAGGTGCTGACCGCCAACGGGCAGATCACGGATGCCGGAACACTCGCGGGCGTGCCCGGCGAAGCGCTCGCCGAAGCCAGCCTTGGCCCCGACCTTCAGCCAGGGCTTTACGCTGGCGAAGACCGCCGCATCGCGCGCAATGTTATGACCAAAGACGACAGCCTCGCCCCGACGGTCTGGCCGGCGGATATCACTGTCGAAGGCCTCAATGTCCTGCGCGAAACGCCGCTCAAAGGTCTGGTGCTGACGCTGGCCATGCTGGCGCTGATGGCCGATATCATCGCCTCGCTCTGGCTCTCGGGTCGCCTCACCGGACCACGCGCGCAAACCGCCGCGCTGCTCCTTGGTCTGGCCCTTGCCGTCACGCCAACCGCCCCCTTCGCGCAAAGCTCGGACGAAGACCTGCTTCTTGAACTCAAAGCCGCGTCCGAAGTCACCCTCGCCTACGTCATCACCGGCAACGCGCGCCTTGATCAAACCTCCGAAGCCGGTCTGCGCGGCCTTTCCGACACGCTCTTCCGACGCACCTCAATCGAACCGGCTGAACCGACGCCGGTGAACCTTGAAACCGATGAATTGTCGGTCTTTCCCTTCCTCTACTGGCCGATCACGCCAGATCAGCCGCGCCCCTCTGCCGAGGCATATCAAAGGCTCAACCGCTATCTGCGCACCGGCGGCATGATCCTCTTTGACACGCGGGATTCCGACATTGCGCGCTTTGGCAATTCAAGCCCGAACGGTCGCAAACTTCAGGACCTCGCGCGCCCGCTGGACGTGCCTCCGCTCGAACAAATTCCCGGCGACCACGTGCTCACGCGCACCTTCTATCTGCTTCAGGATTTCCCCGGTCGCCACGTCAGCCGCGATGTCTGGGTCGAAGCGGCCCCAGCCGACGCCGAACAGGCCGAAGGCATGCCATTCCGCAACCTCAACGACAACGTCACGCCCGTTATCATCGGCGGCAACGACTGGGCAACCGCATGGGCCATCGACCAGAACGGCGCCGCCATGTTTCCGGTGGGGCGTGGCTTTGCCGGGGAACGCCAGCGCGAAATTGCGTTCCGCTTTGGCGTCAATCTGATCATGCATGTGCTGACCGGCAATTATAAATCCGATCAGGTCCACGTCCCCGCCCTTCTTGACCGGTTGGGGCAATAACCCATGGACACCGGCACAATCATCTTCGATCCGCTCCTGCCTTGGGCTTCGCTCTGGGCCGGGGTGATTTTGGCGCTGTTCTTTGTGGCCATCGCGCTTTGGCGCCGACTGTCTGGCTGGTGGCTGCGCGCGGCCGCCTTTGCCACGCTTCTTTTGGCCATCGCCAACCCGTCGCTGCAAGTCGAAGACCGCGATCCGCAGACCGATATCGTCATTCTGATCGTCGACGAAAGCGCCAGCCAGAGCATTGCCAAACGCCCGGATCAGATCGCCGAAGCCGTGGCCGGTGTCGAAGCTGAAATCGCGCAAATTCCGAACACCGAACTGCGCATCGTGCCGTTTTCGGACAGCGACGGAAATCGCGGCACGCTTTTGATGGAAGCGCTTGCCGGTGCCATGGCCGAAGAACCCCGCGCGCGGCTCGCCGGGGCGATCCTTCTGACCGACGGGCAGCTTCACGATATCGAGCGCGCGCCTGATATGCCCGCGCCTCTGCACACGCTTCTGACCGGCGAGGAAACCGACTGGGACCGTCGCCTCACCGTTAAAAATGCACCGGCCTTCGCGATCCTTGACGAGCCGGTAACGCTCACGCTGCGCATTGACGATGAAGGCGATATTCCCGCCAGCATTGGCGCAACCGCCGAAATTGAAATTGCCGTAGACGGCGAAGAACCACAAAGCTTCACGGTGCCCGTTGGCGAAGACCTCGATCTTCCCGTGACGCTGCAACATGGCGGGATGAACGTCATTCAGTTCACCCTGCCGGAACAGGACGGGGAGCTGACGACCCGCAACAACGCCGCCGTTGTGCAGATCAACGGCGTGCGCGACCGGTTGCGCGTGCTTCTGGTCTCTGGCGAACCCCACGCGGGCGAACGCACGTGGCGCAACCTTTTGAAGTCGGACGCCTCGGTTGATCTCGTTCATTTTACGATCCTGCGCCCGCCTGAAAAACAGGACGGCGTGCCGGTGACCGAGTTGAGCCTCATCGCGTT
>CALLWO010000206.1 GCA_938016355.1 uncultured Boseongicola sp. | reverse complement strand
TCCGCGTGCAAAATTGGGATGACAACCGTCGTGCCCATGCCTTCGGCAGCCACGTTGTCAGCGACATATGTCGCGATCGATGCGTTGGCCTTGAGCGTGATTTCGTGCAGCAGATCGCTGATTTGCTCCTCGTTCGGCAGGCCGTTCGAAACGACGGCCGCCAAATCATCGTGGATCGAGTTGACCACCAGGCCGCTGGCCGTGCTCCCCGCAACGTGCCCGCCCATACCATCAGCAAGAACGACAAAACCGGGGTTCAAATCTTCATGCAATCCATAGGCAATCGCGTCTTCCTGCAAGTCGCGCTTGCCTTTGTCGATCGCCGCTGCAATGTCATACATCATTGTATTACCTCAATATTTTGTCGCGCACGTTAACCTGCGCATTCAAAATGCTCTCTTCTCTATTCCGTTTTTTCGCGTGCCAATGGCGTGGTGACCTGCACCAGATCGCCCTCGCGCAGAACGTTAAATTTCGCTTCGCTGGCGTCGACTGACATCAATCGCTCAAATACTTTCGTCAGATCTTCATGGGTCGAAATCTCTACGCCGGATTGAAGCTCCTGCATTAGCGCATCGCCGACGCGAAGCCCGTTGTCAGACGTCTCAGGCGTCTTGGTGACGCGCATTGTCCAAGCCGTACCCTCAACGCGGGTCTGCAACTCGGTTCCATCAAGCAAGGTGATGTCGCGCACGATTGGCACCGCCAAAAGACCGCGATCGATAATCCCCGTCGTTGCGTCGCGATACCGGACTGTTGCGCGGGCATATCCATCGGGATCGATGCTCAACTCATTGAGGAAATGCGCAGAGATCGGCAAACCGGGGCTCAGCGACTCTCCGTTGAAGGAGTAAATCGTGACGCCTGCGGCAATCCAATCGCCCGAGCGTTCAAGATCCGCGGTCGTCGTCAATCCGGTCAACTGAACCGTGTGCGCGCTGCGCACCTGCATCAATGCCTCTTCAAACGGCATCTCAACGTCCCAATGCGATCCCACAACCTGAACGGCTGCGATTGGACCGGCTGGCGCTTCAACAATGACGGGCGCAGGAGCGGGAGCCGCTGTCGCCGTGTCAATTTCGGGCGCTGACACGCTGCCAATAGCTTCGGGCAAGGAAACTGCCGCCACGCGTGGCGCTGCAACTTCAGCCGTCACACCGGAGAACGCGCGCTCTGAAGGAACAAATTCGAAAGTATAGTCCGCACCCGACACAACGGGCATCGCAATCAACGGCGCAACGTCGGAAATCAGGTCGGCTGGATCGACGCGTACCGGAACCGGACGCAATGCTGTAACCGACGACATGATCTGATCCAGCGTCCGGGTTTCTTCCGCTCTTGGGAACGGACGCGGCACAGGCCGGATGGTCGCCACAGCCTCGGGAAGGATTGGTGAATCAGTTACCGTTGGAGCTTCCGCAACCGTCTCATTGCGCGGAACATCCAAAACAGGTGGAAGCGAAACGCTTGGCAGTTCCGGGTCTGTAATCGGTGAGGCCTGTGGCTCAGCCACGACCACGTCTGCGGTCTCAGGCTCTGTAAGCGCGGGCTCGATCACGGGTTCGGCTGCAGGAGCAACGGGTTCTACCGGCACCACTGGTTCAGCCACAACCTCTGCGACGGCTTCAGGCGCTGGCGCATCCGACGCGCCGAGGAAAACATAACCGGCAACGCCCGCGCCGATCAGCAACGCAGCAACCGCTCCACCAATCATCAAGCCATTGCTGCCACCGCTTTGTTCAGCGGATCCTTTGACAATCGTGTCACGAATAGCGGCTTCATCGATTGGCTCAAGCGACGCAGCGCGTGGCAAAGCCGGAAGTTGTTTCTTAGCCGGCTGGGGCACCTGTGGCTGCGTGGTGATACGCGGGACAGATTTCGCTCGTGGCTTGGCCTTACGCGCGGGTTGCGGGGCCAATTTATCCAGCCACTCATCTGCGGTTTGAAAGCGCTTCTGCGGAACGATTTCCAGCGCCTTATCAATCGACTCCAGAAATCCTTCCGGATAGCCGTCGATCCGACCTGTCAGTGGAAGATAAGGATCCGCTTCTTTCTGCGCCAATGCGGACAATCGCTTTTGACCGTCTTCGGGCGCGTTGCCGCAAATGACATGGTACATCGAAGCCGCAAAGGAATAGAGATCGCTCCACGGACCTTGTTCGCCGCCTTCAATGTAGAATTCCTGAGGTGAATACCCGTCCTTGACGAATTTCATCTGTGAAAATGCCCGCGCCGAAGTCGGAGCGGCTTTTCGTGCGGCCCCGAAATCAATCAGGATCGGCTCGCCCCGGGCGTCAATTAGGATGTTGTCGGGGGAAATATCACGGTGAAGCATGCCTTTGTCGTGAACAAACTTAATCGCCAGCAAAGCCCGCTTGGTCAAACGCACGATCTCTTTTGGCGTCAGAAGCTCGGGATGCGAGTCGACTATTTCCAAAAGGTCGAGACCGTCGATATGGTCAATTGCCATATAGGCGGTGTCATTCTCTTCAAACACCTGATGAACGTGGACAATGTTCTGGTGCTTCAACGCGGCAAGGCTGTGGGCCTCAGTAACGAACTGAGCCACCATCTTTTTGAGTTCTTCGGCATAGGAAAGTGCGCGTGCGGCAACCTTGCGGCCTTTGCGGCAGCACATCATTCCGGGGAAGCACTCTTTGATGACGACGGGTCGCCCAAGACTGTCTTTGGCGTGATACGTTATCCCAAAGCCACCGCTATTGAGATATCCGGTGATCGTATACTGGCCGTGCAGAAGTTTCGTACCTTCAGGAAGTTCATCAAGCGTTGTTTCGCCCGATGCTTCGCCATCTGGTTCGTCTCCGCGATAGCTGCGAAAATCTATGACTTCATTACGTTGCAGTGTGCTAACTCCCCGCACCCAAATCACGCTGCTTCCAGCGACCGGCTTTCCTGCCGATAACCAATTGTTAGTGATGATTTGCGGTCACTTTATGATGACAATTGGGCACTTTCACGGGAATGCTGGGGCCTGCAAAACAACCCTATGTTGAGCAATTCGAGAAAATATGAGGAAAATTATATATATAAATCAACGCATTGTTTACGCTTTGGCTACAATGCGACGCTTTGCCATTATGTGTTGACGGATCCGCCATCCACCACAATTGACTGTCCGGTGACAAAATTGCTGTCGTCAGAGGCAAGAAAGATCAGAGCTCCCAGCAAATCTTTCGGGTGCCCATCGCGTTTTATCGCGCGGCTCGCAATAACCTTTGCGCGCGCTTGATCCAGATGATCCGAGTTCGCAGCAATACTATCGCTCATGGTCAGACCCGGCGCGAGCGAATTGACGCAAATACCTGCGTCGCCCAATTCGCGGGACAGCGCTTTGGTCATCGCACTTAGAGCGCCCTTTGACGCGATATAATGCAGCATATTGGGCAGGCCCTTATAAACGGTGCCCGACGTCACATTGATAATCTTGCCGGATCCGCGCGCTTCCATACCCGGCGCAACGGCCTGCACCATGTTGAACGCGCCACGAGCATTAACCGCCATGACCCTGTCCCACACATCTGGCGCGATCTCGTCATAGCGTTCCATCGCAAGCGTCGCATAAACCGCAGCATTGTTCACAAGCACATCGACCGGCCCCAACAGGCGTTCTGTTTCGCGACATGCCCGCCGCGCCGCTTCCGGGTCGGATACATCCGTTTCCAAAAAAATTCCGCCAAGCTCTGCGGCCACACCACGCCCATCGGCGATATCTGCCACAGCCACCCGGGCGCCCTCCGACGCCAACGCATTCGCAAAAGCCCGACCAAGCCCCTTCGCGCCCCCCGTTACGATGGCAACTTTATTGTCGAGCCTGCCCATCAGCCGCTCGGCAATCGGCCGAACTCGGCGTAGGTGTGTTTGGTCTCCATGAAGTCCGACAACCCTTCAAGACCGTGTAACCGGCCCATGCCGCTTTCGCGATATCCACCCGTTTCGGCCTCAGCAAACAATCGGTTGTGGCAGTTGATCCAAACCGTTCCCGCTTTCAAAGCGCGCGCAACGCGACGCCCACGGCTCCCATCCCGTGTAAACACGCTCGCGGCCAAACCATATCGCGTTGCATTCGCAGACACGACCGCCGCCTCTTCGCTCGAAAACCTCTCCAGAATGCCAATCGGCGAAAACAGCTCGTCCTGAACCAACCGATGCGTGCGGTCTTCGATCTCATAAAGCGCGGGCGTCACAACATTCGTCTGCGGGTGGCCATCAAGAACCTGCCCTGCCAATAGCGTTTGTCCAACCTGCTCCGCAGAACCAACGTTGCTCGCATATCTTTCCGCACTTGGCGCATCGAACAACGGCCCCATGTGCACACCATCGTCCAAGGGATCGCCCACGCTCACTGACTTTGCGGCCTCGACCAGACGCGGCACAAACGCGTCCCATGCATCATCCGCAACCAATATCCGCGCAATGGCCGTACACATCTGGCCGCAATGCGGGATCAAACCGTTCACGATCTCGCGCACCGTCACGTCCATATCCGCATCGCCAAACACCAACGTCGGAGCCTTGCCGCCCAACTCAAGCGAAAGCCGCTTCAAGGTCGGCGCCGCCCCCGCCATGATCGCTTTTCCCGTCGACGACGAGCCAGTGAAACTCACGACATCTACATCCACATGGGTGCAAAGCGTCGTCGAAACATCAAGATCGCCATGCACGACATTAACAACGCCCGGCGGCAAATTGGCACAAGCCGCAAGGCACTCCGCATAAATTCCGTTCACCGCGCTGGTTTGATGTGCGCCTTTGATGACAATCGTGCATCCCGCGGCCATCGCAGGCCCCAAAGAGCGGATCAAAAGTGTAGACGGCGCGTTCCAGGGAACGATAATCGAGGCCACGCCAATCGCTTCGTGTGAGAATATCGACTGTTTGCCTTCATCTATTTCGCTCACGCGCCCGAATATCGCCCGCGCCAACCCGGCGTAATAGCGCGCCTCGCTCACCGCCGCGTTGGTCTCGTGAATGCAATGCGCCAGAACCTTGCCGTTTTCGATCGCAATGTGTTGGGCAATTTCGTCTCGTCGCCTTTCGATCTCGCCCGCCAATTCCATCAAAACCTGTGACCTTAGTCGCGGCGAATGGGCCCAATTCGTTCGCTCAAACGCAACCCGCGCAGCAGCGATGGCCGCTTCGGCTTCTTCCGCACCGCCGAAAAGGTAAGACGCATGGTCTTCGCCGGAATAGACAGATCTCGTCACGCGAGCAGCGCCACCAGAAACCCATTGTCCGTTGATCCAATGCGAATTTATCGCGTTCATGACGTCACCTCTTTGAGATGCGATGTCTTCTCGCCCCGCTCATAAACCCGCGCCACAAACAAATCTCGATAGTTCAATGTCGCCTTGCTGTGTTCACGCATCATCGCTTCGGCGCGTTGCCCATCGCCTTTTTTAATCGCGTCAAATACGATCACATGCTGAGAATGCCCGACCGTCAAGCGCATGCGTTGGCGTCTGTAATCCGTTGGATCAAACGCAAGCGTTCCAAGAGCCGCAAGGGGCAGCATCGCAATGCGCTCAAAAACATGCGCCACAAGGTCGTTGCCGCATTCTTCCATGATCGTCTTATGGAACAAGCGATTGGCATCCGTATATCCGCCAATGAAGTCTTGTTCGGGCGTGTCTTGCTCCAACAAGGCCTGGGTCGTTGCGATCGAGTGCAAAAGCATCTCCTCAACATCGCCGCGCATCCCGTTTTCGGCCATTGTCCGCGCCGCCAGTCCTTCGAGAGCCGAGCGCACCTCGATGGCGTTTGCGACATCCACTTGCGAGATTGAGCGCACGGTGAATCCCCGCCCCTCGCGTTTCTCGATAAGACCCTCGGCTGAAAGAGTTGCGAGCGCGGTGCGCGCAGGCGTGCGCGAGACATTCATCTCTGCCGCCACTGCAACTTCTGAAATATGGTCACCCGGAGACCGCTCCCCACGCAGAATCTGACCACGCACTATTGCGAGAACTTGTTCAGCGCTTGACTGCATGGCTGGCCTCCTGAATGGAAATATCGGATACATAAACCTCGGTGTCGAGCGAAATTTGCTTGATTTCACGCGAAAATAGCGAATTATGGATACATAAATTCAGAGATTCCCGCTCTTCGCCTTTGTGCAAATGACCGGGGAAACCTTGGGGGCACCATGAACATACACGTTGACGACGCGCCCATTACTACCGGACTTTTTATCGATGGAAAGTCGCGGCCCGCCACCGGCGAACGCACATATGATATCTTTAATCCAGCGCGCCCCGAAGAATTGGTCGGCCACGCGGCAGCGGCCTCAAAATCCGACGTGAACGATGCCGTTCAAGCCGCACACAACGCGTTTCCGGCATGGGCGGCGCTTAGCTATGACGAGCGCGCCGACTACCTTTCGCGTATCGCCGAACACCTTGTGGCGAACGAAGAAGACGTCGCCAGTCGGTCCCGCCTATTTTGTCGCGAGCACGGCAAAATCCTCAAGGAAACGCTGTTGGAAATGTCCCGCCTCGGCGATCGTTTTCAGCTGACAGCCTCTTATGCGGATCGCTTGGCCAAGGACGAGGAACTATCCGGCCCGCCTTTTGATACGATCATCACCCGTCAGCCGCGCGGTGTCGCCGCGCTTATCGTTCCGTGGAACTGGCCTCTGTCCATCCTTGGCGCGAAACTCCCGCAAGCGCTTATGGCGGGAAACACAGTCGTCGTAAAACCAAGCCACAACTCCGCCCTCGCACCGGCCCTGACGCTCGAGAAAATGGCCAAGATGCTCCCACCTGGCGTATTGAATGTCTTAACGGGATCCGCATCCGAAATCGGTGATCCGCTTGTTTCCCACCCGCTTGTGCGCTTTGTGAATTTCACAGGATCGGTCGACGTCGGACGCCATGTCATGAGTGTCGCCGCCCAAAATCTCACGCCCGTAACCTTGGAATTGGGCGGCAATGACGCTGCCATCATTTGCGCGGATGCCAAACTTGATCCCGGCGCGTTCATGCGCATGTACATGGGCGCGTTCATGTCATCGGGCCAAATCTGCATGGCGCTGAAACGCCTTTATGTGCACAAAAGCCGCTATGATGATGTCGTCGCCGGCCTCACCACCGTCTGCAATAAAATGGTCGTTGGCGATGGGTTGCTGGCTGACACGAACATGGGGCCGGTGAACAACGCCAAACAACACAGAACAATCCGTGGCATCATCGAGCAGGCGCGTGCAGCAGGGTCGGACATCCAGGAACTCGGCCAGATCGCCGATCAAAACCTTTACGATAACGGCTATTTTCAGCGACCAACCCTTGCGCTGAACCCGGACCCCGGCCTTGATATTGTGCGCGAAGAACAATTCGGACCCGCCTTGCCAATCCTGCCATTCGAAAGCGAAGACGACGCCGTCGCCATGGCAAACGACAGCCGGTTTGGCCTATGTTCCTCGGTCTGGACACCTGACTATGATCGCGCGGTCGCACTCGCGCGGCGGCTTGAAGCAGGCTACACCTATCTGAACGCCCATGGCCCCGCCGCCCAAGACAGCCGCGGGCCATTCGGCGGATTTAAAGACTCCGGTATTGGCCGCAACTTGGGCTATGAAGGGGTTATTCAGTTTCAGGGCCACCACTCAATCAGCGGCCCACCCGGCACATTGTGCTGATAAAGAAAAATGGGAGAGTAATATGAAATCATTGTTTTCAATCATCACAGCCGCCGGCATCGCAGTCGCTGGCGCGGCCAGCGCGCAGAATTTGAGCCTCGCTTATTTCATGGGGCCAAAACACCCGATGAACGCTGCCGTTTTCACGCCGTTTGCCGAAAAACTGGCCGAAGTGTCCGGCGGAAAAATGACGGTACAGCAATTCCCCGGTGGCGCGTTGAACTCGGTGCCGCCCAAGCAATACGCAATTCTTCTGGACGGTGTGGCAGATATCGTCTTCACCCTTCCCGGCTACACCGGCGATGTCTTTCCGATGACACAAGTCGTGGGCTTGCCTGGCGTTTGTGACAGCGCATCGGCCTGCACAGAGGCACTTCTTAACGCAAAATCAACCCTTGAAGCCGAATACGACGCGAAGCTTCTAGCCATCTGGGCAAACGCGCCGCCTGTTTTGATCACCAAGGACAAGCCGGTCCGTACGCTTGAAGACCTGCAAGGGATGAAAATCCGCGTGACGAACAAATCCGACTTGCCCATTGTCGAAGCTCTCGGCGCTTCTGCGGTTGCGCAGCCGGTCAATGTCATCAACCAGAACCTGACCAACGGCGTCATCGACGCCATCGCTATCGGCCCATCGGCCATCCGGTCGTTTAAGCTTCAGGAACCCGCAAATTACATCACCACATGGTTCCCTGGCTCCGGATCGGCATTCGTTCTTCTGATGAACAACGATGTCTTCAATGGCCTTTCTGACGAGGAAAAAGGCTGGGTTGAAGCGGCTTCAGACGATTCACTCGCACGCGCAGGCGGCGCATTCTATGACCGCGCTGCAGGTGGTGGCCTGAAACTTGCCGCTGAAGCAGGCGTAGAGATGATCGAACTGTCCGACGAAGAAAAAGCGCGTTGGATGGCTGCGGTCCAACCCACTCTCGACGGTATCATGACGAACGAGGTTGGCTCCTCAACTGTGTCCGAGATCATCTCGATCATGCAAAAGGGCATGTAAGCGTGATCCCAAAGACCCCCAATGCGCTCTTGTGGGCCGACAAACAGATCGGCCGCATGGCGGGACTGTTGGCCATCATCGGCGGATTGGGGATCTTTGGCTTGATGGCGATCACTGTGATTGGCGTAACCTGGCGCTACGGTTTCAATGACCCCATTTTCGGGATCAGTGATTTGTCCGTCGTAACTCTCACCCTCGTCGCGGGTTCCGCCGTTGCTTTCGGCGCACGCCAAAACGCCCATGTCAGTGTGAATGTCATCTCACTTTTTGCGAGCCGGAAATTCACGCGTTGGACCGACGCGATCATGCGAGTACTCACAATTGGCATCGCAGGCCTCGCAACCTTTGCGCTTTTCGCGAAAGCCTGCGGAATAAGAAAAGCGTGCATTACCAATAATTTCTCGATCGAGCACTATCCGTTTTACTATTTTCTTGGCGTCGCGTTGGGCGTCTATACGCTCCATGTACTGGTGCAATTCTTGATTAGCCTTTGGCACTTCCATGGCGATGACCCAAACGAGATATCTGATTAATGGACGGATCAACGATTGCGGCTTTGGGCTTTGCAAGCCTCTTCATTCTTCTGTTCATTCGCATGCCCGTCGGCGTTTCAATGATGCTTGTCGGTACTTTCGGTATTTGGATGATCCGGCCTCAAGCCGCGATCCCCAAACTCGCGGGCGAAATCTACAATGAAGCGTCCAACTATCCGCTGACGATCATTCCACTCTTTGTTCTTATGGGAAATCTCGCCGGTGTTTCCGGGATGAGCCGCGATCTCTATGACGCCGCTCACGCGTGGCTTGGCCACTTCAAAGGGGGTCTGGCATCGGCAACCGTCGTTGGTTGCGCAGGATTCTCCGCATTATCGGGGTCCTCTTTGGCGGCTGCCCTGACCATGGGCCGCGTGTCGCTGCCTGAAATGCAGCGCTACAATTATGACAATGGCCTCGCCACCGGCGCAATCGCAGCGGGCGGCACGTTGGGCATTCTCATCCCGCCCTCCGCCGGCTTCGTGATCTATGCGATCCTGACCGAAGAAAGCATTGGGCGGCTCTTCATGGCCGGCGTCCTCCCCGGGCTCATGCTCACTTTGTTTTTCATAATCGCCATTTGGATTGTTGTCTTTCGATCTCCCGAAAAAGCCCCTGCCAATGCCGAGATCAGACCGCTTTCTGAACGCTGGGCCGCCATGCGTCGGGCAAGCTGGATCACCGGCATCATCGTATTGACCATCGGCGGCATCTACTCCGGTGTCTTCTCTGCCGTCGAAGCCGCTGGCATCGGCGCGTTTCTCGCCGTCATCGTCACTGCAATCCGTAGAGAACTCACCGCAAAGAACATCATCGAGGTAACCTCCAGCACGCTGAAATCGTCGGGCACGGTCTTTATGATCCTCTTCGGAGCCTTTGTTTTCAAAACATTCATCGGTTTCACGGGCATCACATTTGCACTCTCTCAATGGGTCGAGGGGCTTGGCCTCACGGGCACGCAAGTCGTCATCGCTTTCTTGATCCTGTTCATTTTTCTGGGCATGTTCATGGACGGTTTCGCAATTCTCGTGCTCACCGTGCCGCTGGTTCAACCCATCATTGAACCCCTTGGCGTCGACATGATCTGGTTCGGCGTCCTCATGGTGATCGCGCTCGAAATGGGGCTGATCTCGCCCCCCGTAGGCGTGAACGTTTTCGTCGTGAAGGGCATAGCAGAAGGCGTCCCGCTCAACACGATTTTCCGCGGCATCTGGCCGTTCTGGTTCGCAATGCTCGCGGCCATGATCCTCGTTCTGATGATCCCCTCCATAGCGCTCTTGCTGCCCAACACGATGTTCGGCTGACCAACGAAAGGAGACCCAAACATGCAACTTGGCGAAAACATCATCTCTGAAAGCGGCACCGCTCCGTTTTTCAAAGTCGCCAATGCGCCGGCGACCGGTCTCGTTCCGCCAAGCAATCGCAAGGGAGACGCAGTGCGCACATGGGTGCGGTCCTTGTCGGGATTTCAGAAAGAAGCGCTTGTCGTTTCGGAACGCTCCGGGTTGATGTGGCGGCTGGTCTCGGATGAGGGCAAGTACCTAAGCGGACACGACGCCGCGCCCTGCCCGCTCGCGTTCCTGACTACCGGCATGATCGCAAGCTACATGAACGAAATCACGGCGCTTGCGAAACAGGAGAACCACAAGCTGCGCAATCTGCGCCTGATCCAGAACAACTATTACACGATGAAGGGGTCGATGCGGAAACGCACGATGATCGGCGGCGCATTGCCCGTCGATCTCGAAGTCGAGATTGATTGTGATCTCGACGATGCGGCATTGAACCAACTGATCATGAATGCCGTCCACGCTTCACCGCTAAACGGGTTGATGCGGGGCGTTCTACCAAGTCTTTTCACGCTCACACGCAATGGCGAAACGCTCACACCAGATCAAGCCAAGGCGCTCGACGCCCCAACAGTCCTGGACCCTCGCGGCGACGCGCCAACGCCATCACCGTCGGAAGTCGACCTGATTGCAAGGCGCGGAACGTCACCTGAAAAAGCCGTTGCCAAAGGCACCGCTGCCGCGGCCTCAAGCTTGACCGACGAACAGGATCGCACACTCAACCCCGCCGCCATTTGCACCCTGCGTGATGATGGGATGAAAGAGATTGAACAACGCCTTTACAGTCCGCGCGGGAGTATCTTCCATTTCCTCAGCGAAGAAGCTCCAAGCGCTGGCGGTCAGGGCCGCGCGCCGGATGCCGTCAGCTTTATTTCGGCTGGCATCGGCTTTTGCTTCATGACCCAGTTTGGGCGCATGGCCACGATGGAGAAACTGGACCTGCCAAAGTATTCTATCGTGCAGGATACGCACTTTTCGCTCGGCGGCGCGTCGGGTGGCACCGGGCAAGCGGGGTCCGCAGACCCTGTCGAAACCCACGTCCATCTTCAGACAAACGAAAGCAACGATGTCGCCCGCGATATGCTTGATGTGTCAGAGCAGACCTGTTTTCTCCACGCGTTTTGTCGAACCGATCTGAAAACGCGGCTGAAAATCACCCGCCTCTAAAACAAGGCCACATAGATCAGGCGAAGCGCAAGCACGCTCAAAAGCGCCAGAACGAGCCTGTCAAACCCGTCGGCCGACAACCGTCGGGCCGCCAATTCCCCCAAGGGCATCGCGCACAACACAGGGAAGATCGCCAAGGCGCTGAGCCCCAAAAGCTCCGGCGTCATCAATCCGGCCACGCCCATTGCAAACAGCTGGGTCACCGACATCGACGTGAAAAACATCGAAATAGTCGCAACAAAAATCGGACGCTCTAATCGTAACGCGTTGAGAAAGCTCACCGAAATTGGCGCTGAGATTCCCGCAGCACCCTGCAAAATGCCTGCTGTCAATCCCGCAGGGTAGACGACCCGCTGCCCAACGTCCGGCGCGATGGAGAAATTCGGCCGCGCCAGACGCAACACAACATAAGCCGTGACCGCAGCAGCCACGCCAAGCGTCAATATGTTCACCGGTAGCATCGCCAAGGCAAACGTGCCGACAAGCGCGCCAATGCCACCCGCAACCGCAAATCGCGTATCGAACCCGCCCGCCGCACGCGCGCCGCGATACTGCCAGAACTGCGTGATGTTGGTGACGAGGTTTGGTACCACCATAATTACCACCGCTAGGCGCACGTCGAAAAATGCGGCCATGACCGGCACTGCAATGACCGGCGTTCCTGCGCCGGTTGCGCCTTTGATGACACCGCCAAAGGCCAGCGCGCAGAAAATTAGCGCGAGCGACCCAAACCCAAGGTCGGACATCCCTAAACCTTCGATCCCGTTCACGGTCTAATCAACTCGCGAAGCGTCTTTGTACATCACCCGATGACGCCTCTTATTGATCCATTCCTTTAGCGCATCGTCAGACATGAAATGCGTCATGTCATAGCGATCCATATGCGCGATTTCTTCCAACGGTTTGCGAAAGCGTTTATAGGGTTTTGCATCTGGCGGCCCAAAAAGCAGGATATCAAGTACCGAGATTTCATCAGGTATCCCAAGCAACGGGCGCATCGCATCCTGCGCATCTTCCTGTCCAATCGCGGTGACCCACCAAACGTTATATCCAAGTGCTGCCGCCGCCAGATGTGCCGACATCGTGGCCGCAGCCACCGATTGCAACAAAATGCGCTCGGCATTAGCGCGGTACATCTCGTCCTGCTCTGAACCGTCGTTGAAAACCGGGAACGCATTGACCCAACGCATATCAGAGCAAACAACGACGAACCCCGGCGCTGTCGCCAGCCCACGATAATCGGGCGTCGGAAACTTCATCTTTGCTTTCGCCCTAAAGCGTTGTTCCGCAACGAAATAATCAGTGATCTGATCTTTGATGTCTTGATCCCGGACGACAATGAATTGCCAAGGCTGGGCATTTGCCCCTGATGGAGCATGCCGAGCCGCCTCCAAAATGAGATCGTAATGTCGCTCGGGCACCTCATAGGTGTTGTCGAATTTGCGCACTGTGACACGGTTGCGGATTGTTCGCATCAAGGCGTTGTATTGGGCCTCGTCACCAATCTCAGGAAGATCGATCGCCTGTTCCGCGGCCCCGATATCCACGGCCGGTGTCGTATCGCTCACTATCTTTCTCCGATTGCTACCCGCGAATGATACCATTGCGCGGCAAGGAGCGTCTATGAGCCGGCGGCGAAAACTTTTCGCCAGCCGCGCTTTGTTTACCTTCCAAACCGGCCTTAACTCTGCCGAGAAGAAAACATGCGCCTACAGGGCTTCTTCTTGTTCGATTTTTGGGGCCAGCCGCGAAACGCCCCGTCCTGCGGATTTCGCCGCATAAAGCGCTTTGTCCGCGCGTTTGACGATGGCATTCAATGTGTCGCTCGGCGCGCCATCCGATGTTGCAATTCCGATGCTTGCCGAAAGCTTCAACTCAAGCCCTTCAAACAAAATCGGCTCGCAAAGCCGCGTTATCAACCGCCGGGCCAGACGGTGCAGCACGTCGGGTCGATCCAATTCGCTTACATAGATCAAGAACTCATCACCACCAATTCTGGTCACCAGGTCAAGCGGTCGAAAATTCGACACCGTCCTGTTTGCGACTTCCTGCAGCACGGCGTCACCTGCGGCATGCCCGTTGATATCGTTGACTTCTTTGAAGAAGTCCAAATCCATCGCCATGATCGCAAACGGTTCATTTCGCCCGATGTGATGTGGCATCAGCGCCTCGAACCCGCGGCGGTTACGCAATCCGGTCAACGGGTCGGTGAAAGAGCTTTCTTCGGCCGCCAACCGGGCGTTTTCCAGCTTGAGATTGAGTTTGCGCGATTCTTCCATCGCAGCCGTTTTCGCCTCCATCAAATAGAGAAGCTCAACCGTCAAATCCGTGGCCGCGAAATCACCAATCGTCAGACCGTGATTGGCCACGGCCTCGTTGACCTGAATGCCAAACGACATGTTCAGCATCAAACCACCACCTGCTGTTTCAACTGGCCCGCCAACCGCGCGAAATTGCGTCCCGCTTGGTTCAGCCAATCGCAAGTGGAGCGTTTTACCGCAAGCCTGCAAGAGGTCGGCAAACGTCTTGATCCGTCGAGGACGCTTGACCACAAAAGCGTCTAGAAAGCTTTTGCCTATCAACCTCGTTCCCGCCACCCGCTCCATCGTCGGACCTGTCGAAGTGATGCACCCGCCTGCATCTGTCACAACATACATGGGCATCAGCGCGGCCAAAGTCGTTGCCGGGATCTGAGCCGAACTATCGACGTTTGTGCCCCCCACGATCAGGCCCCCGACCGCATCGCAAGTTCAAACGAACGGCCCTCGGCAAAAGCCGCATCATGAATACGCACCGAGACGTGACCGCTCGTTCCCTGGCTCTGACAATCGATTGTGACCAGGGCGCCATAGTCATCCGCCATCCCTTGCAAAACGCCAGCCAGCACATGCGTCGCCCCATCGTGTTTCGACGACATTTCGATATCCAAAGCTGCCCCATCCTTTTCGAACACTTCCAAGGTCGGAAAATCGAGCGTGGGAACGGCAAGCCTGACCCGGTCGGGCAAATCGTCAAGCGAGCTGACAAACTCCTGAAAAGTGTCGCCGCCAAACCGCAAAAGCCGACGCAATGTCTCTGAATTTGGATGCGCAACCAGATAGATGCCCAAATCTTCCAAGAATGCGTCGCGTGGCTTACCCAAAACCGCCACAGCGGCATCCACAGCCTCATCCGTGAACGACGCATCATGCGTGAGCATCGGCTCAAAGCTTGTCATGCCCAAGGCTGCTTCATCGGCAATTTCAGCCCAGGCTTCGACTCCATAAGTGTCCGTGACAAAGCTTTGCAGCGCTTTGTTGATCAGTCCATGCATTCGCGTTCTCAGCTCCTGCAATGGAACCTAGTGCGGGACGTTTAACAAATTCCAAATGTGCGATGAATTAATCGTTAGAAATCTGTAGGCGCGCCGCCTTCTGATTTACGTCGCGCCACAAAGTCGGCAAGCTCATCGCGGATAGCAATATCCATCGGTGGTTCTTCAAAATTGTTAACGATCTCTTTCCACAGATGATGCGCGCGTTCCGCCGTCCAAATCCCACCCGCGATGTCCCAGCCCTCATAGTTGCGCCAATCGCTCAAGAACGGTTGGTAAAAGGCTGTTTCGTAACGGTCTTGCGTGTGCTGAATGCCAAAGAAATGGCCTTCACCGCCGACCTCTCCGATGGCGTCTACGGCAATGTCATCGGACGTTGTCGCCGTCAGGGCCGGGTCAAAATAGCGGATCATCTGGCCAATCACTTCGCAATCCATCACAAACTTTTCAGGGCTCGCAATTAGCCCACCTTCAAGCCAGCCCGCCGCGTGGTAGACCGTGTTTGTTCCCGACTGGATTGCTGCCCAAAGCGACGCTGTCGTTTCCCACATGGCCTGACCATCCGGCACATTGGCCGCGCAGGATCCCGATGACCGCAAAGGCAGGCCATAGAACCGCGCCATCTGACCTGTCATCTGCGTTGCCCGAATATATTCCGGCGTCCCGAATGCTGGCGCGCCCGACTTCATATCAACGTTGGATGTGAACGTTCCCAAGACACAGGCACAACCCGGCGCGACCCATTGGAAAAGCGCAATCGCGGCCAAGGCCTCGGCTATGGATTGTGCGACCGCGCCCGACATTGTCACCGGCGCCATTGCGCCCGCCAAGGTGAATGGCGTGATGAAAACCGCCTGCCCGCGCCGCACAAGACGCAAACACCCGTCGATCATCGGCTCATCATGCTTCAACGGAGATGTCGAATTAATGTTGGTGTACATGTGCGGACGTGACTGGAACTCCTCTTCGCTCAGCCCGCCTGCGATCTTTACCATCTCCATCACATCTTCGACCCGCTCTTTCCCAAGCGAGTAAGCGTGCATCACTTTGTCGGAAATCGTGAGCTTGTCATAAAGCATATCAAGATGGCGCACGCTTGCATGCACATCGACCGGCTCCACCGGATATCCGCCCGCAAAATGAATACAATTGAAATACTGGGTCAGCTTCAAAAGCGTCTGAGACTGTTCACGCGTCCCCGGCACTTTTCCGGTTGTCAGATCCATGTAATTGGGTGGCGACGAAACGTTGCCGAACACAATGTTGCGCCCACCGATGGTGATCTGACGGTCCGGGTTCCTTGGCGTGATCGTAAATTCGCTCGGCGCTTTGGCGACCATTTCCATGACGAAATCCCGGTCGAGCCTGACGTTTGTCCCATCGACTTTCGCGCCAAGTTTCTTGAACAGCCCAATCGCTTCGGCATTCAAGAATTCGATCCCGATCTCTTCGAGAATGCGCATCGCACCGTTGTGAATCGCCTCAACTCCGGCCTCATCCAATGGCTCGGTGGGGCGATCCGTATTGATTGGCACGCACCAAGGCGCTTGGCTGATCACATCGGACGAGGTGCGTCTGGTGTTGCCTGCACGACCTCCGGCCCGGCGTTTGCGTTCTCTCGATTCAGCCATTGAGTTCTCCTAGCTCTTGCTAGGATGGTCGATGCAAGCGCACGCACCCGGCCATGAGTTACCGACAAATTTTGTCGTTTTTAGCCGATGAAACGCCCTAGTCCCGATCCAACCAGTGCGGCAACTGCGCCAATCCGGGCAAAACCACGTCGGCAAAAGGCGCAAGGTCAGCCTCTGTGGCAACGCCGGTCAGCACGCCAACCGCGGCCATCCCTGCTGCGCGGCCCGCGTGCAAATCATGCAAACTGTCGCCCACCATGACGCAATGTTCCGGCGCAATCCCCGAAATATTGCAAAACCCCAAAAGCTGCCCCGGTGCTGGTTTGCCGCCAAAACCGCTGTCATATCCTGCGATAAAACCGAAATGATCTGTGATACCCGCATGGGCCAAATGCGCACGCGCGGGCGCCTCGGCATCGTTGGTTACAACGCCCAATTCATATGTGGCACCCAATAGCGCAAGCGTTTCATGCAACATCGGAACCGGCGCGGGCGCAGCTTCAATCGCGGCGCGATCCAGCAACGCCGCAATACCCTCAACATCGGGAAATACAGGTTGCAGGGCCGCCTCGACATCCGCGGTTGTGCCTGCAATTACAACGCTCGTGGAGTGAAATCCGGTGTCCAGATCAAACCCAATCGCATCGGCTGCGCCTGACAGAAGCCCGTGATCTTCACCCGCCAGCTGACCCAAGACCCGACGCGCCCAAGCCTCCCATGTGCCGCGAAAATCAAACAGCGTTCCATCCTTGTCAAAAAGGATAGCCTCATAAGCATTTGTCGCCATGCGCGCCCCACCGTTCCAAATCCAAGTTACCGAACCAATGCACAGACCTTTTGGCTACATGGCCACCAACGCGGCGAGTTTACCAGCAATTTCAGGCGAAGGCTCGCATGTGCGCCGCGTCTCCAGACTGACGTGCAGCAAGAGTTGATCGCACGTCGCCAAGACTTCCCCGTCCGCGGCGCGGCACATCCTGTGAAACAGCTTAAGCTTCTTGCCGGACCCATCCTGTACATCCGTGCGCACGACAATTTTTTCGCTCGCGTGGGTCTCCATTAGATACTTGATCGTCGTTTCGACGGTGAAATATGAAAACCCGAGCGCAATGTAGTCCGCATCCGCGCCAAACGCCGCCATCGTGGCATCAGCCGCATCCGAGAAAACCTGACCGTACCGGCTCTCGTTCATGTGCCCGTTGTAATCTGTCCAGTCGATTGGAATGCTTCGCTCAACACTGACGAATCCGTCCGAAGCAGGCGAAAGCGGGGCAAAACTTGCCTCGTGATCGGCAATCAAGCGACCCGCCGCAGATCCACGGCCTTTCAGCGCGCGCAGCATCGAAACCAAATTTGTGTCGCGCAGTTTCTCCAGTTCGCGAATGCTCATGTGGCCGGACTGCGCGTCCGATTGACTGCCGATTTTCTCGATCAGATCATCGGTCAGCTCAGGTACGTCCATAAGCTTCGTCCACGGCCATTCCAGACACGGCCCGAACTGCGCAATAAAATGCGCCATTCCGCCCTCGCCGCCTGCAATACGGTACGTCTCAAACAGCCCCATCTGCGCCCAGCGCAAACCAAACCCATAGCGGATGGCATCGTCGATCTCTTCGGTCGTCGCGATCCCATCCTTCACAAGCCAAAGCGCCTCTCGCCAAACCGCCTCCAGGAAACGATCAGCAATGTGCGCGTCAATTTCTGCTTTTATCTCAAGAGGGTATAACCCAACGCTTTCCAACATTTTCTTCGCGGTCGCGACGACATTGTCGTTCGCCCCTTCGCCCGGAACAACCTCGATCAACGGAAGCAAATAGACCGGGTTAAATGGATGCGCGACGAAAACCCGCTCTCCGGTCTCTAGCCCAACTCGCAACTCAGACGGCTTGAACCCGCTCGTAGACGACCCGATGGGCGAGATCCGATTTGCCGCTTCAATCTCACGATAAACCCGGTGTTTGAGGTCCAGCCGCTCCGGCACGCTTTCCTGGATGTAATCCGCATCAGCCACCGCCTCAGCCACCGACGACGCGAACCTCAAATTGCCTTCCGCAGGCAACGCGCGATCATAAAGCATCGGTAGGGCCCAACGCGCTTGCGCCAGCACTTCGTTGATCTTGCGTTCGGCTTCCGGGTCAGGGTCGAATACCGACACATCCCAACCATTCAGCAAGAAGCGCGCGGCCCATCCACCGCCGATGACACCGCCCCCAAGGATCGCAATTCTACTCATATTCATACCCTCGCCTGCCGCCGGCGTGCGGCCTATCCACCAAACATCTCGCGAACTTTGGCAGCAACAACCTCACCAAGCGCGGCGTGGCTTTCAGCCGCCCAATGCACACCGTCGATCTCATCCACCGAGATTGTGCGACCGGCATCCAAGAACGCCGCACCGTTCTCACCAGCAAAGCGTTCCATCTGCGGGGCCAGTTCAGCCGAGCGCGCTTCAGCACCCTTGAATATTTCACCCAAATCACCGCGCTCCAGAACCGGCGGCGGACAGATCACCAAGACCTTGTCGACCACATCAAGCGCCTTCGCCTCGCGCACCAATCGCGCAACGCCCAGCGCAATGTCCTGCGCGCCAAGACCAAAGCGCTGTTTGGTGTCGTTCGTCCCAAGACAAATAATCAAAAGATCAATTGGTCGATGACTTTCGAGCGTTGCCTGCAAACTGCGCAAACCGTTTCGATACGCACCCTCAATCGGATCATCATGCACGCTCGTACGCCCCGGAAGACCCTCGACAATCACGTCCCAATCCTCTCCTAGCGCGGCTTCCATTACTCCGGCCCAGCGCTCATCCTTAGAGAATATCGGATCAGACGATAGCCGCGGCATCGGCCCCGTCCCGAACGTGTTGCTGTCGCCATAACAAAGGATACGCTTCATCAAACCGGCTCCCGCTTTGTCAGCCCCAGCTTTGCTCTCACAGCCTCGGGGCCTATCACATTTGCCCCCAAGCCTTCTATGATGCCCACCGCGCGGGCGACCAATTGCTCGTTCGTGGCCAACTGGCCTTTGCCAAGCCACAGATTGTCCTCCAGCCCAACCCTGACATTTCCCCCCGCCAGCACAGACGCCGCGACATAGGCCATCTGATGCCGCCCCAGCGCAAAGGCCGAGAACGTCCAATCGTCCGGCACATTGTTCACCATGGCCATCAGCGTGTTCAAATCATCCGGCGCGCCCCATGGCACGCCCATGCAAAGCTGAACCAAGGCCGGGCTATCGAGAATACCTTCTGAAACAAGCTGTTTGGCCAGCCACAAATGCCCTGTGTCAAACGCCTCGATCTCGGGCTTCACACCTAACTCGGTCATCATCGCGCCCATCGCACGTAACATGCCCGGCGTGTTCGTCATAACGTAATCGGCTTCTGCAAAATTCATCGTGCCGCAATCAAGCGTGCAAATCTCGGGTCGGCATTCGGCGACATGCGCCACGCGTTCGCTCGCGCCCGCCATGTCTGTGCCCGCCGCCAGCGGCAATGGCGCTTCGGTCGCACCAAAAACCATGTCGCCACCCATCCCGGCGGTCAGGTTCAGCACAACATCAACGTCTGCGTCGCGCACACGATCGGTCACTTCGCGAAACATTTTTGGGTCGCGCGATGGTGCCCCGGTGTCTGGATCGCGCACATGACAATGAACAATCGCCGCGCCAGCCTTGGCCGCCGCGATAGCGCTTTCCGCTATTTCCTTGGGGGACCGTGGCACATGAGGGCTGCGATCCTGCGTAGCA
>CALLWO010000205.1 GCA_938016355.1 uncultured Boseongicola sp. | reverse complement strand
ACTCCAAAATAGGCCTGAGTGAATGTGATGCTCGCGTCGGTTACCGTTGGCGGCTGCACGTTGTAGGCCGCCTCGATGCGCGTGCCGAGGCATTGATCCCCATTTACAAAGCTCTGATCGAAGCCACGTGCGTAGGAGTTTGTGCCATATCCACAGCGCTGTGAAATCGGCAAACTGTCAGCGCTCCATTGACCAATCAGACCAGCATTGCCCACCCAGCTTTCCGAAAATGGAAGAGACGCTTCGGCACTGAAGCTTGCGCGAAGAAAGTCTGATGTGACGCCGGGCGCAGAAGCGAGCGGATTGGTGGTCGGTGAGGCTCCAAATCCATCGAGACCTTTTGTCAATGCTGCCGCAAAGCGACGTTGGAACACGAACGGCACGCCTTCGTTATAGAGAGCTGAAACTCTGAGCAGTCGTAGGTCTTCGTCGATCACCGGGAAACCAAGAACGCTTCCTTTCGAGCGTCGACCAATCAATTCGAAGGTGGTGGTAAGCTTTCCTTGTTCGCCAACAATGATTTCGCGTCGAACACCTACGGCGGCCGAAGTCAGTTGGCCTTGGCTATCAAGGGCAAGTGCCGCGTCTGAACCGACGACAATGTCCGCATGGTTCACGCTGGCATAAACAGTGAGATCGTTTGTGACGCCGAACCGGTAACCCAAACCGCCAGCCAGCAATTCCGGCTCACCGTTCTCAGCCGGCCCGGCAACTACGGCCGCAAAATCTAATTGATCGCTTGTCGCGAACGCCCCGGGCAACACATAGCCAAACCCGAGGATCGACGGTCCGATGTCGTCAGCTCCGAACGTGTCAAATGTCAAAAATCTGGTTGGTTCATCAAGCTTGCGAATGCCAGATGTTGATCCTCGGTCTACACCTGCGGCCGGATCGGTAACGACAGTGGCGAAAAACGATTGTGCTTCGGCGAAACCACTCGAAATAGATATTGCGATGCCTGCGGTCGCGATCCAGCGTGGTACAAATCGGATCAGGTGCCTTAGCACCAGAAACTTTTGTATTATCATTGTTTTATCTCTTCATCCCTTACGAGACTTTGTCCGAGGGGTGGCTTTTAGGCAAGTATTCTTTTGTGAAGTCTTCGATATCAAAGCGGCGCAAAGATTTCGATCGAGAGTCAGGGTAATGATGCACGAATTGCGCATGCGCGGTGTGCACGTTGCGACGTATGTACACAGATTTAGTTTCCAATTGAGCACGATTTTGGCCTAGCTTTGCATGCCGCATCGATTGTGCGCGGCGCTAAATAAGACACCTGAACCGTGGAGATCGCCCGATGCAATTTGGTCTGTCTGAAGAACAGGAAATGATCACCTCGACAGTTCGCAGTTTCGTCGAAAACGAGATATATCCGCATGAAGCTGAGGTGGAACGAACCGGGCAAGTACCTTTCGATTTGGGTCAACAGATCAAGCAAAAATGCATAGATCTAGGCTTCTATGCCTGCAACTTCCCAGAAGAGGTCGGTGGCGCGGGATTAAGCCATCTGGATTTCACGCTGGTGGAACGAGAACTTGGACGCGGCTCCATGGCGCTGACGCATTTCTTTGGTCGCCCCCAAAACATTCTGATGGCGTGTAACGAGGAACAGCGTGCGCGCTATCTTTTGCCAGCGGTGAAGGGCGAACGCATGGATGCGTTGGCAATGACGGAACCCGGTGCGGGCTCGGACGTACGAGGAATGAAGTGCCAAGCTGTTCGCGACGGTGGCGATTGGGTGGTCAATGGTTCTAAGCATTTCATATCTGGGGCGGAACACGCTGACTTTTTCATTGTGTTCATTGCAACCGGCGTGGACGAAACGCCGAAAGGACCAAAGCGGCGGATCACGACGTTTCTTGTTGACCGAGGCACTCCAGGATTTGACGTTCGAGAAGGGTATAATTCGGTCAGTCACAAGGGATACAAAAACTATATCTTGGCATTCGATGATTGCCGACTTCCCGACGCGCAAGTTTTAGGGGAAGTCGATGGTGGCTTTGCCGTGATGAACGAATGGCTTTACGCGACGCGTCTGACCGTGGCGGCTTTTTCTGTTGGGCGCGCTCGGCGATGTTTTGACTACGCCCTGAGCTATGCGGCTGAACGCGAACAATTTGGCCAACCCATTGGTAAATTTCAGGGAATTGGATTTCAGATCGCGGATATGATTACAGAAATTGACGCCGCGGACTGGCTCACTCTGTCGGGGGCATGGCGACTGGATCAAGGGCTGACGGCGAACCGCGAAATCGCATCGGCTAAGCTTTATGCCACCGAGATGCTGGCGCGGGTCACGGACGCAACCCTGCAGATCTATGGTGGTATGGGCTTGATGGACGATTTCCCAATCGAACGTTTCTGGCGGGATGCGCGAGTGGAGCGAATTTGGGACGGCACGTCTGAAATTCAACGCCATATCATTTCACGGGATCTTCTGCGTCCGTTGGGCGCATAGGAGCAAGCCGATGACAGAAAAGCTTGATCGCTTGTTACAGCCGTCCTCTATCGCCGTTATTGGCGGAGGCGCATGGTGTGAACAGGTCATCGGGCAGGCGAAGAAAATGCGATTCGCAGGCGAAGTGTGGCCAGTCCATTCTAAGGCCGACGCCGTCGCTGAACTGCGCGCGTTTCGCTCAGTTTCAGAATTGCCTGCAGCACCTGATGCGACCTTCATTGGCGTGAACAGGCAAGCCACGATCGCTTTGGTGGAAGAGTTGTCTGCAATGGATGCCGGTGGTGCGGTATGCTTTGCGTCGGGGTTTTCGGAAGCCAAAGCTGAAGACGGTGGCGCAGAGGACTTGCAACGCGATTTAATCGCTGCTGCCGGGTCAATGCCGATACTTGGCCCAAATTGTTACGGGTTCATCAATGCCTTGGATGGCGCATTGCTTTGGCCAGATCAGCATGGATGCAAGCGAGTAGAATCTGGTGTAGCAATCCTGACGCAAAGTTCGAATATCGCGATCAATTTGACGATGCAAAAGCGCGGGCTGCCCATTGCCTACACGATCACATGCGGAAACATGGCGCAAACGACCCAGGCGGAAATTGCGTTGGCCTTGCTCGATGACCCTCGTGTGACTGCGATAGGATTACACATTGAG
>CALLWO010000204.1 GCA_938016355.1 uncultured Boseongicola sp. | reverse complement strand
CATCAGGTCGTCTTTCTCCCAACGAAGCAGATCCGAAAACGTCCGAATACCGGCTTTGTCCAGTGCAGCTTGGGTTTGCGCGCCCACGCCCCAGATTAACCTCACAGGTTTGTCGCGCAGGAAATCGCCGGTCTCCGCCGCGCCAATCACAGAAAAACCGCGCGGCTTGTCCAAATCGGATGCGACTTTCGCCAGAAATTTGTTGTGCGACAGCCCGATAGAACCTGACAGACCCAGCTCGTCCTCCATCCGCTTCACCAAGCGGGCCAGCATCACAGCCGGCGGCGCGCCATGGAGCCGTTTCGTCCCGCGAAGATCCATGAAAGCCTCGTCCAGCGACAGTGGCTCCACGATAGGCGTCAGCTCATCCATCAAGGCGCGGATGTCACGGCTTGCTTCCACATAGGCGCTCATGCGTCCTTTGACGACGGCCGCGTCCGGGCAGAGTTTCAGCGCCTGAAACATGGGCATCGCCGACTTCACGCCCTTGATCCGCGCGATGTAACAGGCGGTTGAAACCACACCGCGCCGCCCTCCACCGATAATGACCGGCTTGTCGCGCAATGACGGATCATCCCGCTTCTCGACACTGGCGTAAAATGCGTCGCAATCCATGTGCGCAATGCCAAGTTCGAACAGCTCAGGATGCGACATGATCCGGGGTCGGCCACACGATGGGCATCGCGTTCCACTCTCAAACGTCGTCAGGCAATCGCGACAAAGGGCGGGCATTTTCGAAAGGTCCGAGTTACAATCCGCGCCAGTCTACTAAAGGAAGGCGGATGACGACAGAGCCGTTTAATGGCGCAAAACTCGCTATTTTAGTGGGCGACCGCATCGTGACGATCTTACGCGATGATCGCCCCGATATCCCATGGCCCGCGCATTGGGATCTGCCCGGCGGTGGCCGCGAGGGTGAGGAAACTCCCGAAGCCTGCGTGCTGCGCGAATTGCAGGAAGAGCTTGGAGTGACGCTCGCAAAGGACGATCTGCTTTGGGGCATGAGCGAGCTGTCGCAAGGCTCAGCGATCTGGTTCTTCGTGTCGGAACAACCGAATTTTGAATGCAGCACGGTGCAATTTGGTGACGAAGGCCAAATGTGGAAGCTGGCACCGATTGACTGGTATCTTGAGCACCCGAAATCCATTCCTACCCAAAAAGCACGACTGCGCGCTTATCTCGATCAAAGAAAGACCCCGTCATGAGCGAAGAACGAACGACATGCCGCACGCCCAATGCCGATGGCGTGACCAACATCCCAACATGGAAATTCGAAGTCCTGCGCGCCGAGATATTGACGCTTGTCGATGCGGCAGGGGCAACAGGGTTGCCATTCCAAGGTCTTTCCGAGGCGGTTCGCGATCGTCTCAACAAAGACGTTTTAAACCGTCTGGGATCGGTCGGCTGGCACGTCACTTGCGTCAAGTTGGAGCTTGAAGTTGCGGGCGAAATTACCCGTGTTGCGGGAAAGTCACCGCAAAGGCTGATTCGACGATAAAACCCTTAAGTCATTGAAATGACACATTGCGATACCCATATCTCATCCAAGAATGGAGAAATTAATGGATGTTTTGATGGAAGAAATTCTTCAGACCCTTGGGGGCGGTGGAATCGCAACATTGCTGTTTGCGGCCTTTATTATTCTGTGCATTTACAAAGGCGTGCGGATTGTTTCGCAATCCGACAAACACGTCGTCGAACGCTTCGGCAGACTGCGCACAGTGCTTGGGCCAGGCATAAATTTTATCGTCCCGTTTCTGGACAGAGTTGCCCATCAAATTTCAATTCTTGAGCGGCAATTGCCGAACGCCAGCCAGGACGCGATCACAGCCGATAACGTGCTCGTGCAGGTCGAAACAAGCGTGTTTTACCGCATCACAGAGCCCGAGCGCACCGTCTATCGTATCCGCGATGTCGACGCTGCGATTGCAACGACAGTGGCCGGTATCGTGCGTGCTGAAATCGGTAAAATGGAACTCGACGAGGTGCAATCCAACCGCGCCACTTTGATTTCGACCATCAAGCTTGCCGTCGAAGAACAGGTCGACGACTGGGGGATCGAAGTAACGCGCGCTGAACTGCTCGATGTTAACCTTGATCAGGCGACCCGCGACGCGATGCTCCAACAGTTGAACGCCGAACGTGAACGTCGGGCTGCGGTCACCCGCGCCGAGGGCGAAAAACGCTCGGTCGAGCTGAATGCAGATGCGGAACTCTATGCCGCCGAACAGGCCGCGAAAGCGCGCCGCATTCAAGCTGACGCGGAGGCTTATGCAACCGGCGTCGTTGCGCGTGCCATTGCCGAAAACGGCATTGAGGCGGCGCAATATCAGGTTGCTTTGAAACAAGTTGAATCACTGAACGCGCTCGGCGCCAGCCCTTCCAGCTCAACCGTCGTTGTACCGGCAAACGCGTTGGAAGCCTTTGGCGATGCGTTCAAAATGCTAGGAGGTCGCCGCTGATGGAGATGATTTGGGCAATTTGGTGGGTTTGGGTTATTGCGGCGCTTGCGCTTGCGACACTCGAAGTGGTCGCGCCGGCTCAGATCTTTCTTGGCTTCGCGCTTGGTGCGCTTGGCGTCGGCGTGGGGTTGCTGGCAGGCGTGCCCGGCATGGCCACGTCCGCGCCGCTGACTTTCCTGATTTTTGCGGTCCTTTCGTTGCTCGCCTGGATCGTCGTCCGGCGCGCGGTTGGCGTGCGTGAAGGACAAGTCAAAGTCTGGGAACGCGACATCAACGACGACTGAAGCCCGGTGTCGCCAAACATCACGAAATACCTCCTTTGGGGTGTTGGCGGGCTCGTCACGCTGGCGGCCATCGCGCTTGTGTTTATCCCAGACATCGAAGTGGTCATCCCGGAAGAAAAAGTGCGCGCGGCCATCGAAGATCGCATTCCGCTGCGAACTGAAGCCGATGAATTTGCTTTCGAAGTTCGTGACGCCGAAGTCGAGTTTTATGACAACAATAACAAAGGCGGGATCAGCATCCGCACCGAGGTTCGGCTTTCTGGTTTGGGATTGGCTGGCAAAGGCACCGCGAATACATCAACGTCCGTTCGCTATGAAAAGGGCGCGTTCTATCTGTCTGACCTGCGTCTTGATGATCTGGAGATCGAACCAACGCTGGCCTCACGTGCCAAGATTGCCGCTCTGAAAAAGGCATTCCAGGCCTTTTTGGATGATGTGGAAGCGGACATCGCGCTTGACGACCCCGATGCCGCAGACGCGTTCGCCGAGTTTAGAAAGCTTTTTGTACCCGTGGTTCGCACAGCGTTGGACGAAAATCTGGGGAAAATCCCGGTTTATCGGCTTAGGGGAAGCGCGGCCAAGAATGCTGCGCGGCTTGTTTTGAAAGACGTCACCTTCCGTGATCGAGAGGCCGTTGCGATCCTCTCGCCGACCGAGGCCATTCTGAAAATTGCGGGAGGACTCATTGCGGGCCTCATCGCCATTCTGCTCGGCATCGAATGGATGCGGCACCAACATGCGATAACGCAAAAACCAAAAGACGAACCGCCCGCTTAGGTTACTGAACGTCGCCGAATGCCTGCTCCAACCGCTCAATTGCGGTCATGAGTGTGGGGCGCGGCAAAGCCACGTTGAAACGTAGATGTCCTTCGCCCCCGGCCCCAAATTGCGGCCCCGGACTAGGCGCGACTTTCGCGCCGTTTACACAGCGCTTCAGCAATTCTGCATCGCTCATCCCAAGGCCCGAAAAGTCTGCCCAGACCAGATATGTCGCGTTCATTTCAACCACTGAAACACCGGGGATCGCTCCAATCCGATCCGCGAAAATACGGAAGTTTTCGGCGATGTAAGCGCGCAATTCGTCCATCCATTCGTCGCCTTCGCGACACGCGGCCTTGATCATGACCATGGCAAACCGGTTTGGGGACGACTCGCGATCCAAGATGATGTGATCCATCTCTTTGCGCATGCCGTCGTCCGGAATAATCGCCATTCCCGTTTCGCCGCCCGCAATGTTGAAAGCCTTAGAAATGGCGGTCAAAACGATCAGTCGGTCAAGACATTCGGGCGCGGCAATGGCCGTTGGAATCGCTTGGTTGCCCGGAAATGTCAGGTCCATGTGAATCTCGTCTGAAATCAGCAGCAAATTGTTCCGGGCGCAAAATGCAGCCAGTTCCTTGATTTCCGCCTCGCTCCAGATGCGACCTCCGGGATTGTGCGGCGAGCAGAAAGTGACCACTTTCTCGCGACCCGTCAGCGACGCCTCAAGCGCCCCTAAATCCATATGGTGCTCGCCATCCCGGAAGACCAATTCGCTTTCGACGACCTCGCGTCCCATCGCCTCGATCTGGCGATAAAACGCGTGATAGACCGGCGAAAAGACGATCACGCCATCACCTCGTTCGGTCGCAAGCTCTAATGCATCGGCGTAGCCACTGATCACACCATGGGTAAAGCGCACCCATTCTGGTTTCATCGTCCAGTTCTGTCGACGCTCCACCCATTCGCAAAACGCCTGACTGATCTCGTTGACCGGCCCGAAATATCCGAAGTATCCCACGTCGGCCTCTGCACGGATCGCTTCAACAACGGGCTTGGGTGCCACGAAATCCATGTCCGCCACCCACATCGGAATGATGTCGGGATCGTTGGTTCCAAACGATTTCGCCATCCCGCCGTACTTGCTGGTGTGGATGTCGCGCAGCGGCAGTGGGGTGTCAAAATCGTAAGCCATGGGCGTGCCTCTTTACGTTGCGCCCGCGAACCTAGCCTTTCTGCTTTGGACCGCAAGCGCCATATCCTTGCCCGTCGGCCAATGATGGCCTAAATGACCGATATGGCGTTGAAAACGATCCTCATACACCCAGACCCGCGTTTGAAATCGGTTGCCGA
>CALLWO010000203.1 GCA_938016355.1 uncultured Boseongicola sp. | reverse complement strand
CCAATGGGCCACTTGCAGGTCCGCTCGGTCAAATCCATCAGACCGATCCGCTTGGCGGTCTTTTCAACTTCGCGCACCGTCGCCAGCGCTTCGGGGCTGATCTCGTTCGCGGAAGGCTGCGGCGGCAATGGCTGGCCTGCGGGAACAATCGGTTTGCGCGGTGTGACCACCACTTCGACGACCTTGTCCTGCGGCGCGACCTTGGCTGCGGGTTTCGAGGTCGTGCGCGGCTCTGATTTCGCCGCCTTCTTTTCCGGAGCCGCGGGGGTCGCGCCCGCGCGATTGGACAGACCCAGACGATGCACCTTGCCGATCACGGCATTGCGGGTGACGCCGCCAAGCTCCTTTGCGATCTGGCTGGCCGACTGGCCCTCTCCCCACATCTTTTTCAGAGTCTCAACGCGTTCGTCTGTCCACGACATGGCTTGTCCTTATGACCACTAATTCCAGAAGGCTTTATACTAGTCACCGCAGCCTTGGGCTACAAGGCACGTCCGCGCGCTGAACCACCCTAATTTGTGCTGCTATGGCATCAAAACCACCAAAAGCCGCAGACTTGCACGCATTTTCACAACGATCCCGCGAATTTGTCTAAATTTGACCGTAATCAGACGCGCATTTCGAACTCGAATTCTATCGGAGCACTTTGATCATGCGGTACTTTCCAACGTTTCTGGCACTTTCGGCACTTTTGATCCTTGCAGCCTGCGGCGGCGGCGGTATTGGCGGCTTTGGGTCCAACGCCAGCGCGATTGTCAACAGCTACACGCCGGTTTATGCAACGGCCCCTGACGACATCGATCCAACAGACGAGATGGACGAAAGCGTCGAAGGCGGGCCGGGCGCCACAGGGATCATGGCGGTTGCCACGTCCTTTGACTCAACACCGGAATTCAGAACCGTGAAGATCCGCACCAATGCGGACGGCTCCATTCTTTATCTTTCGGTGAACGGGGGCGCGGAAATAGCGCTCGACGAAATGCTGAGTGGGGCCTATGGCTCCAACCCGCCGATGAGCGAACCGCTCGTCAGCTACATCGGCGTTTTCAACAGCGCTTGGCTCACCTACAGCAAAATCAACGGCACAAGCTTTGACACTGGCGACGGCGTCATCGGAATCGAAACGCCGACCGCGAACCTGCCCATGGGCGGGCCGGTCAACTATACCGGCGATGTCACGCTCTTTAGCTACAACGACACGGTGACACGGGACGATATCGTCGGCGTGAACGGCACGTTTGATATGGATGTGAACTTTGACAGCCAGACGATCACAGGAACCACCGGCGGCGACATCAACGTGTCCGCCAATGGCGGCGGCCTCAACAGTTACGCCGCAACCGGCACAATTGCCGGCTCCACCTCTGGCAACGGGCTGGTTGGCACAATGACATTCGACAGTGCGGGTGGCAACGCGTCGCTGACCTTTGCAGGCAAGACCTACGGCTGGGCCGCCGATGAAATTGGTGGCGCTCTGATCGGCTCCATCTCTGGAACCGCTGCGGGCACTCTGCCGATCTTCGGTCACTTCGACAGCGACTGATCGCACGACCCTTCAAAATTATCTCGACAATGCGGCCCGGGTTCCTTATCCGGGCCGCATGACGTTTCAGGCGACACATAACTCCTCGCGACGACGCTGACGCAATCAGCGTTCGCGCATCCGTGCCTTCTCGTCACCCAATCCAAACATCACAAACATTGACAGCCTGCCGCGCCACTGGCACGTCTCAGGCTTCGAAAATAAAGGTCCAAGCCGATGATCCCGTCGATCCTGCCCACCTATAACCGTGCGCCCATGTCTTTTGTGCGTGGCGAAGGCTCCTGGTTGATCGAGGAAGACGGCACGCGATACCTCGATCTTGGCGCCGGGATCGCGGTGAATGCGCTTGGCCACGCCAACCCCGATCTGGTCGCCGCGCTCACCGCGCAGGCGAGCCAGCTTTGGCACACCTCAAACCTCTATGGCATTCCCGGCCAACAGGAACTCGCCGACCGGCTGGTCGAGGCGACCTTTGCCGACAGCGTGTTTTTCACCAATTCAGGAACCGAGGCCTGCGAACTCGCGGTCAAAATGACCCGTAAATACTGGACCGAAAAAGGCGAGAACCGCAGCGAGATCATCGCCTTCACCGGCTCATTCCATGGCCGCTCGGCCGCGGGCATCGCAGCCGCAGGGTCCGAGAAAATGACCGCAGGCTTCGGCCCGCTTCTGCCGGGCTTCACCCACGTCCCGTTTGGCGATCACGACGCATTCCGCGCCGCCCTCAACGACAAAACCGCCGCCGTCATCATCGAGCCGGTGCAGGGCGAAGGCGGCATTATTCCGGTGCCCGATCAATGCCTCAAAGGCCTGCGCGATGCCTGCGACGCGGTCGGCGCGCTCCTGATCTTTGACGAGGTGCAATGCGGCATGGGCCGTACCGGCAAGCTCTTTGCCCACGAATGGTCCGGGATCACACCCGACATCATGATGGTCGCCAAAGGCATCGGCGGCGGCTTCCCGCTGGGCGCGCTTCTGGCGGTCGAACACGTGGCAAAAGTCATGACCGTCGGCACCCACGGATCAACCTATGGTGGCAACCCGCTGGCAATGGCCATTGGCAACGCGGTGATGAAAACCATCGCCGACGACGCATTTCTGGCCGAGGTCAATCGCAAAGCCGCCCTCATGCGCCAGAAGCTCGAAGGCCTCGTGGCCAGCCACCCCGATATCTTCGAAAGCGTGCGCGGCACGGGCCTGATGCTCGGCCTGAAATGCAAAGCGACAAATGCCGACGTGATGAGCGCGGGCTATAAAGAACGCGTCCTCACCGTGCCCGCAGCAGACAACGCGCTCCGGCTCTTACCCGCCCTCAACATCCCCGACGAAGACATCACCGAGGCGGTCAACCGACTGGACCGCGCAGCCTCAGCGCTCGAAAGCGCCTGACCTTCATTTTTCCATAAATACTCCGGGGGTCCGGGGGCTGGCCCCCGGCACCGCCACTTA
>CALLWO010000202.1 GCA_938016355.1 uncultured Boseongicola sp. | reverse complement strand
CACGTAGTCTTCCGGGTGGCAGCGCAGGATATCCGCGCGGTCGCCCATCGGGGCGTCGCGGCGATCAAGCGCGTCGAAACGCGGATCAGCGAGTGCGGTTTTGATCGCCTCGATCCTTGCGACCTGTTCGGGGTGGCCGGGTGGCGTGACGTGGTTCAGAGCCGCGTCGTGAGCAAAAAGAAGCGTCATGTCATGTTCCAAGCAAAAGCAGTCGTCCGGCCACGATCACGATCAGGATCCACGCCGCCCACACCGGATATGAGCGCGCGAACTCGCGTTTCGCGCCAAGTTTTTCAAGGATCCACGGACCAGAGAGAATAACGGCAATCGCTATTGGAAGAGCAAGGTAATCCCACATCAGCGGTTAATCCGGCGCGAGCATGTACCCTGCCCCGCGCACAGTTTGCAGATAACGTGGCTGTTTTGGATCCGCTTCGAGTTTGCGGCGCAATCGGGTGATCTGAACATCCACAGCGCGTTCCTGTGCCTGCCCCCCGTCGCGACCCAGATCCTCGACCAGCTTGGCGCGGCTGACGGGTTCGCTGGGACAAGACGAAAAGATGCGCATCAGTTGAGATTCAGTGGACGTCAGGCGAACGGGTTGTTCGCCTTCGAAAAGCGCGCCTTTTTCAACGTCATATCGCAGCGCGCCGAGTTGCAGCATTTTGGGTTTGACGTCGGTCGGTTCGCTGGGCGGTACGCGGCGCAGGATCGAATTGATGCGCAACAGAAGCTCTTTTGGCTCAAAAGGTTTGGCGAGGTAATCGTCAGCACCCGCTTCAAGCCCTTTGATCCGGTCTTCTGTATCGCCTTTGGCAGTCAAAAGGAGGATTGGAAGCTCCCGGCTTTCACGCAGGCGTGCGCAAAAGCTGATCCCGTCTTCGCCCGGCATCATCACATCCAAAACAACTAGATCGAAATCGAGACCCGACAGAATGCGTTCTGCGTGAGCGGCATCGCGCGCGGATGACACCAGAAAGCCGTGACGGATCAGGAATTTCTGCAACAGACCCCGGATCCGTTCGTCGTCGTCGACTATCAAAAGATGTGCGTCTGCCTGGCTCATTGCGGCGCCTCCTTGAGACGCTTGTAATGCCGCCGCATATCGCCGTCCATCATCGCTTCGAGAACGGTGCGGAAACCAGCCACGGAGTCGGGCCCTGCCGCGCGGAAAGCGTCGCGCATTCGGCTCCTTTGTGCATCTGAGAGTTCACGTTCCAATTCGGCTCCGGCGTCCGTGAGAAAAAGATGACGTTCGCGTTTGTCGCGCGTACCGACGAGACTTTCGACCAAACCGTCTTCGATCAATGTGCGCAACACACGATTAAGCGATTGCTTGGTCACACCGAGGATTGAAAGAAGGTTGTTCACAGTGGTGCCGGGCGAACGGTTGATGAAGTGAATGGCGCGGTGGTGGGCCCGGCCATAGCCCTTTTCAATGAGAATTCGATCGGGATCAGCTGTGAAACCGCGATACGCGAAAAACATCGCTTCGATGCCTTTGCGCAATTGATCGTCGGTGAGAAACAGCAGGTTCTCTCCGCCGGGGTGTCCGCCACTTTCAGCCATTTCGATCCTCGCTCGTTTCCCGAACTTTATGTCAGCCTTGTTGACATTCCAAGTGACGACTGGTAGCGATTCTCGAATTTTCCGCAATATTATGACCGATGCGGACTTAATCGCGCAACATTTGCAAACGGAGGCCGACATGGCAGGTGCATACGACGATCGCGACGGAACGATTTGGATTGATGGCAAGCTTGTGCCATGGCGCGATGCAAATGTTCATATTCTGACCCATGCGCTGCATTATGCATCGTCGGTCTTTGAAGGAGAGCGCTGCTACAACGGCAAGATTTTCGAAAGCCGCAAGCATTCTGAAAGACTGCATTTTTCTGCCGGGCAATTGGATTTTGAGATCCCCTATACAGTTGACGAAATTGAAGCCGCTAAGCAGGAAATTCTGACGGTGAACGGGTTCAACGATGCGTATGTTCGCGCGGTCGCGTGGCGTGGTGCGGGCGAAGACATGGGAGTCGCGTCGGCGAAAAACCCGGTTCGTCTTGCCATCGCAGCCTGGGAATGGGGCAACTATTACGGTGATGCGAAGATGAAGGGCGCCAAGCTCGACATTGCGAAATGGAAACGCCCAAGCCCCGAGACGATCCCAAGCCATGCAAAGGCCGCAGGGCTTTACATGATCTGCACGCTTTCAAAGCACGCAGCCGAAGCCAAAGGGTGTTCGGACGCGATGATGTTCGATTACCGCGGCTATGTCGCCGAGGCGACCGGCGCGAACATCTTCTTTGTGAAGGACGGGGAGGTGCACACGCCCAAGCCAGATTGCTTCCTGAACGGTATCACACGCCAGACGGTTGTCGGCATGTTGAAGGATCGCCAGATCAAGGTGCACGAGCGTCACATCATGCCAGACGAGCTTGAAGGTTTCGAGCAATGCTGGCTTACCGGGACCGCCGCAGAGGTCACGCCGGTTGGAAAGATCGGCGACTACAATTTCGAAGTCGGTGCGCTGACCCGCGATGTCTCAGACAGCTATGAAAAGCTTGTTCGGAGCTAGATTTTTCTGATCAGTTCAGCGGCGGCAGCACGCCGCTGAACCACGCCACAACTGCAAGAATTTGCACAACCAAAGCGGCGTTCAACAACTTTCCAAACGGTTGCTTTTGCGTCTTGTGGCGAAAGTAGCGTTGCGCCAGTTTTGCGCCCGGCCAACCACCGAGCAGAGCAAGTGTCAAAAGCGTCTTTTCGGGAGTGCGTGGTCCGTCGCGGCGCGCCTGCGCCTTGTCATAGCCAAAGGCCGCGAATGTCAGAACGTTGACAACAATCAGCCACAGCGCCAGCGGCATTTACCAGAACTTCCACCATGGCTGAGGGCGGTCGACTTTGTCGACTTCCCCGATGGAATTGTAAACTTCGCCATCGTCGCCTTGAAGTTTTCCGCCAAGCGCGTCGGCGATCAGAAACATCTTTTGGATCATCAACGCATCCGGGTTCTTGGCCATGACGTTCCCGTGGGAGTGCCACATCCAAGCTTCGTTCTTCCCTTCGGCACGGTTCGGCCAATCAATCCAGATCGCGAGGGTTTCGTCCTGAACGCTGAAAGACTGCCCCTGATCGTTTTCAACAAAGGCTTCGGTTTCGAGCCGCATGGATTTGTCTTTGTCGACGTAAGCGAGCCAGTCTTCGCGCGAGATGGTCAGCCCGTCATCATCAGACCAATCCTGCTTGCGCGTGATGTGAAGATCATAGCCCATCGCTGCCTCGCTTATGAATTGGTTCTTTAATAATGTGCAGTGTGCCCGTGTTGTGCGCGTTGGCCAAGCATTAGCTTCCCGGGCCAAACCGGCTAGGCGCCGGCGCAGTCTCAGACTCGGCGGCTGTCGGTTCAACTTCGGTCAGTATCAGCCGTTCGACCAGTGGCGTGGTCGTTGACCATGCGGCGACACCGACGGTCAGATGGAACACCGCGATCAGGTTCAGGTTGAGCGTGAATTCTTCGCGAAGTTTTTTGTGGCCGCAAATGATCTGCATAAGTTTTGCAGCGGGCACGCCGCCCAACACCGACAGGATCAATAGCCACTTTTCCGGCACGCGGCGCCAGAATTTCTTGGCGGCGTATCGGTCATAGATGCACACAGCAAATGTCAGCGCGTTTATCGCGGCAACATACGCAATCAGGATGTAAGTCAGATCAAACGCAGACATAATCTCGAATCGCCAGCGCCCCCACAGCAGACAACATAGGGCATGGCAGATTAATTTTCACCCCTGCACCCCGGAAACGACAACAAAAATAGATAATAATTTTAATAGTTTCCGCTTTGGAAACTAGCCGTACTTTGTGACGTGTTGCCGGCCTTTGCCGCGCTGAATTCTAAGGTAGTTCTCGCGCAGGATGATGAG
>CALLWO010000201.1 GCA_938016355.1 uncultured Boseongicola sp. | reverse complement strand
TGTGTGGTTTGGCTCACAAGGACCGCAAAGGAAGTTTTGTGATAAAAATTGCATTGACCGGGGAGCCACAAGCATTGGCGCGAGGGTCGCGCTCAAACTGAAAGCGGGCGGGCACCATGTCTAATCAAAAATGAAAAACGATCGTACTTTCAGAGATTTGACTTCCAACCCAATGTTGCATCGGTCGAGCCGAGAACTTTGTATTCCGCGCCAAGCGGGGTTTGCCATCCGAGGTCACGAGTTGCTTTGAACACAAAGCTATAATCGATCTCGCCATGATCTGGAGCGCCGCGATCGGGGACGGACGCGAATTGGATATGGCCAATGATCTCCAAGAGGTCGGCAAGTCTCGTGGTCACGTCGCCCTCGGTGCGCCCGACGTGATAACAATCAAACATCAGTTTCAGATTGTCGGCACCGACGCTTTCGATAACTCCGCGGGCTTGTTCGGTGTTGCTCAAAAAGTAGCCCGGTGCGTCATGCCGATTAAGAGGCTCAATCAGGATGGTTTTGCCGATCTTGGCGGCATTTTCGCAGGCAAATGATAGCATGTCGACAAAGCACCTGTGGGCATCGTCGCCTTGCGCGAACCCGGCCATAACGTGGATTGCACGCGCGCCGACAATGTCGGCATAAGCAAGGGCCTCGACAATGGCGGCGCGGGCGTCGTCTTCGCGCCCAGGGATCGCGGAAAGGCCGTTGTCGCCTGCTGCCACGTTGCCGCGTCGTGTGTTCAATCCAAGCAGTGGCAGGCCCGTTTCTTCAAGCGCGGCGCGCACGTTTAGTGCAGGTGTTTCATAGGGCCAATGCATCTCAACAGCGTCAAATCCGGCCTCTTTCGCTGCATGAATTGCGTCTGGTAACGATATGTCATTCCACAAAAAACCAAGGTTTGCCGAAAAGCGCATCAGTCGTCCCATTCAATATCGAAAGTTTTGACGAGCGTCGCCACCTGATCGTCGCTCAACGCCCGGATTGCGTGTCCACGGGTCATCATGGCTAGGCGCGCGGTGTCTTCAAGTTCTTCAACGGCATTGCACGCGGCTTCGACGTCCTTGCCGGCAACGACGGGCCCGTGATTGGCAAGCATCACGGCCGAGCGCTTGCCCGCAAGACCACGGACAGCGGCACCCATTTCAGGATCACCCGGAAGAAAGAACGGTAAGAGCTTCACCCGACCAAGCTTCATAATTCCATAGGGTGTGAGAGGAGGCAGGAAATTATCGGCGTCCACATCCTCCATCATCGAAAGTGCCACGGAGTGACAGGAATGGAGATGCACGACGGCGCCTGCGGTGCTGCGTGTGTCGTAAAACGCTTTGTGAAGCGGCATCTCTTTTGTGGGCGGATCGCCGTCGATCAATGCTCCGGTCGCGTCAAAATGGCTGAGCCGGGCAGGGTCAAGACGGCCAAAGCTCGTGCCGGTGGGCGAGACCAGCAACCCGCCATCGGACGTGCGCGCCGAGATGTTCCCGGTGCTGCCGTGGGTGAGGCCGCGATCAAAAAGCGATTTCGCCAAAAGGCATATCTGTTCGCGAAGCGCGCTGTCGCTCATGCGTCCCCCGCAAGCAATGTGTCAGCTTTTTCAAAGAAATCCTCAGTTCCGAAATTCCCGGATTTCAGGGCGACAACAAGATCGGGTCGCGCGCGAAGGGCAGGGACTCCGGGGTCAATTTCTGGACCAATTTCAAGGCGATCAAGTGCCAGGCCTTCGACCACCGCGCCTGAGGTTTCGCCGCCTGCCGTGATGACGCGGGTTGCGCCGCGTTCGACAGAAAGTCGTGCAACGTTTGCGAAGAAGATTTCCAATGCGCTGGAGGCTTTTTCGCGTCCATATTTTTCCTGAACGGCTTTGACGTCTTTGGGGTCGGCTGAGCTGTAGGCGAGTGGCAACCCATCGCTTGTAATGAGCCAGTCGGCGATCTCGGCGGGCTCCAGTCCGTTTTCGATGACCGCGTCCGCGCTGATCTCGCGCGCTGGATTTTGCACTTTGTGGCGCGCCACCTGCGCGCGGGTTGCGATCGAACACGAGCCCGACAAAACGATCGCCTTGCCCGGTTGCCCCGACCAACTTGCGAGCGAAGCTTCACAGCCGAAATTGGCAGGCAAGCCAAGTGCCACGCCAGACCCGCCCGTAATCAGTGGCAAATCCTTGGCCGCACGACCAATTTCAACGAGGTCTTCGTCACGAATTGCATCGACCACGACAAGACGGTGCCCCGCTGCATGTTCGCGCGCCAATGCTTCGGAAATGCGCGATGCACCAGCAAAGACGGAGGCCGCAGCCACATGCCCGACCGTGAACTTTGTTTGCGGGGACAACCAGCGGCGGATGTCAGCGTCCGTCATCGGTGTCAGCGGGTGGTTTTGCATCCCGCTTTCGTTCAAGAGCGTGTCGTTGACGAATAAATGCCCTTGGTAGATCGACCGCCCGGTGCCGGGAAATGCTGGGCAAACAATAACTTGATGCGCGTCCAACGCTTCGGCGAGCGCGTCTGCGACAGGACCGATATTGCCCTCAGGCGTTGAATCGAAGGTGGAACAATATTTGAAGAAAATCTGCGTGCAGCCCTGAGCCTTAAGCCAGTCAAGTGCCTCGAGCGACTGACGGACAGCATCCATAGGCGCGATGGAGCGGGACTTGAGCGCGATGACCCCCGCCTCGACATCCGGTTCGGCTGACGCTGCGGGCACACCGGTATATTGCACTACGCGCATGCCGCCTTTTGCGAGCGTATTCGCAAGATCGCTGGAGCCTGTAAAATCGTCGCCGATGCAGCCTAGTTTCATGGGTCTTCCCCCGGCAATTCTAAGCCTGCGTTGCGCGCATAAACCTTGGCAATGGCGGCGTCGTCTTCGCCGCCTAAGCCCATTCCAACCGCGACCATATATTGTTGCATGGCTGCAGCCGTGATCGGGGCGGAGAAACCAGCGGATTTTGCGACGTCCAATACAATCCCCAAATCTTTGGGCCAGATATTGATCTGGCTGTGGGGGGTGTAGTCGCCTTCGACGATGTGGGGCGCGCGATTTTCAAGCATCCAGCTTGTGCCGGCGCATTTGCTGATCACGTCTACAAAGGTTACAGGATCGATGCCTTGAGTCATTCCAAACGTGAGCGCCTCGCCCATGGTGGCGATGTGAACGCCCGCAAGAAGCTGATTGACGGATTTCATCGCCGAGCCCGCCCCGACGGCGTCTCCAATGCGAAAAACGGTTTCGGCTGTGGCGTCGAGGACCGGCGCGAGTGCTTCGAAAGTATCCGCTGTGCCAGAAGCCATGATTGAAAGTTTGCCAGCCGCCGCCTTGATCGAGCCGCCAGAAATTGGCGCGTCGAGATAAAGGACGCCCTTTGCCGCACAGCGCGCGGCCATCTCGCGGGCAAAGTCGGGCGGAACGGTTGCGCAGACCATTACGGCAGCTCCTTCGGAAAGCTGCGCGACGACGCCATTTTCGCCAAATAGGACGGCTTCGGTTTGGGCCGCGTTCAAAACGACGACAACCACCGCATCAAGGTCGCTCGCAATTTCGATAAGTTTGCCCGGTGCGCCGCCTTCATCCTGAAACCGGGCAACGGTGCTCTCAACGACGTCGAAACCATGGGTGGTCAGGCCCGCGCGCAGGCACGATTGGGCCATTCCGTAACCCATTGAACCAAGCCCAAAGACCGCAACATTCGGCGTGCCTGCCATGCATTTTCCTCCCCGTGTTTCTGAATGTGTGCGGCGAGCTTGGCTGGAATGCAAGTCTGCTTGCGGGCGCAAGTTAATCCAATATTTCCTTGAACAACTCTGAATAGCCGACTTCGGGATCAAAAGCACCGTCGCGCAGGAACAACAGCGTCTGACGAATAACCAAGGGGTCGTTCATCATGAATGTGTGTGTGACGGGCAAGACGATGTGGTCGGTCAAACCGGGCAGGCGGGTCGATGAGACTGAGACTTTGCCATCATCCGGCCCGTCGATCAGATAGGAATAGATCGGGTTCAGCGACTGATTGCCTGCAATCACTCCAAGTTGAAACCGCGGCAGGCCAAGCCGATTGGGCGCGCTGCTTTCGTCGGTGCCAAGGGCAAGGCCTGCCGGACCGTTCAGCCACCGAAACGGGCCAAGATCGCCAAAGATATCAACCAGCTCTGACCCGTTGTTGGGTGGCCCCAGAAGCACGGCCCGACCCATGCGGGGCGGACGGTTTTCTTCGAGCCACGCGCGCAACAATATCCCGCCCATGGAGTGGGTTACGAAGTGTGTGAGCTCATCGCCGCATTCTTTGACAGGTTCGTTCAATGCCACATCGACCAGGCGATCGAACGCCATAGACGTCGAGGGATAGCCTACATTCACCGTCTTAAGCGACGCGCGTTCCAAAGCGTTTTCAATTATCGCCATAGAACCCGGCCCCCGTGCCAGACCGTGAAGCAAGACTACGCAATCAGCATGCGCGGCTTTCGGCGCGGCCAAACCAGCCATGATTGCAAGGGTAAATGCGAGCGCCCGTAGGGGTTGCAAAAACAAGGTCCGAAAATTTTGGAACTTTATGCTCATATCGTGCGTTTTCTCATTAACCAAAAGAAGACAGGGCAATATAAAGTGGAACGTTCCCTCGGTGTTGCGGTAATCGGTGCTGGTATTACTGGTCTGACGGTGGCTGATCGGCTGGTCAAGGCAGGACGTGACGTCCGAATATTCGACAAAAGCCCGGCAAATGGTGGGCGTATCTCGTCACGCGGCACGTGTAACGGCGATTTTGACCATGGCGCGCCCGAAATTCAGGTCTCAAATCCGGAATTTGATACGTTTTTGAATGGGCTTGGTGCGATCTCGGACGGCAATGGCTCGCGCTTTGGGGCACCGCGCATGCGGTCGCTTTTCGATCCGTTGTCAGATCACTTCAATATTTCAAGCGAAGTTGAAGTCACTGCGATTGATCGGGAAAGCCGGGGTTGGATCGTGCGCACGGCTTCTGGCCGGTCGTTTGCCCACTATCACACGGTGATTGTCACCATCCCCGCGCCTCAGGCGGCAAACATCATCCGCGCGTGTCAGCCCGATCTTGCTGCTGAACTTGATCAGGTGAAGATGCAGCCGGTTTGGACGTGCCTTGTCGAATTCACCGAGAAACTGGATTTGCCAGGAAAGGTGAACGGCGGCGGAACAGTAATGCGCGCAGATCGCATGTCAGCCAAGCCCGCGCGCGAAGACGAGCGTGAAGCGTGGGTCATTCATATGCGCCCCGAATTTGCCAGTGACGAGACGTTTGCAGATCCTGCCGTCATGGCGCCGATCATTTTGGATGCCTTCGGCGAAAACTACGGGATAGAACTTCCTGATGTCGCCTATTTGAATGCCCATCGCTGGCGGTATGCGTTCGCAGAGGAGCCATTGGGCGTTCCTTTTGCCGGCGATCCGACAGCAGGTTTGCTGGTCGGCGGAGACTGGACATTGGGTGCGCGGGCGCAAGATGGGTACGAAAGCGGTGGGGCCATGGCACAAGCCATCCTTTCCAGAGAGATCGTGAACGTCTAACAGGGGCGCATGCCCATCGAACTCAAAACTCTGGCCGATCTGCACGCACTGCGCTTTGACAGCGTTATCGACGTGCGAAGCCCGGCGGAATACGACGAAGATCACGTGCCCGGTGCCGTAAATTTGCCGGTCTTTTCAAATGATGAACGCGCAGTCGTCGGAACGATCTACAAACAAGAGAGCCCGTTTAAAGCTCGCAAAGTTGGTGCCGCGATTGTCGCTCGCAACGCGGCCGCGCATATCGAAGGCGCATTGGCCGACAAAGACGGTGGCTGGCGACCGCTTGTGTATTGCTGGCGGGGCGGGCAACGCTCGGGCGCGTTTGCGTCGATTCTGAGCCAAATTGGCTGGCGTGCGGAAACGATCAAGGGCGGCTATCAGAGCTATCGACGTCTTGTCGTGAATGCGCTTTATGACGCGCCGATTGGGTCGCGCGTCGTTCTTCTTGACGGAAACACGGGCACAGCGAAAACCGAGATTTTGGCGCGCCTGCCAAAACTGGGGTGCCAATCGCTTGATCTGGAGGGGTTGGCAAATCATCGGGGGTCTGCGCTTGGCGGGCAGGGGGATCAACCTTCGCAAAAAGCGTTCGAAAGCGCGCTGGCGTTGGCACTTGCGCGTCTTGATCCCGCTCGCCCGGTGGTGGTCGAGGCGGAATCCTCGCGCATCGGCCAACTGAATGTCCCT
>CALLWO010000200.1 GCA_938016355.1 uncultured Boseongicola sp. | reverse complement strand
TCCTTTGCCGCCGAGCTTTTGGGCCTGCCGGTGCCCGAGGCCGTTGCATTCGAGGACGCAGATTTGTCGGCGATGGCGCGGAGCTTTTATGCGGAATCAAAGCGCGTGCGGAACGCGCGGATAAAGGACGAGTTGGGGGTGAGGCTGCGCTATCCGACCTATAAGGACGGGTTGCGCGCGTTGCTTGCGGCCGAATAACGCCTCAGGCGCGTTTTGAGATGTCCGCGACGCCCATGACATCGAGCACTTTGGCTTCGATATGTTCGGCGTTCATTGCGGCCACGTCGTACATGGCCTTTGGGCTGGCCTGATCAATGAAGACATCGGGCAGCACCATGGAGCGGAATTTGAGACCTGTATCAAACACCCCGGCTTCCGCCAGCATATGTGACACGTGACTACCAAAACCGCCGACGGCGCCTTCTTCGATGGTGATCAGCGCATCGTGGTCTTGTGCCAATTGCAAGATGAGATCGCGATCAAGCGGTTTTGCAAAACGAGCATCAGCAATGGTCGGAGTGATCCCGCGCAGCGCGAGCGCTTCGGCGGCTTTCTCGACCTCGGGCAGGCGCGTGCCGAAGGACAGGATTGCGACGCCTTTGCCTTCGCGGATCATCCGGCCTTTGCCAATTTCGAGCACCTCGCCGCGTTCGGGCATCTCGACGCCGACACCTTCGCCACGCGGGTATCGAAACGCGATGGGGCCGTCATCGTAGGCGGTGGCCGTGGCGACCATGTGCACCAGTTCGGCTTCGTCGGCCGCCGCCATCACGACCATGCCGGGCAGGTTCGTCATGTAGCCGATATCGTAAGCGCCAGCGTGTGTCGCCCCGTCAGCCCCGACGAGACCTGCGCGATCAATCGCGAACCGTACCGGCAGACGCTGAAGCGCGACGTCGTGCACGACTTGATCGTATCCGCGTTGCAGGAACGTTGAGTAAATGGCGCAGAACGGCTTCATCCCTCCCGCAGCAAGACCGGCGGAAAACGTCACGCCGTGTTGTTCGGCAATGCCGACGTCAAAACACCGGCTGGGATAACGTTCGGCAAAAAGATTAAGACCCGTGCCATCGGGCATGGCGGCGGTGACAGCGACGACTTTGTCATCGCGCGCGGCCTCGTCCAGAAGGGCTTGAGCGAAGACCTTGGTATAGGACGGCGCATTTGAAGGCGACTTTTTCTGTTCGCCGGTAATGACGTCGAACTTTGAGACGCCATGGCCCTTGTCGCGGGCGGTTTCGGCAGGCGCGTAACCCTTGCCCTTTTTGGTGATGACATGGATCAGGATCGGGCCGGTGGCGCGCGCCTTCACGGTGCGAAAGACGGGCAACAATTGTTCCAGATCGTGGCCGTCAATGGGGCCGAGATAGCTAAAGCCAAGCTCTTCAAAGAGCGTGCCGCCAACGACGGTTTGTTTCAGCATGTCCTTGGCGCGCTTGGCGCCTTCGCGGAACGGTTCGGGCAAAAGGCTGACCGCGCCTTTGGCGGCGGCTTTGAATTCCTGAAACGGATCGCCCGCATAAAGTCGCGAAAGGTAGGATGACATCGCACCGACAGGTGGCGCGATGGACATTTCGTTGTCGTTCAAAATCACAATCAGGCGTTTTTTGAGGTGACCGGCGTTGTTCATCGCCTCATACGCCATGCCCGCACTGATGGCCCCGTCGCCAATCACGGCAATGCCATCGCCAAGGCCGCTTTCGGTGGAACCGCCAAGGTCGCGCGCAACCGAAAACCCGAGCGCGGCTGAAATCGAGGTCGACGAATGGGCCGCGCCGAAGGGGTCGAACGGAGATTCACTGCGTTTGGTGAAGCCTGAAAGCCCGTCTTCCTGACGTAACGTGCGAATGCGGTCGCGCCGACCCGTCAGGATTTTGTGGGGATAGCACTGGTGGCTGACATCCCAGATGAGTTTGTCCTTGGGTGTGTCGAACACCGCATGGAGCGCGACTGTAAGTTCAACAACCCCAAGCCCCGCGCCAAGATGTCCGCCGGTTTCGCTGACCGCGCTGATGGTTTCGGCACGCAATTCGTCAGAGAGCTGGTGCAACTCCGCATCAGACAGGCGTTTCATGTCCGCAGGCAGGTTCACGCGGTCAAGAACGGGGGTTGTTGGTTTGTCAGTCATAAGGGCGCTCCGACGCGTCAGTGTTCGCGCGAGATAACGAAATTGGCGGCGTCACGCAAACTGTCCGCTTGTGCATCATATAAGGAGAGCGCGTCGATTGCGTCTGCGACCAACGCGCGCGCCTTAGCTTGCGCTTCATTAAGCCCAAGGAGTGAAACAAACGTTGCTTTGCCTGCGTCTTCGTCCTTGTGGAGCCGTTTCCCGGCTTTCGTTTCGTCCCCGGTTTCATCGAGAATGTCGTCTGCTATCTGAAAAGCGAGGCCAAGCGCGGTTGCATAGCGTGACAGCGGCGCGGGGTCGCCACCGCCAAGAATGGCTCCGGCTTCGGCGGACCAGAGGATCAGTGCGCCGGTCTTGTTGCTTTGAAGGTTCGTGATTTCGTCAAGGGTAAGTGGGCGCTCGGCAGCTTCGGCGGCAATATCCTGAGCCTGCCCGAGAACCATTCCGTCTTTGCCAGACGCACGCGCCAGAGACACAATCGCACCAAGGCGTCGTTTGGCTTTTACGTCGACCAGTCCGAGGATTTCAAAGGCGAGTGATTGCAGCGCATCGCCCGCAAGCACGGCTGTGGCGTCGTCCCATTTCTTATGCACCGTTGGCTTGCCGCGACGCAGGTCGTCATCGTCCATGCAGGGCAAATCATCATGCACCAGCGAATAGGCATGGATGCATTCAATGGCTGCCGCAGCCTTCAAGGCCTCTTCCCGGGGGACATTATGGAGCGCGCAGCTTTCCATCACCAGAAACCCGCGCAGCTTTTTGCCGCCCATGACGGCATAGCGCATGGCGTCTTCGATCTGGCTTGTTTTCGCGTCGAGATAGGTTTCGAGTGTCGCGTCGATATCGACCGCGACTGACTTAAGCCGGTCTTCGAATGTCACTGTGGATCAACCGGCGTCGTGCCCTTTGGCTGGCCTTGTTCATCGAGCGTGATCTGCGCGACTTTTTCTTCGGCTTCGGCCAGTTTCTTTTGGCAATGCGCCTTAAGCTCGGCACCTTGTTCGTAAAGACGAATGGATTCTTCAAGCGGCACGTCGCCCGCTTCAAGACGGTTCACGACGCCTTCGAGAGCTTTCATCGCATCTTCGAAACTCATCTCACCTACGGGTGTGTCGCTCATGCGCCCTGCTCCATCAGAATATTCACATGTGCCGCAACGCTGGCGGCCAAGGCAGTCAGATCATACCCGCCTTCGAGTGTCGAGACCACGCGGCCCTCGCAACGCG
>CALLWO010000199.1 GCA_938016355.1 uncultured Boseongicola sp. | reverse complement strand
GAGCCAAACGCTCAAGTTCTAACCTTTTCTCTAAGGCGCTTATTCCATTTTCCTTCGGAGCTTCGGCAGCGACCTCACTCGGGCAAAGAAACTGCTGGATTTGCTCGAGCATCGAAGGGTTCAGCATGGCCGGCTTGAATTTGGCTATTTCCAAGTTTTCCCGGAAGGCAAGCGTTAGGTCGGCGTGCAGAGCTTTGAAGTGGTCGGGTGACAAACGCGTTCCGGCCAGCCTCGGAGTGCGCAAGGTTACCTCAGAAGCTTTCCGGCATGATCAGCTTTGGCAGCCACAGGACGATTTCCGGGAAGGCTGCGAGCAAGATCAGGATGATCAGCATGGGCGCCAGAATGATCGCGACTTCACGCAAGACCTGCACGACGTTTAGTCCGCCGATGGAGGCCGAGATTAACAGACAAAGCCCGTAAGGTGGTGTCACGAGACCAAACGCAAGAGCCACAATGCCGATGATTGCGAATGCGATGGGATCGACGCCGCCGGCTTGTGCGACGGGCATGAGCACTGTTCCCAAGATAATGATGGTCGGGATCGCGTCGATGAACAGCCCGAAGATCAGGAACAAAAGCGCGATGATCAGCGCCGTGCCAAAGGCGCCGAATTCCCAGGCCGTGATCAGGCCAACGATCAGGCGCGGCGCGTTATAGAACGATAACAGCCAGCCAAATGCGGACGCCGTACCGATCGCAAAGAGCGAGATCGCCGCGAAACGCGCCGTGTCATAAAGAATGTAGCCGAGGTCTTTTGGCTGCACTGTGCGATAGACAAACATACCCAGTACCAGCGCATAGCCCGCCGCAATAATGGCGCTTTCGGTCGGCGTGACGATGCCGCCCACAATACCGCCGATAACAAAGATTGGCGTGAGCAATGCAAGTGCTGCGCCTTTGCATGCTGCCCAGAATTCTTTCAAGTTCGGTGAGGCTGTGACGGGGTAATTGCGCACTTTGGCGAACCCGTAGACCGTTGCCATCAAGGCCAGCCCGATCATCAGCCCCGGAATGGCACCGCCAAGAAACAGCGCGCCCACTGACACTTGCATGACCCCGCCCCAGACGATCATCAGGATCGAGGGCGGGATGATAACCCCCATAACGGACGAACAAGCCGTGATCGCCACGGCAAACCGGGTGTCATAACCCTCTTTCTGCATCGCGGGGATCAGAATTTTCCCAATGCCAGCGGCATCTGCGGTGGACGAGCCGGATATCCCGGCAAACAGCATCGAGACCGCAACATTGACATGCCCCAAACCTCCGGGCAGCCAGCCTGTCATGACCCGGGCAAGCTCGATCAATCTGTCGGTGACCTTGCCGGAATTCATGAGGTTCGCAGCCAGCAGAAAAAACGGCACGGCGAGCAGGATAAAGGAATTATAAGACTGGAACATCCGATCCAGCACAATGAACGGCGTGAGGCGCAGTTCGAGCAAGACAACCGGGAGCGTCGAAAGGCCAAGCGCGAATGCGACAGGCACGCGCAACACGACCAATATCAGGAACCCGAAGATCAGCATGCTGCTTGCGGTGGCGGTGTCCAAAATCATGCTGAGGCCGATCTATTGCGGAAAGTTGAAATTTCCTGAGAGAGCCGGTAGCCGGCAAACAGGAACCAGATTGCGCCGGCAATCGGGACTGAAATGAAGGTGATCGCAAGGTTCGCGCGCATCATGACTGATCGCTGCTTGTTCCCGAACTCCACGTATTCGATGCCGTAAACAACGAAGAGCATCGCAAAGATCATGATCCCGACATAGACCAACCCGTTCTGGAAAAGTTTCAGAAGCGGAGACGTGGCGTCGCGGGTCACTCTGACGTCGAAGTGTGTCCCGTCCCAAACGGCGACCATGGACCCGATCATCACAATCCAAACGAAAATGAACGTCGCCAGCTCTTCCGTCCAAAGGAAGGTTGGGATCAGGCCGGTGTACCGAGATATCACCTGCATCGCGACAGGCACGGCCAATGCGCCCATTAGGACGCCGAGCAAGATGCGAAGGCCGTTGCAGAAATAGTCCAGAACATTGCCGACCATGTGATGCCACCTCGATTAGATGCGCCGTTTCCTTAGGCGCAAAAGAGAAAGGCAGCACGTATTTTGCGCGCTGCCTTTAACCAACTGGATTACATACCGCGGATGTTTTCCAACATTTCGGTCGCACCAAGCTCAGCGGCATAGGCGTCCTGAACTGGTTGGACCAGTTCAAGCATCTTTTCGCGACCAACGAAGTCATGCACTTCGATTTGGCCTGCATCCACCATTGCCTGAAGCTTTTCACCGTCCTGGCTGCTTTCAAGAGCGCGTCCGAAGGCACCGGCTTCCGCACCAGCTTCCAATATGGCTGACTGAAGATCCGCAGGAAGTCCGTCAAAAACCTTGGCGGAAACGACGATTGGACGCACTGTGATCGTGTGCTGTGTCAGCGAGATATGCGGCGCGACTTCGTAGAACTTGAGGTTTTGGATCGAAGCCGCCTCGTTCTCAAATCCGGCGATAACGCCTGTTTGGATGGCATTATAGACCTCGTTGTAGGCAATCGCGGACGGGGCAGCGCCCACGGCCGAGAATGTCTGTGCCTGAATGGGGGCGCCCATGACGCGCATCCGGTGGCCTGACAATTCATCCATGTTGGCGATTGGTTTGGCCGAAGCAAGGTTGCGAACGCCGCCGCCGTGATACCCAACGATCACGATGCCAGCTTTCTCGCGCAGATCATCTTCGAGCGGCTTCAGTGCGTCAGAAGAAAGAACTGCATCCCAGTGGTCCAGATCGCGGAACAGGAAGGGCATATCCATCAATGGGATCGCTTCCGAAAAGACGGCCATATTTGAGGGCGCAAGAATTGTGTAATCGACTGCGACACCCTGATTGAGGTAAGTCACGTAATCGGATTCAACGCCAAGTTCACCGTTAAGGCGCAGGTCGAATGTGACGTCGCCGGCATACTTTTCGGACACGAGACGTTCGAATTCGCGGAGTGTTTTGGTAAACGCGTGTTCCTCATCAAACATGCTGGCGCCGCGCAGCGTGACGTCTGCATTTGCGGCGGATATGCTACCGACAAGTACAGCAGCAGCGGCGATGGTTTTTAGAGATTTATTGAACATTGTTTCCTCCCAGTTCAATTTGAAGTCGTTTCGGGATAGATATCCCGGGGGTTTGAAGGCGCCGTGTCGCTACGAGAACGCAACGCCTCCGTTTACGTCGATGCAGGCACCATTCACGAAGCCAGCACCGTCAGTCGCGAGAAACGCGACAAGCTCTCCTATTTCCAGTGGAGCCCCCTCACGCCTTAGCGGAGTGGATGCCGCGACCTTTGTGCGAACGTCGTCCTTCGTGAAAACATTGTGGAAGTCGGTGTCGATCATGCCGGGACAAAGCGCGTTCACCCGGATTTTTGGACCCAGCTCTTTTGCCAGACCCCGCGTCATTGTCATGACCGCACCCTTGGACGTGGCGTAGGCAATTGCCCCCGGCCCGCCACCATCACGCCCCGCAAGGCTCGCAAGGTTCACGATGCTGCCTTTGTCGCGCATATGGGGCAAACAGGCCTTTGTCATGGTGAAAACGGATGTCAGGTTGAGGTCCATGACAGATTGCCAATCGGCAAGCTCCATTTCCGCCATCGTCTTGCGGGCGACAAGGCCACCTGCATTATTCACCAGGGTATCAATGTGCCCATATTCAGCGACGATTGCATCAACGAAACCCTGAGCGCCGTGCGCTTTCGAGAGGTCAACTTGCAGCGACATCGCCTGCCCGCCTGCTGTCTTGATCTGCTCGACCGTTTCTTCTGCACCCGCAGCGCTGGAATGATAGCTGACTGCGACAGAGGCCCCTTTTTCCGCCAAAGCCAGAGCACATGCGCGACCAATGTCGCGACCGCCGCCAGTCACAATTGCGACCTTTCCCTGCAGCGGTAAATTGATGGCAGTAGCAGTATTCCGGGTGAATTCGACGGTCATTGTTGTCTTTCCAATTTGCTACATCTTGGTCACATAAACTTGTATACTAGTCAACATAAATTTGGATACTAGTCTGCACCACCACTTCAAAAACGACTGGAAATCCTTTACTTTCATAAAAATAGCTGGTGAGTAAAAATCCTATTCGACGCCATTTTGCTGGTTTTTCGTCAGAAACCTGACGCTCTAACGCAGCGAAAAACTTGAGAGATACTGATGACAATAGTCGCGGAAATACCCGATCGGAAAACCGGCAGTGATCATGTGTTCGAAACTCTTTTCGGTCAGATCGTTCGGCTGGAATTGCTTCCCGGGGCCAAGATTTCCGAAACCGAGATCGCAAAAACGTTCGGCTGTTCGCGCCAACCCGTCCGTGAGGCTTTTGCCCGGCTGGCCAATCTGAACCTTCTACAAATTCGCCCACAGCGCGCCACGATCGTGCGGCCGTTCTCGATGGATGTTATCTCGAATGCGCGCTTCGTGCGCACTGCAATTGAACTAGAGATTGTGCGGGCTGTGGCCAACGGACGCGATACATCAGTAGACGCTGAACTTTTGACAAACATGCAAGCGCAACGCAGTGTCATTGCGCGCGAGGACGCAGAAGCGTTTCACGAGCTGGATTACCAATTTCACAAGCTTTTGTGCCGGTCTGCTGGCAAGCCATTTGCGTTCGACATCATCGCGGCAAACAAAGCGCAGGTTGATCGACTGTGTCTGCTGTCACTCACAAACAAGACCGGCATGAAGACGCTATTGGCAGACCACGAGGCACTGCTGGACGCGATATTCAAAGGCGATGCAGAGACCGGAGATCAAGTGCTGCGGACCCATCTCGATCGTCTGACGCCAACGATTGAAGCGCTACATGCTTCTCACCGCAATTATTTCGAAGAGTAGCGGCCACCCGAGAATCTATTTCGGCCCTGCCTCGTCCTGCCGTAAGTGTCGGCCAAAAGGATGCGGAAAGCGGATCTGCGGAAACTGTCGGTTGGTCAGGAAAACGTGATCTGTGCTTTCATTGCCTGACGCCGATCCCCGGCAAGTTCAAATCCCGACTTTGCGTCGTCGAGCGGCACCGTATGAGAGATCAGCGGTTTGACGTCGACGCTTCCGTTTTGCATCAGGGCGACCGCGAGCGCGAATTCTTCGTGGAAGCGGAAAGAGCCGCGCAGGTCCAGCTCCTTTGCCGTCAGCATCTGCATCGGCAGGTTCATGTCACCGCCCAATCCCAGCTGCATCACCACCCCGCGCGGGCGCATGGCAGCGATCCCGGCAGAGAGCGCGTGGGGGCTTCCTGAACATTCAAAAAGCACATCGAACGCGCCCTTGCCTGCCTGAAATGGGGTAAGCTTATCCGCGTCAGTCGCAACGTTGATAACCTGATCGGCGCCGACCTGTTTGGCGAAACCGAGGGCTGCATCTTCGAGGTCGGTAACCACGATTTCCGTGGCGCCTGCGGCGCGAGCGGACAGCACAGCCAGCGTTCCAATTGGGCCGCTTCCGGTCACAAGGACGCGCTTGCCAAGCATTTCACCAGCGCGACGTGTGGCGTGTAGTGTGACGGAGAGCGGCTCCGCCATCGCGGCTTCCCCGGCACTGAGGCCTTGAGCGGGCACGCATTGCGAAGCATTCGCGATCAGAATTTCGCGAAAAGCCCCCTGAATATGAGGAAACGGCATGGCGGAGCCATAAAAGCGCATGTTTAAGCAGTGGTTCTGCTGGCCGATCTGGCAATATTCGCAACTGCCACAGGGACGTGAAGGCGATACGGCGACGAGATCACCAACGCTGAGACCAGTTACCCCTTCGCCCAGTGCATCAATGTGTCCTGAGACTTCGTGCCCCAAAATCATTGGCTCTTTCAGGCGCACGACACCGAAACCGCCGTGGTGATAATAGTGGAGGTCGGACCCACAAATGCCGCCAGCGGCAAGGCGAACCCGGACTTGACCCGGGCCGGGCGTTCCGACGTCTTGGTTTTCGATGCGAAGGTCTTTGGCGGCGTGAATAACAATAGCGCGCATGGGTTTTCCTTATAGGCTGGCTGTTATGCCGCCATCGACATAAAGCGTGTGACCGTTGACGAAGCTGGAGGCTGGCGCGCTTAAGAATATACAGGCGCCGACAAGTTCGTCGACGTTCCCCCAACGGCCCGCAGGCGTGCGTTTTTCAAGCCATGCGCTGAAATCGGGATCAGCAACGAGCGCCGCATTCAGCGGTGTATCGAAATAGCCCGGCGCGATGGCGTTGCACTGCAGGCCATGCTGCGCCCAATCCGTCGCCATCCCTTTGGTGAGATTGCCAACCGCACCTTTGGTCGCTGTGTAGGGGGCAATACCGGGACGCGCGAGAGAGGTTTGGACAGAGGCGATATTGATGATCTTGCCTTCGCCGCGAGCAATCATGTGTTTGGCGCAGGCCTGACCCACATTGAAAACGGTGGAAATGTTCGTCGACAGGAGCTTGGCGAACATGTCTGCCGGGTAGTCCTCGAGCGGAGTGCGAAACTGCATGCCCGCGTTATTGACGAGGATATCAATTGCGCCCACGCCGGCCTCATAGCCGTCAACGGCGGCTTTAACCGCGCCGTGATCGGAGGCATCAAAGGCCAAAGAAGTAACCGAATGCCCCTCATCCGAAAGCGTTTCGGCGGCACGGTCGAGTTTGGTTTTATCACGTCCGTTTAAGACGATAGAAGCACCGGCTTCAGCCAGTCCACGGGCGAGGGCAAAGCCAATCCCCTGTGACGAGCCGGTGATCAGCGCGGTCTTGCCGGATAGATCGAAAAGGTTCATGAGGCTTTCCCTTATATGTTTTGGGTCGCTTAGCCGCGCCCGATGAACGGCATGTTGGTCGCCATGATGGTCATGAACTGCACGTTCGCTTCCGGCGGCAAGCTGGCAATATGGAGCACTGCATTTGCAACGTTTTCAACGTCCATGACGGGTTCGGGCTTCATCGATCCGTCTGCTTGCGGCACGCCCGCGGACATTTGCGAAGTCATGTTCGACGCGGTGTTGCCTATGTCGATCTGACCGCAGGCGATATTGAACGGGCGCCCGTCAAGCGAGATCGAACGCGTCATGCCGGTGATCGCATGTTTGGAACTGGTATAAGCGGTTGAACCCGGGCGCGGCACCGCAGCTGAGATCGAGCCGTTGTTGATGATCCGACCGCCTTGTGGGTCTTGTGCGCGCATCACGTTGAACGCTCCTCGGGCGCACAGAAAAGCGCCATAGATGTTTACGTTCATGACCTTCAAAAAATCTTCGGGTGGCGTGTCTCCAATGGTAGCGCCGGCGATGTTGTTGCCGGCATTGTTAAAAAGCACATCCAGGCGGCCGAATTTGGAGACGATCTGTTCGTAGAGCCCGTCAACCTGATCGCTTTGCGTCACATCGCAGGCAATCCCCAATCCACTGCCCATCTCGGAGACGGTCTCATCAAGCGCGTCCTGACGTCGCCCCGTGACAATCACTGTGAAGCCGTTCTTTGCCATTGTAATTGCGCAAGCTTTGCCGATGCCAGAGCTTCCGCCGGTGACCAGTGCGATTTTACCCATGCGATTGTTCCTCCTCGAGAATTGGCATTTCGCGACACGACTTTTCGCGTTCGCGCTAACATAATCAGAGATGCCAATGGACTGCTATCAGATTGTGACTTGGTCGATCCTCGGGTGCGTATTAAGCCTCGGGCAATGTGCCCTTGCCCGCTAATCCGGCGATTACCCGGAGCAAATCGGGCGATCTGAGCGCGAGCTCGGTTTGGGAAAGCACGAGTTTGCGCCCGGATTCCACCTGCCTGTCAGAGACTGCTACGAGCGTTCCCTCCTCCAATGCGGGCCGAACCAACGACGCGTGACCCATCAACACCCCTGCCCCAGATTTCGCTTCTTCAACGGCAAGACTGTAGAGCGAGTATTGCGGCCCTGCGGTTGGTGCGCCGAGGTCGACGCCTGCGCCATTGCTCCAGATTGTCCAATCGTCATACCAAGTCTGATCTTGCAATAGCGGCAAGGCATTTAGTCCATCCGACGTGCGCGCCATGTTTGCGAGATCGGGGGCGCAGATCGGAAAAATCAGATCATCCTCCAGCGCGACCTGTCCCATCCCAACAGGATCGGATTGAAAGAAGAGCGCGACATCAAACAGTTCCCGGCCCAGATTGGGCGGCATTTCCATGGCCGTGACAGATATTTTGATGTGCGGATGCTTTCGGCGCAGTCGCCCCAACCGCGAAGGCAGCCAAAGCTGCGCGACGCTTGGAATGGCCGCGATGTGGATTTCTGCCATTGGGCGTTTCTGGCGCAATGCGTGGGTGGCCGACCCAAGTGCATCGAACGCCGCGACAAAGCTTGGCAGCAACGTGCGACCGGTTTGCGACAATGCGACGCCATGCGCTTTACGTTCGAAAAGGGGGCACCCCGCCCAGCCTTCGAGTGTTTTTATGTGTTGGGAGATCGCACCGGGTGTCACCCTCAATTCGTCAGCAGCGGCCACGAAGCTTTCCAGCCGGGCGGCGGCCTCAAACGCGCGCATCGCATTCAATGGCGGTCCTTTTGGGCGGGTTGGTGCAAGTGACATCTCAAAAGCCTTAGATTTTCTATCGTGAGAAATAGCATTTCTCATTTGCCGCGTCAGGGCAAACCCGTCAGGTTTGAAAAGGAGAATGCGAGAAAGGTTCGAGGCATGATCATCCAAGCGCGGTCCTGGGTGCCGGAAATTTGCGAAACACGCGTGCAAAGCATTGCTAAGGCGACGGCTGGTGCGGCGTCCTCTGATGTGTTTGCGCGTCTTTCGGCGTTGGCGGAAGAAAATCGGGAAATCCACGAGCGAGAGTGCTTCAATCTAAACCCGGCCACGAATGTGATGAACCCGCGCGCGGAAGCCATGTTGTCGACAGGGATCGGGTCACGCCCTTCGCTTGGATATCCGGGCGACAAATACGAGATGGGTCTTGAGGCGATTGAGGAGATCGAGGTCATTGCCGCGCAGCTTTGCGCCGAGGTTTTTGATGCAAGATATGCCGAGATCCGGGTGCCTTCTGGAGCGATTGCCAACCTCTATGGTTTCATGGCGCTTTGCCGTCCCGGGGATACTGTGATTGTGCCTCCGGCGGCGATTGGTGGGCACGTCACCCATCACGCGGCGGGATGCGCCGGGCTGTACGGGCTGCGCATTCTAGAAGCACCTGTGCGCGCGGATGGGTATACGATTGATGTGGCAGGCTTGCGCGCGCTGGCAATTGCGGAGAAACCGAAACTCATCACCGTAGGTGGCAGCCTTAACCTTTATGAACACCCCGTCGCGGCCATACGTGAGGTCGCAGATTCCGTTGGGGCGAAAGTGATGTTCGACGCGGCGCATCAATGTGGGATCATTGCGGGTCGCGCGTGGTCAAATCCGCTAAAGGAAGGCGCCCATCTGATGACGATGAGCACTTACAAAAGCCTTGGCGGGCCTGCGGGTGGGTTGATCGTAACCAATGAGGCCGACATTGCACAAACCCTTGATGCAATTGCATTTCCGGGAATGACGGCCAATTTCGATGCGGCCAAATCAGCCGCGCTTGCGGTCAGTATGCTCGATTGGCGGGACTTTGGGGGCGCATATGCGGATGCGATGATTGCGATGGCTGGCGCGTTGGCCGAGGCGCTAGATGCTGAGGGCGTAACGCCGTTTCGCGGTCGGAGCGGGATCACACAATCCCACCAGTTTGCGGTTTTTGCGGCCCCGTATGGGGGTGGGCAAACGGCATCAAAAACGCTTCGGAAGGCAGGATTTCTTGCCTGTGGAATCGGCATACCGGTTGATGCGGTTGACGGTGACATGAACGGCCTTCGGATCGGAACGCCGGAACTTGTGCGTTGGGGTATGACGCCGGATCACGCGCCGAGATTGGCGTCTTTGATTGCACGAGGCTTGCGCGGAGACACGATTGCTGATGAGGTCAGCGTCTGGAGACAAACGTTCGATCGGTTGCACTTCGTCCACTAGGGGCCGCTGTCGGCTTGGGCGTCTAAGTGGGCTTTGCGCGCGGCACTTTCACCTTAGTTGCGCCGCACCTCATGATAATAGTGAGGACAACTCATTTGCGCTTGCCTCGGAATTAGTGTCTTGGGTCGTCGACACCCATTATCATGAGGCCGGATATGGCTGACGCGCTGACACAATTTCTGAAGGATCATGACGTCGTTCTTGCGGACGGCGCGACAGGGACGAACCTGTTCAATATGGGGCTTATGGCAGGCGATGCGCCTGAATTCTGGAACGTCGATCATCCCGAGCGTATCACGACGCTTTACAAAGGGTCCGTTGATGCAGGGTCCGATCTGTTTTTAACCAACACGGTTGGCGGCAACGCGGCGCGGCTCAAATTGCATGCCGGGCAATCCCGTGTGGGTGAATTGAATAAGGCGGGCGCCGAGATTGGTCGCGAATTGGCGGATAAAATGGATCGCCCTGTCATCGTTGCGGGTTCGATCGGTCCAACGGGCGAAATTATGGAACCGATGGGCACGCTGACTTATTCCGGCGCGGTCGAAATGTTCCACGAACAGGCCGAAGCCTTGAAGGATGGTGGTGCCGATGTGCTTTGGGTCGAAACCATCAGTGCGCCTGAAGAATACAAAGCCGCCGCAGAGGCCGCATTGCTGGCCGGGATGCCGTGGTGTGGAACGATGAGTTTCGACACGGCTGGACGCACGATGATGGGTTTGACCAGTCAGGGATTGAGTGATCTGGTCGGAAAGCTCGATCACGCCCCTGTGGCCTTTGGGGCAAATTGCGGTGTGGGCGCGTCGGACCTGTTGCGCACGGTTTTGGGGTTTGCTGCCAATGGTGCGGAGCAACCAATTATTGCCAAGGGCAACGCAGGCATTCCTAAATATGTGGAAGGTCACATTCACTACGACGGCACGCCCGATTTGATGGCCGATTATGCAGTGCTTGCGCGCGACAGCGGCGCGACGATCATTGGTGGTTGCTGCGGAACGACGCCTGAGCATCTTGAAAAGATGCGCGCAGCGTTGGATGAACGCCCACGCGGTGCGCGCCCAACCTTGGATCAGATCACACAAGCGCTTGGCGGGTTTTCGTCTGCCAGCGACGGAACGGGTGCGGATGATACGCCACCGCCACGCACCCGTCGTCGGCGCAGGAGTTAAGCGGCCAGCAGCGCGCGGGCTGCGGCCCGGGCTTCTTCGGTCACTGTGTCGCCGGCCAGCATGCGGGCTATTTCGTCGATCCGCTCGGCGTCGCTTAGTGCCGTGACGCTGGAAAGCGTGGTTCCCTTCGTTACTTTTTTCGCGACCTGCCAGTGATGCCCGCCGCGGGCGGCAACCTGAGGGCTGTGGGTGACGACCAAGACTTGCGCATCCACTGCCAAAGCTTCGAGGCGCCGCCCCACAGCATCCGCCGTTGCACCACCGACGCCCCGATCAATCTCGTCAAAGATCATGGTGAGGCCAGCAGCGTCCGATGTCAGGCACACCTTTAGCGCCAGGAGGAACCGGCTCAACTCACCGCCCGATGCGATTTTGTTCAAGGGGCCCGATGGTGCGCCGGGGTTGGTCGCGACTGTGAACGAGACCTCGTCTCGGCCATCTGGTCCGGGCTCGCTTTCGGAGATTTCTGTGGTGAAAACAGCGCGTTCCATCTTAAGCGGGGCAAGTTCGGCTGCCATCGCTTTGTCCAGCTTGGCAGCCGCACGCAGGCGGAGCTTCGACAATTTCTCACTCGCCTGATCAAAAACGCATTGGGCGTCCTCGACTTTGGCTGACAGGTCTTTGAGATCGTCCCCGCCCCTATCCAGTGCAGTCAGACGCGCTCGCAGAATTTCGGCATGTGCCGCGAGATCGTCGGGTTGCACATCGTATTTGCGCGCCGCGGCCCGGATCGCGAAGAGCCGCTCTTCAGTTCGTTCAAGCTCTAGCGGATCAACATTCAACTGGTCGAGCACGCGCGCGACGCTGTCTTCGGCGCTGCCAAGCTCAACCATGGCGCGCGACAAAGCGGCAAGGGCGTCATCGAGTGCGCCTTCGATTTTCTCAGCCGCGCCGTCCAGCCATCGAGTGGCATCCGATAGCATCGCTTCGGCACCGCCATTGCCAAGTGCTGTATGGGCCCGGACAACATCTTCGCGAATGCGTTCGGCGGCTTGCATCAAACGGCGGGATTGATCGAGACGCGCATCTTCGCCGGGTTCGGGCGCAAGCGTGTCGAGTTCAGACACAGAATAACGCAGAAACTCATCCTCTTCGCGCAAGGCCGCGAGTGCGCTTTCAGCGTTGGCCAAATCGGATTTCGCAATACGGAGCGCGCGCCAAGCGGATCGGCAGGCATTCAAGGCAGTGCTTGATTTGGCGAAATCATCCAACAGCTTGCGGTGCCCCCGCTTGTCGAGCAATCCTCGATCATCGTGCTGCCCGTGGAGTTCGACGAGCGTGTCAGATAGCGCGCGCAAAACTTCGCCTGAAACACGACGGTCGTTGACCCAAGCCGTCTTTCGACCGTCGCTGCCATTCACGCGGCGGATTAGCAGGCTGTCGTCGCTTGGCAGCCCTGCTTCGGTGAGAACGGCCAGTGCCGGATGACCATCCGGGAGATCGAATTCGGCAGTGACTTCGCCTTGCTCGGCGCCGGCGCGCACGAGATCGGCGCGACCGCGCCAACCGAGCACAAAGCCCAATGCATCCAGTAGAATGGATTTGCCTGCGCCCGTTTCACCCGTCAGCACATTGAGGCCGGGTTGCAGCGAAAGCTCCAACCGGTCGATGATCAACATGTCCCGGATATCGAGACTTCTTAACATGAGCGCAGCTCTGTCAGAGCCATTCGCCGCGGATCACCTGTCGGTAGATCCGGCGAAGCCAGCTGTCGCCTGCGGCCTCTGCGGCCAGCCCTTGTCCTGTCAAAAGTGCAAAGCTGTCTTCGTACCAAACCGTTGATTGGAAGTTGTAGCCGAGGATTGCGCCTGCGGTCTGCGCCTCATCTGTAAGGCCAAGAAGAAGATAACCTTCGACCAGACGATGCAATGCTTCGGGCGTTTGTGTCGTGGTTTGAAAATCCTGAACCACAACGCGGAACCGGTTGATGGCGGCGACGTAGTGACCACGCTTGAGGTAGTAGCGGCCAATCTCCATCTCCTTCGCAGCGAGATGGTCAAATGCGAGGTCGAATTTCAGGATCGCCGAACGCGCGTAGTCGCTTTCGGGATATATCTCGATCACATCGCGGAGCGATTGGAGCGCCTGGAATGTCAGACCCTGATCGCGTCCGACCTCGTCGATCTGATCGTAATAGCTGAGTGCGAGAAGATATTGTGCATATGCGGAATCTTCGTCAGCGGGATAGGTCGTAAGAAAACGCTGCGCGGCGCCTCGACTTGCTTCGTAGTCGCGGTCGCGGTGATACGAGAACGCCTGCATGATCAACGCGCGCGGGGCCCAAACAGAATAAGGATAAAGCCGTTCGACCTCACCGAAGAAACGCGCGGCCTCTTCTGGGTTGCTTTCGTTCTCAAGCTCGAATTCGGCGCGTTGATAAAGCTCTTCCGCAGAGAAACTTTCCAGCGGGCGTTCTTCTTCGCCGCTGAAGCCGCCACACGAGACTAAGACAATCGCGGCAACAACAATCGCCGCTGTTTTTGCTTTTGCCCCACCGAGTATCATTTGAAACGTCGCTTCCATTTACGATCCTTGCTTGGTTCGTAACACAGAAAAATCCCGGACAAAATGGTTTTAGCAGATGGACTTAGAGGCTTATGCGTAGACCACAGGCCGGTCGGCGGCTTTAAGCCCGTTGCCCGGCAAGTCCCGCTCCATGTTCGGGTCGCATTTGACGATGCGATAGGACGATGGATCGGCAAATACAGCGCGCAACAATTGGTTGGTTACGCCGTGACCCGCACGGTGGCCGTTGTAACGACCAAGAAGCGGCGCACCGGCGAGGTAAAGGTCGCCAAGTGCGTCGAGCATTTTGTGGCGAACAGGTTCGTCCGCGTGGCGCATGCCACCCGGGGTCACAACATCCGCGCCGTCAACAACAACGGCAGATGTAATGTCACCACCCACGATCAGGCCGCGCGCGCGCATCGCGTCGATGTCAGCTTTGCGGCAAAAGGTGCGGCTATCGCAGAGCTCGTGCACAAAGGCGCCGTTCGCCATGTTAAGCGACTTGTCCTGACGGCCAATCGCGGCGTCGGTGAAATCAATATGGAAGTCGATTGTGAGCGAATGTGCAGGCTCAAGCGACGCACAGGCTTCGCCGACATTCACATGCACAGGTTTCAGGATTTCGATGGCATAGACAGGCGCATTGCATGACATCAGTCCGCGCGAAAGAAACGCGCGCACGAATTGTGCCGACGAACCGTCGAGGAGAGGCACTTCCGGGCCGTCGATCTCGATCAATGCGTTGTGGATTCCGCATCCGGCTAGGGCCGCCATAATATGTTCGACCGTAGAAACGCGGACGCCGTCCGCATTTGCAATCCGGGTGCAAAGCTGGGTGTCATCCACCGCGTCCCAACGGGCGGGGATCAGCGGATCAACGTCTTCAACGTCAGTACGGCGAAACCAGATTCCATATTCAGCGGACGCCGGATGCACCGTCATGCGAACGTCGCGTCCGGTGTGTAGTCCGGTTCCAAAGAAGGAAACGGCGGTTTTTAAGGTCGTCTGCAAGGGGTTCACCCATTTTTTTGCCCGGACTGCCTCTTCCGGCGAGACCTAGCTACGCAGAGCCGCTGCCATCCACAACACAATCATTGCAACAGACTGAAACATGACCGTTACAAAGCGGCAGATTGCTGCCGAGTCTGCGAAAATTTCCTTGGAACGCCTTGATTACAAAAGAAAAGGGTCAGCTTGCGCTGACCCAGTCGGAGTGAACTTGTGACGCAAAGTTAGTTCGCCTGACGCCGTAAAAACGCTGGTATTTCGATGCGTTCCTGCTCTGGCGATACTTCCGGCTCCGCTTCAAGACGGGCCATTGGTGGCTGCTGGCGGACCGGTTGAGGGCGGGCTTCGCCCCCTCCGGACGCACCGGACATTCGATTGATCAGCGTGTTAATGCCAAACCGCGGGCGTTCATCGACAGCGCCGGGGCGTGGTGCCGGTTCTTGTGGGGCGACCTGAGCCGGACCCGGCTGATGCGCCGCCATAGAGCCTGGCACCCGGCCTGTAACACGCTCAAGACGGGCGAGCGCTTCAGGCGTTGGCGTTCCTGGAGCCGGGCGTTGGTTTGCTGAGCGCACGAATGTTGGCGCAGCTTCGGCGGCTGGCGCAGGTGCCGGCTGCTCGAACTGCTGCGGCTGATAGGCAGGTGCTGGAAGTCCATCTTCGGCAACGGGCGCTGCTTCGGCTGCGGTTTGAAAATCTTCGAAGAGACCCGGCTCTTCGACGACTTGCGCTGCCACTGCGGGCTGCGCAGCAACCGGTGCTTCCGCGGGTGCAGGAGCCGGCGTCTGGGACAGAGGCTCGGACAACTTGCGGCGCTGAACCGGAGGCTGTTCGGCTTTGACGTTGGCATCGATGCCTGTGGCCACAACACTGACGCGCATGGTGCCGTCCATGCCGGTATCAAGCGTCGAACCGACGATGATGTTGGCGTCTGCATCGACTTCTTCGCGAATACGGTTGGCCGCTTCATCAAGTTCGAAGAGTGTAAGATCTTCGCTGCCGGTGATGTTGATAAGAACGCCCTTGGCGCCTTTGAGGCTGATCTCGTCAAGGAGTGGGTTGGCAATGGCTTTCTCAGCCGCCTGAACCGCGCGGTCTTCGCCGGTTGCTTCGCCGGTGCCCATCATCGCCTTGCCCATTTCATCCATAACAGCGCGTACGTCAGCGAAGTCGAGATTGATCAGGCCCGGACGGACCATCAGGTCGGTCACGCCTTTGACGCCTTGGTAAAGCACATCATCCGCCATAGAAAACGCTTCGGTGAAGGTGGTTTTTTCATTGGCCAGACGGAAAAGATTCTGGTTGGGGATAATGATCAAAGTGTCGACCATTTTCTGAAGCGCTTCGATGCCTTCTTCGGCCTGACGCATCCGCTTGGCGCCCTCGAACTGGAATGGCTT
>CALLWO010000198.1 GCA_938016355.1 uncultured Boseongicola sp. | reverse complement strand
GGCGGATCGTCGGGATGGCAGCAGAGCCGCATGCCAAGATCGTCGGCGACCGGGGCGACTTCGGCCAAAAAGTCGATGAGATTGCGTTGTAGCTGCGCGGTGTCGATCCCGTCGTAGGCGGCGAGCCGGTCCCGGACATCCTGCAACGACCATCCATCATTCGCGCCGGGTAACCCCATAACGATTGTCTTGCCAATTTCGCTGCGCCGCGCTTCGCTCATGCTTTCGAAATGTGTGGTCGCAATGGCGCGTAGTTCGTCAGAATAGTCATTTTCTGCACCGCGCCGCTCAAGAATGAACACATCAAAGACAGCAAAGTCGATCAGGTCAAACGACATTGCGGTTCCGCCGTGGGGCTGCGGCGTTCGGATCATCGTGCGGGTCCAGTCAAGGATCGGCATGAAATTGTAGCACACTGTTTTGAGCCCGGCTGCGGCGAGATTGCGCAAGGACTCTTTGTAGGCGTCGATGTGGTGCGCGGTTTCGGGCCCTTGGGTCTTGATGGTTTCACTGACGGGCAGGCTTTCGATCACATCCCAAGTCAGATCCGCATTTTCGATCATTTGCTTGCGATCATTGATCCGCTCGGTGGTCCAAACCTCGCCCGGGGGGAGGTCGTGGAGCGCGGTCACGATCCCTTCGACGCCGACCATGTGCAAATCGGCGAGCTTGGTGGGGTCATTCGGGCCGAACCAGCGCCAACATTGTCTCATGGTTGCCAACCTTTTCTTAGTGGGTGATCTGCGGGCAATGGAAGCGCGACCTGTGTCCCGGTTCGTGCAGCATGATAGATCGCGGTGACGAGTTCAATTGAAGCAGCGCCGTCGTCAAATGTCACTTCGCGCCCGGGCTTTCCGGTGATGGCGTCGCCAATTGCGGAGAAAGCGCCGACGAAGCCAACAGGTGCGGATTTGTGGTGCGCGACAATCTCATCAATCGCAGCCTGATGCTTTGGGTCGCGGGCCTTGAATGTCCAGGACCCGTTGCCCGGCGCATATGGGCTAGTTCCGGATGTGGCCGTCAGATTTTCGTAAACAAACCGGAGACGCGTTTCGTCCGTTGCCGCGCCCAGCGTGATCGAACTTGTCACCAATGCGCCGCCGTCGAGTTGAAAGGCAATGGCCGCGCAATCGTCGACTTCTATGTCGTTGATGCGCGTGTCGAGCATGGCGGAAAGAGATGTAATGCGCCCCATAAAGTGACGCAGTAAATCATGGGCGTGGATCGCGTGGCCAAGGATAGCGCCGCCTTGTTCGCCGTCCCAGGTGCCACGCCAAGGCACAGCGTAGTAATCTGCCGCGCGCGACCAATGGGTTTCGATTGCACCCGTTTGAGGTTTGCCAGCAAGCCCCTTGTCGATCATCGCCCGCAAAGCCGCGTGTCCCGGCCCCCAGCGATATTGGAACATCGGGAAATACTGACCGTTTGCAGCGCCGAGCGCGGCGCGCAACCTGTCCACATCCGCCAGCGAGGTCGCTATCGGCTTTTCACAAATCACGTGCTTTCCGGCCGCCAAGGCTTTGAGCGCCACGGGAACGTGCAGATGGGGCGGCAAACAGATGTCAATCAGATCAACGGTGGCGTCGGCAATTGCGACGTCGATGTCTTGTGCAATGGCTATGTCGGGGTCGAGTGCGCGTGCGCGGCTGTCGTCACGGTCTATGATCCATTTGACGTCAAATTGGTGGGGCAATGCGCGATAGGCCGTCAGGTGCTCTTGCCCGATCCCGGCACCAAGAATAGCAACGCTGATCATTGGGCACCCGATTGATTTAAAACGTGAATATTGGTGGTCGTTCCGGTTCTGCTGGCTTCGGTCATGGCCTCGATCACCGCGTGAACGTTGAGCGCCTCGCGACCTGTGCAAAGGGGGTTGCGTCGATCAGTTATCGCCAGCGCAAAGTCTTCAATGACGGTTTGGTGCCAAGCATGGGTGAACGCCATCGGGTCCGCGCCGCCGCCTGTGCCCGATGCGGCACCGAACGAGTCTGTGCGCCCGTCCAGGTGATTGATGGTCAGCACCCCGGCTTCAAGGTGGGCACGCGCGCGGCTTCCTTGGATGGAAATACTCTCAGCGCCGCCCGGGAAGTCAGCCGTGGTCGCGTACAGAGTGCCGACCGCATTGTTTTGGAACTTAAGAAGCGCGCCCGCCCAGTCTTCTGCTTCGAGATCGTGAAGCGGCGTTTTGTGCATCATCGCTTGTAGCGAAACCACAGGGCCCAAAAGCCAAAGCGCCAAGTCGAGCGTGTGGATCGCCTGACTGATCATGACGCCACCACCGTCGCGGGCATAGGTGCCTCGCCCCGGTTCATCGTAATAGCTTTGATCGCGCCACCACGGCACCCGGATCTCTGTGGCGATGATGTCGCCAAGTTCACCGTGTTCAATTCGTGACTTGAGTTCTCGGCTCACGTCGCGCGCGCGGTGTTGAAAAACGATGCCAAGCGGGACGTTTGCATGTTCACAAATCTCGACCAATTGCGATGCGGCATTTCGGGTTCGCTCAACCGGTTTTTCCATCAGGATTGGCTTGCCGCAAGCGGCGAGGGTTTCGATGATCTCCCGCCGCGCATTGGGAGGAGTCGTCACTATTGCGAAGTCGACGTCTGGATCGTTGGCGACGTCCTCGATGGAACTGTAAACCTTGCACCGAAGTGCGTTTTCCTTGGCGAAGGCTTTGGCGCGCGACGGATCCCGACCGGCAATCCCGTGCAGATTGAGTGTTGCACTCGCGGATATTGCCGCGAGGTGCGTCCCGGCAACCATTCCATGTCCGACAAGGACGATTTTCATCGGTAATTCTCCCTCTGAACAAATGGTTGCAGGTTTGTCGACGCTGCAAAAGAGAAAGATTCACTCGTGCAGGAGTTTTGGCTAGGATCGTTCGTGTCGAGGGTGAAAAGGGAAATGCAATGAACTTGTCGAACGGGCGCGCAGAGAAGATCTATGAGGCGACGCGCGATCTTCCGATTGTTTCGCCCCACGGCCATTGCGACCCTCGCTGGTTTGCCGAAGA
>CALLWO010000197.1 GCA_938016355.1 uncultured Boseongicola sp. | reverse complement strand
TTCATTTCAATCGCCGCGCCGTGGATGCATTGGTTCAGCGCAGCCTTGGACGCACGATAACTGTGCCATCCACCAAGTCTGTTGTCTCCGATGGATCCAACCCGCGCCGACAGGGCGGCGAAGACGGATCGCTCATTCTTTGCCATCAAAGGCAACGCGTGTTTCAAAATCAGCATGGGTCCGATCGCGTTCACTTCGAACGCTTTTGCCATCGCATTAGAGGACACATCACGAATAGATTTCTCCGGCCGATCACCGCTTGGGTCCAAAGCGCCTGATGCCACAAACACCAAGTCAAATGGTCCCGTGAGAGCTGCGAAAAGGCGGACGATGCTTGCTTCATCAGTGACATCAAGCCCATCGCGGGATCGCGACAAACCGACAATGTTTGCGCCGCGAGATCGAAGCTCTTTCGAGATTGCAGAACCGATTCCGCCCGTGTCGCCGATGATCAATGCATTCTTCATTGAATTTCTATCTAGCTGCTTCTGAGCGCCCGTCAAACTTAGCGGGCGACATCCGACACCTTTGGCGGGTATCACAACATTTCGCTGATTTTTCCGTTCCTTAAGCCAAAGATACAACGCAAAACAAAGCGAGTTAAAATCGTTCTTTACAAGCGCCCATCCCAATCCTATCGTCCGCTCATGAGCCAGAATACCATCATATCTCCACATTGCGCAGACTTGCGCGCTGGCTTGCTACTTCTCCTTAGCCGCCTCTGAGCGTGCCTTTTGGCGCGACCGCTCAGAGGGAACTCAGGCGCCGCCAAAACAGCTAAGGACAAGGATTTATCAAAATGACACCGACAAAAGACCATGTGTTGATTTTCGACACGACATTGCGCGACGGCGAACAATCTCCGGGCGCGACCATGAGCCACTCTGAAAAGCTGGAGATTGCGGGCCTGCTCGATGAGATGGGCGTCGATATCATCGAAGCTGGTTTTCCCATCGCGTCAGAAGGCGACTTCGAAGCGGTTTCAGAGATTGCCAAACTTTCGAAAGAATCGGTGATTTGCGGTCTGGCGCGCGCCAACTTCAAGGATATCGACCGTTGCTGGGATGCGGTCCGTCATGCGGGCAAACCACGCATCCATACATTTATCGGCACGTCACCGCTTCACCGCGCGATCCCGAACTTGAACAAAGACGAGATGGCCGAGCGGATCCATGACACCGTTACCCACGCGCGCAACCTCTGCGACAATGTTCAATGGTCGCCGATGGACGCGACTCGGACCGAGTGGGATTATCTTTGCCGCGTCGTTGAAATCGCGATCAAGGCGGGTGCCACAACAATCAACATTCCCGACACCGTCGGCTACACCGCGCCGCGCGAAAGCGCAGACCTCATTCGAAAACTGATTGAGGTCGTGCCCGGCGCCGATGACGTGATTTTTGCGACCCACTGTCATAACGATCTCGGTATGGCCACGGCAAACTCTCTGGCGGCCGTCGAAGGTGGCGCGCGCCAAATTGAGTGCACGATCAATGGATTGGGCGAACGTGCAGGCAACACCGCGCTGGAGGAAGTCGTCATGGCAATGCGCGTCCGCGGTGACATCATGCCGTTTTCAACCGGCGTCGATTCCACCAAACTGATGCACATATCGCGCCGCGTCGCGACGGTCAGCGGTTTTGCCGTTCAATACAACAAGGCCATTGTCGGCAAGAACGCCTTTGCCCATGAAAGCGGCATTCACCAGGACGGCATGCTCAAAAACGCCGAAACGTTCGAGATCATGCGCCCCGAGGATGTCGGGCTGACGGAAACCAATATTGTAATGGGCAAGCATTCCGGTCGCGCCGCCTTGCGTTCAAAGCTGGCCGACCTTGGCTTTGATTTGGCCGATAACCAGTTGAACGACGTATTTGTGCGGTTCAAAGCCCTCGCCGACCGGAAGAAAGAGGTTTTTGAAGACGATCTGCTGGCTTTGATGCGCGATCAGGAATCCGGCAAAGCGCACGACCGCATTCAGGTGAAATTTCTGCGCGTCATCTGCGGTACCGAAGCGCCGCAATCCGCCGATCTGACGCTGACAATCGACGGTGTCGATCAACAGACGACGGCTCAAGGCGACGGCCCGGTCGATGCGACCTTCAATGCGGTCAAGGAACTCTTCCCCCATGACGCGCGCCTGCAACTCTATCAGGTCCATGCCGTGACAGAGGGCACAGACGCGCAAGCCACGGTCAGCGTTCGTATGGAAGAAGACGGACGCATTGCAACCGGCCAATCCGCCGACACTGACACGGTTGTGGCAAGCGCGAAAGCTTACGTGAATGCGCTCAACCGGTTGTTGGTCCGTCGTCAGAAATCGGACCCCGACGCAGACGTCAAACAGGTCAGCTACAAAGACGCCGGATAACAGAATACCGGGTGGTTTATTCGTGAATCACCCGGCAATTCGTTCGGCATGATTTTGCCCCATTACAGCGGACGAATTCCCGAAAAACACCTGATTGATCGAAAATGAGAAACGATCTCGTCGCATCCGCAGTAATCGTTTCCGTTTGAGCGTCAATATTCGTGAAACCAGCCCAAATTCGGCCACATTTATGCCGTAGAAAAGTCGAAAGCAGCAAGTGTCCCGCTGCTTTGATCGCAGTCTCCGGCGGTCAGTTGTTTAAAGAGTGTTCGGTTTGATCGATGGGTTTATCATCAAGCCAAGTGTGTTCAGATTTGCTTCTAGCGGCCGCTCTCACCGGCCGCAGAGCAGCCTAACCCATTTCACTCAAATAGAGTTTCCCTCGGGTGTGACCAAAGGTCGACCCGATTGCTTTCGACAGGCGTTCGTTGCGCCGTCGAAAGCACCGTAATGCTCACGGCGTTTGGTCCGGCCCGTCCCGGCCGCCTGCGCCGACTGGGTGGGGCTGAGGCGTGGACCGGGTGGGGTCCACGCCTCATTTAATTCAAATTTTAGTAAACATCGCCGTTTCGCATACCTCAGACGATGTCGTTGCCCGTCGAAGTTTGTCCAAGCTCCGGCTTGCGCGTGAATGGTGCTGCGCCTAGAACGTGCGAAGATTTCGGAAAAGGTCCCCCCATGACATATTGCGTCGGATTGATGTTGAATGAAGGCATTGTTTGCCTGAGCGACACGCGCACGAATGCCGGGCTCGACAATATCTCGACCTATCGCAAGATGTTCTCCTTCGAAGTGCCCGGTGAGCGCATTATCCTTATCATGACCGCAGGCAGTCTAAGCGTCACGCAGACGACTCTCGCCAAGCTGGACGAAGCGGCAACAGACACCGAGGCCACACCAAAGTCATCTATCCTGCTTGCGCCCACAATGCTCCAAGTTGCGCAAATGATCGGCCAAACCTTAAGCGAAACAAGCGAAAAAATAGCCAATCGCATGGGGTCAAACGCCTCCAGCGCATCCGCCTCCATGATCGTTGCAGGGCAGCGCAAAGACGGCGAGATGCGCATGTTTCTGATATACCCAGAGGGCAACTTCATCGAAGCCACGGCTGACACGCCCTACTTGCAAATCGGCGAGCATAAATACGGCAAACCCATTCTCGACCGTGTCGTGACGACGGAAACTTCCCTTGCTGACGCCAAGAAAGCGGTTCTCCTCAGCATGGATTCCACACTCCGCTCGAACTTGAGCGTCGGGATGCCATTGGACCTCGCCGTTATCGAAAAAGACGCCTGTCGCGTAACGGAAAGCCGGCGGATCATGGATCAGGATGAAACGTTTAACGAGATGAGTCGCGCGTGGTCGGAAGCGCTTCGAGATGCATTTGTTGGCGTAAAAGTCTGATCAGTCAGCGTTTTTCGCAAAAAACTCAACCATCCCATCCATAAACGCCTGACGTGGAATCGGCGCTTCCATCATCAGTTCATGCTTTGAGTCCGGAACAACAATCCGTTCACACGTGGGCCATGTATTGCTGATCCGGGCGATGGCCTTGCGATCCACAATCCCCTCTTGCGCGCCCACATAGACCTGCGCGGGAATATCCGGCAGCCGCGCATTTCGGAATGACCGCGTTTCTTGCCGCGCCTCGCGATACCATTGATATGTCGCCCCACCCAACGCGAAATCTTCATCCGCCAGGGCGTGGCGTTTCAGGTATTCAAAGTGATCCATATCCGTGGTCAGCTTCAAGTCTTCGAAAGCCGTCGCAAGCACGTAGCTTTTCGAGGACATTCCCAACAGTATCTGCGTCTGTTGACCAAACTTGTCCGCAAGCTTGGGCAATACATGCGACAGTAACCGAAGATGTTTTGGAACGAATATCCCCCACATCGGGGCCGAAAACACCGCAGCCTTCACGTCAAGACCATTGATAAGCGAACGCAAGCTGATCGCGCCACCCATCGAATGCCCGATCAGAAACCGGGGACCCGGCAACTCCAACGCATCAACTGCCGAAATGAACGCCTCAACATCGCGTTGATAATCCTGAAAAGACCCGACGTATCCAAGCCGTCGGTCGGATAACAACCGGTCTGAATGCCCTTGCCCTCGCCAGTCTATCGAAACCAGATGATAGCCTGCCGCCGTGATCTCACTTGCAATGCGCCCATACTTTTCAAGGTACTCGCTGCGCCCGTTGAACAGCAAAATCGTGCCCTTTTGGCCGCTTGACGGCCAGTGGCCAAAGCGAAGCCGCACGCCATCGGAGGCATTGACCCAATACGCTTTCGCGTCGGTCGGCCCCTCCGCAAGGGGCGCATCAAAGGGCGCGTTCGGTGTCAGGACAGCACCGAACCAAGCCGCATCGCGGCTCCCATGTCGCCATCAATCTTCAAACGACCGCCCATAAAGGCGGCGGTTGGGTTCAGTTCGCCGTCCAGGATCGCGCGAAACGTTTCAGCGTCGGCGGTCATTGTGACCTCTGCTTCATCGTCAGCCGCGCGGGCGCCATCGGAATCCAGCATGATCGCGCCTTCATCTTCGATGACAAATTTTGCAGTGCCTTCAAAACCGCTGCCATCCAGTTTCTCATTCATCGCGGCGACCGCGTGTTCAATTACGTCACTCATTCATCGTTCTCCCAAGATCGTGAGGCATCAGGCCTCGCATTTTCCGCATCATGCGTTAATCTCTGTTACGACATGTTACTTTTGCGCTCATATCTCAAATGTGCCGTTGCGGCATTAATAACAAGTCTGGCTTTCCTGACCCCATTACACGCCGACGAAGCCGAACTCGAAGCATTGTTCGAAGGTCTGAAGTCCGCAGATGAGGCAGCCGCAAATCAGATCGAGGGCCGCATTTATGCGTTGTGGTCACGCTCTGGTTCGGATGCGATGGACCTCCTTTTGGATCGTGGCCGCGACGCCATGGAAGCCGGAGACATGACAAAAGCGATTGAACATTTCTCGGCGCTGATCGATCACGCACCGCAATTTGCCGAAGGGTACAACGCCCGCGCGACCGCGCATTTCCAAAACGGCATGTACGGCCTCTCGCTGGAGGACATCCGTAAAACTCTGGCTTTGAACCCCCGCCATTTTGGCGCGATGAGCGGGCTTGCCCTGATATTTGAAGAGATCGGCAAACCCGAAGGCGCGCTCGCGGTTTGGCGAGAAGTCGAACTGATAAATCCTAACGCCGAAGGGTTGGCGCAAGCCATTCTCCGATTGGAATCCAAAGTCGAAGGCCGCGCGCTTTAGCCCTATTCGCCCGCGTCGCGCTTTGCGATCCAGTCATGATCTGGATGATTGTTAAACCGCCATTTTCGAAGCGGTCCGGCCATAACATTCAGATAGTAAAGATCGTACCCATAAGGCGCGCCGCACGGATGATGCCCTTTTGGAACCAGCACCACATCGTGATCCGATACCGCAATCGTTTCATCCAGCGAACCATCTTCCGTCCAGACACGCTGCACCGCGAACCCCTGTGATGGCTTCAAACGGTGGTAATAGGTTTCTTCAAGATATGTCATGTTCGGGTAGTCATCTTCGTCATGACGGTGAGGCGGATAGCTCGACCAATGACCTGCCGGGGTAAAGACTTCCGTGACCAAAAGGCTGTCCGCAACATCGCGACCTTCCATCGCTATGTTATTGATATATCGTGTATTTGTTCCAGACCCACGCGGCTCCAGCTCGATTCCAACGGGCCCAATCTGAGCGGGCGGATAATTTCCGCGACCGGGCGCTGTGCAGACCGCCAAGACGCAGTCTGTCGTGGCCTTTGCCGTCCAGTCTGTCCCGTTCGGAACATAAACGCAGTGCGGTGGGGTGCGCTCGAACACATCCATCCGGTCGCCAAGTTCGCCAAATTCATGTTGCCCGGCAGTCATTTCTGCCTTGCCTTCGACCAGGACCAAAATTGCCTCGCGCTCACCCGTTTCTTGCACAACCCGCTCGCCCTTGGCCAACTTATGAACCGCAAAGCCGACATACCCCCAATCCGCTGATTGGGGGGTGATGTCATGAATTTGCCCGCGCGATCCTCGCGGCTTGCACAACAATTTGCTCAAAGCTCAGCCCTCACGTTTCAGGCTCTGACCAAATCGGCGCGCGCGCTCAAGGTCAAGTCTTGTTGCGCGCCGCGCGGCCCGTTTCGTAAGCTGCCCGCGCTTCACGCACGGTTTCCCGCTCGCTCACTTCCGGAACAGCAACTTCCCACCAACTTCCCCCGAATTCCGTCGTCGGATAGGGGTCGGTATCAATGACAATCGCGGTTGTTTTGTCCGACGCCTTCGCCGCGCGAAGCGCCTCTTCAAGCTCTGCGATTGAGCCGACATGAACGCTTTCTGCACCCATGCTCGCCGTGTGAGCGGCAAAATCAATCGCCGACGGGTTCACATGATAGGCCGTATCGAGCAGATTGTTAAACTGCTCTCCACCAGTGCCCATTTGAAGCCGGTTGATACATCCAAACCCACGGTTGTCCGTGATCACGACTGTGATCTTGGTCCCCATCATGACAGCCGTCGCCAGCTCAGAATTCGCCATCATATAGCTGCCGTCACCCACCATCGCGATCACGTCGCGCTCCGGGTTGGCCATCTTGATACCAATGGCACCAGCGATTTCGTACCCCATGCATGAAAAGCCATATTCCATGTGATAAGACCCCGGCCCCGACGCTTTCCAAAGCTTGTGAAGCTCGCCCGGCATCGTTCCTGCCGCACCCATTACAATCGTCTTTTCATCGCTCGCGCGCTGCACAGCGCCAACAACCTGCATGTCTGTTGGAAGCGCGTTTGTGTCGCTCGGTGGCGACGTCAACGGATCAACTTTTGCAAACCAATCACGTTTCAACTCAGCAGCAACAGCCGGTGCCGCATAGCCGTCCAAAGCCCCCGAAAGCGCTTTCAGGCCAACGCGCGCATCCGCCGTCAACGACAGCGCCCCATGCTTCACCGCGTCATAAGCCTGCACATTCAAACTCGCCAAGGTTCGGTT
>CALLWO010000196.1 GCA_938016355.1 uncultured Boseongicola sp. | reverse complement strand
TGGCATCCGCCTCAACGACAACCACCGTTTCCTGAGCGGTCTCATTCTCATCAGATTGCGCAACGTCGGCTTCGGCCACTTCGGTGACATCGGCCGCCTCTTCCTCCATCGTCTCGGCAACCGGCGTCTCAACGGCTTCCGTTTCAGCGGTCTCTACATTTGTTTCAGCTTCGGCGGCGTCACTCGCGGCCAGGTCCGTTTCTGTGCTGTCGCCCGGCGCATCCTCCGTCGCCGATTCCGCAATTTCAGCAACGGCATCGCTTGGCTCGGGCGTGACTTCGGCTTCCGCAATTTTCGGACTTGGCGTAAGGATCAGCGAGCCATCCGCTTCCAAAACAGATCCATCCGCGAGTGTCTCTGTGAGGGTTAACACGCGCGGCAAGTCCGACACCCCAAGAGAAAGAAGCGCCACGAAATTCCCAACGGCATCTGCCTGGCTTTCGCCAACGACTTCGCCATCCAATTTCAACACGATTTTGGACCCCGGCGTTGCGCGCCCGGCGATGACGGTTTCTCCATCCGGCTCCACGCGCACAATGTCGTAAACCGCCGCACTTGATGTCGGCGCATCCGGCTCCGTCGCGGCTTGCTCGCTCTCTGTGGCATCCTCGGCGGGCGGCTCGTCAACTACTACGCCCTCATCCTCGACGACAACGTCGCTCTCAACTGCCGGCGCCTCTGGCACCACCGGCTGCGCGATTTCGCTCTCCGCACCATTTTGCCGCCAGAACAAAAGTGCCAGCACGATTGCGATGATAGCCAATACGGCTCCACCAACCCAAGTCGCTTTCACGCGCGTCTCCCCTGCCTGTCAGGCCACATCCCCAAAAAGCGCTGCTGACGTCACTTGTCCCGCACAACGCTTGAGCGACAATAGCAACACCGGTATCAGGGGTCAAAACCCTTTAGCCAGAGGCATTTGCCATGACCCACACCGCGTTTTCACTCTGTGTCTATTGCGGATCACGCAATGGCGCTTCGCCAGAGTACCTCAAGGCCGCACGGGCATTGGGCCACGCCATTGCCGAGAGCAAGTGGCGCTTGGTTTATGGCGCTGGCGATGTCGGCATGATGGGGGCTGTTGCCGATGCAGCCACCAAGGCCGGGGCACAAACCCTTGGCGTCATTCCGACCCACCTTTTGAACCGAGAAGCGCCGCGCGGCATCTATGGCGACCGGATCATCACTGAAACCATGCACGAGCGCAAAAAGGTGATGTTCATGAACGCTGATGCCGTCGTGGTTCTGCCCGGCGGCGCCGGGTCGCTGGATGAGTTTTTTGAGGTCCTGACATGGGCACAGCTTGGACTGCATAACAAACCAATCGTGCTTTTGAACGTCGATGGCTATTGGGATCCGCTGGTCGCATTGATCAAACACGTCATCAAAGAAGGGTTTGCCGACGCTTCTATCGCCGCGTTTTATCAAGTGGCCGACACAGTGGATGACGCTTTGGAAGCCTTGAAGAGACCCTCTTAATTACCGCCTCTGAATATTTCATGCCGCTTTGGTTTAGCCGACGGTATTCGACGGGACATCTGGCGCGAACGTGGATTTTCTGCCGTTGCAACATGTCACGCGTCGAAGCCGCGCGTGACGCCAAGCGGCAACGATTGAATGAATTCGGCGCTTAACTTTTGCTGGCGAGCGATTTTTTGGGGTCATAAAACGGCACCGGCACAATTGTGCTGGGTCGTGGCCCGACATTGGTTTCAACCGTTACTGCGCTCCCCTGACCCGAAGCCCCGGTCGAAACCATGGCCAGCGCAATGTTCTTTGCCAGCCGCGGTGAATACACCGATGACGTGACATACCCAACTTTCTGGCCGTCGCTAAGCACAGACCAAAACGCATCGTTGGACCCAACAAGCGGCTCACCGTCGATTTCCAAGCCAACGAGGCGTTGAGTGACACCGCTCGCCTTTATCCGCGAAAGGGCGGATTTGCTGACAAATTCCGTCTCCATGTCCAGATCAACCAGTCGATCCAACCCAAGCTCAAAGGGGTTGTTCGCAAGCGTCATGTCAGCGTGATACGACATCATACCCGCTTCGATCCGACGAATGGATGACGTATGGCCCGGTCGCAAGCCCATCGGCCCGCCGACAGCCATAAGATGCTCCCAAAGCCGATCGCCAGCCGATCCATCGGTCAGGAAAATTTCATAGCCAAGCTCGCTTGACCAACCGGTACGGGAAATGACCAAAGGGATCCCGTCCCAGTTCAATTCCTGAAACCAGTAATATTTCAAATCCGCCGGTCCATCGCCAAACGCAGCCCGGAGAATATCGCGCGATTTGGGCCCCTGAAGCTGAAGCGGCGAGACATCCGGCTCGCTGATTGTCACATCAAAGCCAGAATTCAGCGCCACGCCTTTAGCCCAGAGCAAAACGTCACTGTCTGCGATGGACAACCAAAACCGGTCCTCGGCGAGTTTCAGCAGGATCGGATCGTTGATAATTCCACCGTCCTGATCGGTGATCAGCACGTATTTACATTGCCCTACCTGCATTTTGGACAGATCGCGACAGCTCAAAAACTGGGTAAACGCACCCGCATCCGGCCCCGTAATCTCGACCTGACGCTCAACGGAAACATCACATAAAATCGCTTCGTTCACGAGGTTCCAGAAATTCTGAACCGGGTCGCCAAAATCGCGCGGGATATACATGTGATTATAAACTGAAAAACCCTTCGCCCCCCAACGCAATGCGGCATCGGTGAACGGGGATTTGCGGATTTGCGTGCCAAAGCTGACATTCGAAAACGAGGGTGTGTCGTTCATTACAAGAGTACTCTGTTCGGAATTTATGTGGGGACGGATAACCGCGTCTATCGGATACGATCTCTCAGCTCATTCTTGCGAATTTTGCCGGTAGAGGTTTTTGGCAATTCGCCAAAGATGATTTTCTTGGGCCTCTGAAACCCCGCCAGATTTTCCCTTGCATGGGCCAAAAGCGCGTCTTCCGTGGCTTGGGCACCGGCGACCAGTTCAACAAACGCGCACGGCACCTCGCCCCATTTGTCGTCCGGCATCGCAACCACCGCAGCCAGGCTCACGTCAGGATGCGAATAAAGTGCCGCCTCAACTTCGATCGACGAGATATTCTCGCCGCCTGAGATGATGATATCCTTGGCGCGATCCCGAATTTCGACATAGCCATCAGGGTGCTGAACCGCGATGTCGCCCGTCCAAAACCAGCCGTTCCTGAACGATTTCGCCGTTTCTTCGGGTTGCTTGAAATACCCCTTCATGACGATGTTCCCGCGAAAGGCGATCTCGCCTAGCGTTTCACCGTCCCACGGCACGGGCTGGCCGGTCTCAGAATCCAGCACCAACACGTCTTCTTCCAGTTCATACGCCACCCCTTGGCGCGCCTTTAAGCGGGCCTGCTCTTCCAAAGGCAGGTCTTTCCAATGCGGTTTCTCAGCGCAAACCACCGCAGGCCCGTAAACCTCGGTCAGCCCGTAAACATGAGTCACCGATATGCCCATCTTTTCCATCGCGGCAATGACCGACGCAGGCGGCGGCGCGGCGGCCGTCATCATCTTGATCGCTTGCGGAAAGTCGCGCTTAACCTCGCTCGGAGCCTCAGAAATCAATGACATGATGATCGGTGCGCCGCATAAATGCGTCACCCCATGTTCTGCGAAGGCCTCGTAAATCGCGTCCGCACGCGGTGCCCTCAGGAACACATG
>CALLWO010000195.1 GCA_938016355.1 uncultured Boseongicola sp. | reverse complement strand
CAGTCGTATCTTATTGAAATAACAGGTGAAATTCTGAGCGCCGTGGATGCCGAAACTGGCAAGCCGGCGGTGGATGTGATCCTTGATCAGGCCGGGCAAAAGGGCACGGGGCGCTGGACGCTGATCGAGGCGTTGAAGCTTGGGCAATCGGCGACCACGATCGAGGCGGCGGTGGCTGCGCGATCCTGGTCTGCGGCGCGCGAAACGCGGCGTTTGGGCGAGGCGGAATTTCCGCAAGATCCGGGGTCTGTGGATGTCTCAGACACGGATTTGGAAGACGCGCTTTTGGCGGCTCGAATTATCGGGTACGGGCAGGGGCTGGCGCTTTTGGCCGCGGCCTCGGATGCGTTTGAATGGTCGCTCGATCTGGCGCGGGTGGCGGAGATCTGGCGCGCGGGCTGCATCATCCGCTCTGCATTGCTTGACGACATATCGACCGCCGCGCGGGCGGGTATGCCAGAGGATCAGCTGATCCTGACGCCGGTTTTTGCCGCCATGCTGGAGGGGTCGGTTCCGGCGTTGCGCCGGGTTGTCGGGCAGGCCGTTGCCGCCGGTGAGCCGGTGCCTGCGATGGCCGCCGCGTTATCCTATTTTGATACGATCCGGCGTGCGCGCGGCACGACCGATTTGATCCAGGCGCAACGCGATTTCTTTGGGCGCCATGGGTTTGAGCGCGTGGATCGCGATGGGGTTGGATTTCACGGGCCCTGGGCAGATTAGGTCCGCCCAAGGTCTGTTGAATGTAGTGTGCGTTAGCCGCGCATTTTCTTGACGATCATGCCGACCACGACCTGCACAACCATGCCGGCCACGCCACCACCGACCAACGAACTGGCCATGCTGGCAATATCCATGCCGCCTGCCGCCGCCGCGCCCGAGCCAAGAAGCCCGCCCAGCAACTGCCCGCCGCCAACACCGCCAACGGCACCCGCGATCAGGTTGCCAATGCTCCCCATGTCGCCGCCTTTGGCGACTTTACCGCCACCGACACCACCAACGGCGCCACCGATCAATTGTGCTAATATCTGTTCCACGTCTCGCTCCACTTATTTTGAGAAGTGATCGTCCCCGTGGGGCATGGATAAACGATAAATCGCGCAAATTGCTACGAAAATCTGTGGAGTTGAGGGCCGTTACGCCACGGCAGTGGTGTTCAGGGCACCCCTTAGGCGCGTTCGGAAACCGGTCTTGTCGTGACCTGACGCTTGGGTCGAACATTCGATATCATGTAGTCACTCAAGGCGCTGGGCCGACCGAACAGATAGCCTTGCGCGATGCCGCATCCCATTTCTTTGAGCATTTCCGCCTGTTCAAGCGTTTCCACGCCTTCGGCGACGACGCGGGCGCCAAGGCCCTGTGCCATGGAGAGGAAGCCTTCGACGATCACGTCATTCTTGGGGTTTTGGCCGAGTTCGGCGACGAAGCTGAGGTCAATTTTCAGCTCGTCAAAGCGCACTTCGCGCAAGTGTTGGAACGAGGCGTATCCGGTGCCGAAATCATCGAGCGAAATGTCTATCCCGGCGCGTGACAGCAGGTCGATGGATTGCACGACGACGTCGGCGGCGCGCGAGATCACGACGTCCTCAGTAATCTCCAGAACGATGTTGCGGCGTGCATCGCTGTTTCGGGACAATAATTGCGTGATGTCTTCAAGGCCCGCGCGCGTGGCCAGAGTGCATTCGGGAATGTTGATCGAGACTTTGCCGGGTTCGATGCCGCCGTGTTTCATAATTTTGAGATCGCGCATGACTTGGTTGGCCATCGAGGTGGTAAGGGCCTGTTGCAGCCCAAACTCGTTCACAAGCGGCATGAGGTCGTTCGGAGTCACGATGCGTCCGTCCGGTTGCACCCAACGCACAAGCGCCTCAAAGCCGTGGCGCTGGCCGTCCAGAAGCGATGTTTTCGGCTGATAAAACGGGCGGATTTCGCCTTGTTCGAGGGCGGTTTCGATGAGCGCTTTTTCTTTCAGACCGATCCGCGGGGCGTGCAATTCCTTATTAAAGAGACGCACAGAGTCTTCGGGCGAGGCTTTTGCGCTGTACATGGCGCGGTCGGCCTGACTGCAAAGTTCGGTGGTGCTTGTCTTGCCCGCATCCGACAGCGCGACGCCGACCGACGCACCAACGGTGAGGTTTTGCTGATTGCGACTGACCGGCGACGACAGTGCAAGCGCGATATCCTGCCCGAGTTCGAGCGCGCGCGCTTCCCCGGCAAGATCGGGGCGGGCGAGGACGAATTCATCGCCGCCAAGGCGGGCGGCAACCCCGACATCGTTCTCGAAGGCTTGCAAGCGCGTGGCAACGGAGCGCAGGACGAAATCACCCGCCTCGTGGCCAAACGCGTCGTTGATCGGTTTGAACCCGTCAAGATCAATGAGGAATACGGTGACCGGCGCCCAGGGTTCTTCGTTTTCCATCAACGCGTCGAGGGCGGCGTCAAAAGCGGCGCGATTGAGAAGCCCGGTCAAGGGGTCGTGACGGTTTAGAAATTCGAGCTTCTCAAGCTGATCTTCGGCGGCCACACGCGCTTTTGAGACGTCCGCACGGCTGTGCGACATTCGGCGGATCACGTCGATGACGTTCAAGGCGAAGCAGAAGAACGCAGCCGCGAGCAGGATCATCGCGAGGTGATTGTCGGCCGCATAGGTTTGTTGCGACGCGAGGACGACCGCGCCGACGCCGGTCGCAACCATCGGGACAAGCAGGCTCCAGCAATAAAAGCCGATCAGCGCATAGGCCCCAATCAGATGGACGATGCACCCAAAGAGCCATATCTGCCCGATCAACAGAAAGGCCACCGAGGGTTGGAACACCAAAATGAGGGCGGGGGCGGCAAAAACAAGCGTTGTCGTGAAATGCATGACCCAATGCGCGAAGATCGTGCGCGCAGGCATGTCGGCGTCGCGTTTGGGCAAACTTTGATCAATGCGCAGGTGAAGAACCTGGCTTGCGAGCGCACTGATGAAAAACGCCGCGGCGGCAGTTGGCATTCCGGAGAGCCAGATCATCGTCGCGATGACAGCCGCCACCAATGTCAGTTTGGTGACGTCTTTTCTTTTCAGTTCTGCCGCCTGACGCACCTGTTGGCGGTATCGACGAATGTCGAAGAAACTCATAACCGATCCTTGCCCCGAGAAAGATGTACGTGCGGCGCGCTTGTTCCGGCAAATAAAAACTCATTAAAACTTATACTTAACATGTGTATCGCGTGATATTCGGGTGGGCGCGCTCCGTGACTTTTCCCTTGATGGTCAAGGGCTTTCCCCGTAAACCGCCCCGGTTATGAAAAGGGGCCTCCGATGCAGGGCAGCGCAAATCTCACCGTCATGAAACAGGCCGCCCGCAAGGCCGGTCGCTCTCTCTCGAAGGATTTTCGCGAGGTTGAAAACCTGCAGGTGTCGTCGAAGGGCGCGGGCGATTTCGTGAGCCGGGCGGACATTGCCGCCGAGCAGATCATTCGCGATGAGCTTACGGCGGCGCGTCCGAATTACGGCTGGCTTGGCGAGGAAAGCGACCCCGTGGAGGGCAAGGACCCGACCCGGCGCTGGATTGTCGATCCGCTGGATGGCACGACGAACTTCCTTCACGGATTGCCGCATTGGGCGGTGTCCATTGCGCTTGAGCACAAGGGCGAGATCGTTTCGGCGGTGGTCTATGACGCGTCCAAAGACGAGCTGTTCTTTGCGGAAAAAGGTCAGGGCGCGTGGATGAACGAGAGCCGGTTGCGTGTGTCGGATCGCACCAAGATGATCGAAGCGGTCTTTGCCACGGGCATTCCGTTCGGGGGCCGGGCTGATTTGCCGGAAACATTGCAGGATTTGGCGCGCATCATGCCAGCGGTTGCTGGCGTTCGCCGGTTCGGGGCGGCCGCGCTTGATTTGACCTATGTCGCGGCGGGGCGGTATGACGGCTATTGGGAGCGTAACCTCAACATCTGGGACATCGCAGCGGGCGTTTTGATCGCACGGGAAGCGGGCGCTTTTGTCGAGGCATTGACGCCCGGTGAAAGCGTGCTTGAAGGCGGTTCGCTGATCGCTGGTGCGGAGCCGATTTTCGACAAGTTCGCGCGCGTTATCCGAAACTGACTGTTTCCAAAGTGCGAATGCCTTCTTTCTGCCGCACTTCTTGTCAAAACGTAAACGCATGTTGCCAAACATGTCAGACGAGGCGGGGGGCCTTCCGATCTGGACGCTGAGCGTCTTGATTGTGTTGATGCTGTCGGTAATGATGTTTCGCCCGGTCGAAACCACCCACACGACGCTGAAAGACGGGCTTGGCCCCAAGGTCGAAACGCAAGCGCTGACGCTTTAAAATCCACCTTTGCTGATCTCAGAAATGCCGCCCTGCGGCATCTTTTCGCTTGCTTTTCTGCAGCGCAAAAGTAATTAAGTTGCGCAAGACGTCATTTGAAAGACAAAAAGTTGCGGAAGGATTCTGAGATGTTGGACAATCACCCTCGCGGGACCATCGTCATCGAAGACCTTGAAGTGGGCATGATGCGCTCGCTGATGAAAGAAGTGACTGACCTCGACATCGAACTTTTTGCCCAAGTGTCGACCGACCGTAATCCGGTGCATATGGATGACGCCTATGCGATGGATACGATCTTTGAAGGGCGCATTGCCCATGGAATGCTGACGGCGGGGCTAATCTCGGCTGTTATTGGCGAGCAGCTTCCCGGGCACGGCACTGTGTACCTTGGTCAGACATTGAAATTCATGGCGCCCGTGCGCCCCGGTGACATGGTGACAGCCGAGGTCGAGGTCGTTTCGATCGACTATGCCAAGCGCCGTGTCACGCTCGACACGCGCTGCCTTGTGAACGGCAAACCCGTGCTGAAGGGCGAGGCAACCGTTCTTGCGCCGTCGGGCAAGTTCGACTGAGGGTTGCGGGTCGCGCGCGGGGGCGCTACGCCCGTCGCCATGCGCATTCATAGAGACACCATTTACCTTGATCCAGCCGACCGTGGCGCGACCGCGGCGATTGGCAATTTTGACGGTGTTCACCTTGGGCATCAGGCGGTTCTGGAGATCGCGGCTGGCGCGGCAGATGCGCCGTTGGGCGTGGTCACGTTTGAGCCGCATCCGCGCGAGTATTTCAACGCCGATGCACCGCCGTTCCGATTGATGAGCGCGACGGCCCGCGCCCATCGACTTGAAAAGCTTGGGGTCGCGCATCTGTATGAACTGGCATTCAACGACGCGCTTGCATCGCTCTCGCCCGAAGAATTCGTTCGCGAGATCATCGTGGATCGCCTTGGGCTGGCCCATGTGACGGTTGGTGCGGATTTCCGGTTTGGCAAGGATCGCGCGGGCGACGTTTCGGTTCTGAAGACGCTAGGCGTATCGCTTGGGTTTGGTGTGACAATTGCAGAGCTGGTCGAGACGTCGGGCATGGATGTATCATCAACGCGCATTCGCCATGCGCTGAGCGAGGGACGCCCTGATGTGGCCGCCGAGATGCTGGGTCACGCGCATCGGATCGAAGGTGTGATTGAACAGGGCGACCAGCGGGGCCGAGATTTGGGGTATCCGACGGCGAACATGTCGATCAGTGGACTTCATCCGCCGAAATTTGGCGTTTATGCTGTGCGCGCGGATGTTCTGACGGGGCCAAATGCGGGGAGCTATGACGCGGTTGCCTCGCTTGGGGTGCGGCCGATGTTTGGCGAAAACCTCCCCAACCTTGAAACCCATGTCTTTGATTTTCGCGGCGATCTTTATGGCGCGCAGATGTCGGTAGCTTTGATCGCGTATTTGCGCCC
>CALLWO010000194.1 GCA_938016355.1 uncultured Boseongicola sp. | reverse complement strand
TACAATCGCGGCGGCTGGAGAAGTTGGCTTGCGCTTTCATCCAACACGCGGCGCAATGTCCATTGGAGAAAGTGACGGCGGTCTTCCCCCGGACAATCTGGTAGAAAGAGAAGACGCGATCCTGAAAGACTGTGTACGCGTGATCGACGCGTTTCATGATGCCGCGCCCGGCTCGATGCTGCGGGTCGGGGTTGCACCATGCTCTCCGTTTTCCGTCAGTCGTGATCTGATGCGCGAAGCGGCGATACTGGCTCGAGACAAGGGTGTGATGTTGCATACGCATCTGGCTGAGAACGATGAAGACATTGCCTACAGCCTCGAAAAGTTTGGATGTCGTCCCGGTCAGTATGCGGAGGATTTGGGCTGGACAGGCAACGATGTTTGGCATGCGCATTGCGTGAAACTGGACGCTCAAGAAATTGATCTCTTTGCGAGAACCAATACGGGTGTCGCGCATTGCCCATGCTCTAACTGCCGACTTGGGTCGGGCATAGCACCAGTTCGAGAAATGCGGGATGCGGGTGTGCCGGTCGGGATTGGCGTTGATGGATCGGCGTCCAACGATCAGGGAAATCTAATCGCAGAAACGCGCCAAGCAATGTTGCTTCAGCGCGTCAGCCGGGGTGCAGACAAAATGTCCGCAAGGGAAGCGCTGGAAATTGCAACCTGCGGTGGGGCGGCGGTCTTGGGGCGCGACGATATTGGGCGGATCAAACCGGGATTGCGTGCTGATCTGGCGATTTGGGACGTGTCAGGTGTGGAAAGTGCCGGAAGCTGGGACCCAGCCTCGCTTCTTTTGGCGGGGCCGACGCGAGTGCGTGATCTGTTTGTCGAGGGGCGCCAAATCGTTCGGGACGGTCAGATGGCGACGCTGGATATGCCGGAACTTTTTAATGACACGCAAAAAGCCGTGTCGCGTTTGATGGGTTAGTGAGGCGCTAGAGCTGCCAAAGCGACCACAAGCATCATGGATATGGCCATTGCGATGTTTATCCCGCGCTGCCAGCGGGATGACAACTCCAGCCGTCTCAATGTGATTCCAACCCACAGCCAGAGAAAATGAATGACGATCCAGATCGCGTTCAGGATGATCAGCTTAACGAAGATTTCCGCGACAGGTGCACTAGGAAAGAATGCAAATCCCGTAAAAAGCGCGGTGTTGACGGCATAAGCCTTTGGATTGATGGCCTGAAGTAGTATGCCGCCCTTTATGCCGGGCGGCTCTGTGCGCTCGATGAACGCGAGTTTTGAACCAGCAAATGCAATTCGAAAGGCGAGATATACGAGATAGGCCACGGAGATCAGGTAAAAGACCGTACGAATACCCGGGTCCGCGAGCAAAACGGCTGCCAATCCGGTGATGACGCCGAGCGACACAAGGTTCGTTCCGATAAAAAGACCAAGCAGATAACGACTGCCATGGCGAAAGCCAAATGCTGCGCCCACGCCGGCAAGGGACAAAACGCCGGGCCCGGGCGTTATGATTAGAAAAAAAACGGCAAGTGCAAAGGTCAGCATGCGCAGACAGAAATGGCATCACATCCAAAAAAGCAAGCAATTGAAATTTTGGGCCTAAAGGCTAGCCGAATGTCCGTTAGGCGTTCAAAGCGACGTTTTAATCGGTTCACCCTTGATATGCACCGCCGAGATTGCACGATCATCGCCCATCATAATCGTTGGGAACAGCGCTTCCCAGATGTCGGTAGCACGCGCTTCGCGTTGCGCAATGGCTGGCGTCGACGCTAAATCCAGAACAACGAGGTCTGCTTCAAATCCTGTTGCAAGGCGTCCAATTTTATCTTCCACTTTCAATGCCTGCGCCGACCCGACGGTTGCGAGCCATATCAATTCACTTGGATGCGCCGGTCGCCCGCGCAATTGGCCAACTTCGTAGGCGGCTGCCATCGTACGAAGCATCGAGAAAGAGGAGCCACCGCCGGTATCCGTTGCCAGGCCAATGGTTTGCCCCTCAGATTTCAACCCGCCAAGATCGAAAAGACCTGATCCAATGAACATATTCGAGGTCGGGCAATGAATAAGCCCGCCTCCGGTTTCTCTTAGCCTTGCACGCTCTCGATCGGTAAGGTGGATTGCGTGGCCGTAGAGCCCGCCCTCTCCAAGCAATCCGGTCGCTTCGTATGTATCTAAATAATCCCGCGCCTCGGGAAACAATTCTTTGACCCACGAGATTTCATCCGTCTGCTCGCTCAAATGCGTTTGCATCAGACAATCCGGGTGTTCGCTCCAAAGTGTGCCAAGGGCCTCAAGTTGCTCTCGGGACGATGTAGGTGAAAAACGCGGTGTGATCGCATAACCAAGTCTTTCGGTGCCGTTCCAGCGATCCAGCAATGTTTTGCTATCGTCATAGGCAGATTGAACTGTGTCCTTCAGCCCGTCAGGCGCATTCCGATCCATGCAGGTTTTGCCCGCAAACGCGCGCAATCCACGAGATTTTGCTTCGCCAAAAAATGCATCGACGCTTTCGGGGTGTATTGTACAATAGCTCGCAACGGTCGTTGTGCCGTTGGCCAGCGACAAATCGAAAAAAGTTCGGGCAATTGTGCCGGCGAATTCTGGATCGTGGAACCGCATTTCCTCAGGAAACGTGTAGGTGTTTAACCAGTCGATTAGTCGCTTGCCCCAACTGGCGATGATTGCGGTTTGGGGATAGTGAACATGGGCATCTATAAAGCCTGGAAGGATTAGCTTGCTACCATAATCGGTGAGTGCGGCGTCCGGGTGATCCGATTTGAGCGTTGCCGCATCTCCGATTTTTGAGATCAACCCATCTTCGATCAAAACGCCACCATTTGCAGTGTGGGTCGCGGCTTCCGGACCATCCTGAAAAGGGTCGCTTTCGAAACTGAGTGTTTGTCCAATTAGCAAGCGCGTCTGGGTCATTTGTCAAAAATCCTTTCCCAGTCAGCTAAAATCGCTCAAGCCTCTGTTGTCCATGCCCGGGATCGCCTAAAACTCCTTCAAAATTTCCTGAACAGGGTGGCTTCGAAATGGCTGAAATACGTGAAGCACAGGCCGCGCCTGAGGACGACACAGAAGACGATTATGCGCTTCGGAACAAGGTTGTAGCGGCTGCAATTGATGCCACAGTGGCAGGTGATCGCGCGCGGCTGACTGAAGTCTTTGAGCCTTTGCACCCGGCCGATATCGCTGACCTTCTCGAACAGGTGGACGCAGAGGATCGGACCGCGATCCTGCGATTGGCTGGCGATTACATCGACGGCGAGATCCTGTCAGAGATTGATGAAGATATCCGCGATGAAGTGGTCGAGACGCTGGAACCGCGGGTTCTGGCCGAAGCTGTTCGCGAGCTTGAATCCGATGACGTCGTCGACATCCTTGAAGATCTGGACGAACCGCAACAGGAAGCCGTTCTTGATGCGCTAAGCATTGTGGATCGGATCGCGGTCGAAACGGCGCTTTCTTACCCTGAGTTCTCAGCGGGTCGTTTGATGCAGCGGGAGGTCGTGATTGCGCCGGCTCATTGGCGCGTGGGCGACATCATTGATCATATGCGGGCAAGCACCGACTTGCCCGAGCAATTTTATCACGTGATTTTGGTTGATCCGCGGCATCAGCCGGTGGCCTATGTCACACTTGGGCGTTTGATGTCTTCGCCCCGCGACACAGCGCTAAGCGACCTAAGCGAGGAGAGTTTCAGGACGTTTGATGTTGAAGAGGATGAAGGCGATGTGGCCTACGCTTTCAATCAATACCATTTGATTTCTGCGCCGGTGGTTGATCCAGATGGCAGATTGGTTGGAGTCATCACGATTGATGACGCAATGGCGGTATTGGACGAGGAGCACGAAGAAGACGTTCTGAGACTTGGGGGGGTCGGCGATGAAAGCCTATCCAATTCAACGCTGGAAATCGTAAAGCGTCGTTTCCCTTGGTTGGCAATAAACCTTGCCACGGCCATTTTGGCTTCGATTGTTATCTCGCTCTTTGAGGATGTACTTACTGCAGTCGTGGCACTTGCGGTTTTGATGCCGATTGTCGCTTCAATGGGTGGAAATGCTGGCACACAATCCATGACCGTGGCTGTTCGTGCACTTGCAACACGAGATCTTACGTCTTCAAACGCTTGGCGGGTGATAAGACGCGAAAGCATGGCGGGTCTTATGAACGGCGCAATTTTCGCAGTTGTCATGGGCATCGTCGGCGTAATTTGGTTTGGATCGCCGATGATTGGTTTGGTGATAGGCGTTGCAATGATCGTAAACCTGTTGGTCGCGGGACTATCAGGCGTGTTGGTGCCGCTTGCGCTTGACAAGGCAGGCGTTGATCCCGCCCTCGCAGCCGGAACATTTGTTACCACTGTTACCGACGTCGTGGGCTTTTTTGCGTTTCTCGGCTTGGCGTCGGCGGTTTTGTTGTGAGCGTCGCTGAGCAGAAACGAGAAGCGCGAAAGGCTGCGTTTGAACGCCGAAAACTTGCAGATGCTGCTGTGACATCTCAAGCGAACGAGCATCTTCTCTCGGCTGTTCGAAGTGTGCCTGGAACTATTGTTTCGGGCTATTGGCCCATCCGCACAGAGATTGACCCGCGCATTGCCCTCTCCGAATTGGCGGATACACACGATATTTGCCTGCCGGTCGTCGGTGCGGATGCATCTCCGCTCGCGTTCAGGCAATGGACGCCTAATACTCCGATGGTCGTGGGAGCCTTTGGAGCCGCCATTCCCGAACCCCTTGTAGAGATGACGCCCACGATACTGATCGTTCCACTCGCGGCGTTCACAGACGAAGGACATCGGCTTGGATATGGTGGTGGGTATTATGATCGTTCGCTTGAGCAACTACGCGCGTCAGCGCATACATTCGCGGTTGGATTTGCGTATGAAATCCAGCGGGCTGATGGGCTACCGCAAGAGCCGACGGATCAACCGCTTGATGCGATTGTGACAGAAACAGGCATTCGACGTTTTCCTCGGTAGGGGCACCTATTGGCCGCACCATGGCTACCTTCTTCCCGGTTCGCCAAACTGTCCCATCCTACAATCAGTGCGCGCGCCCCTTGCTTTGCGGTTACGCGAAGAGTAGGCGAAATTCATGCGACTTTTGTTTCTTGGCGATGTCATGGGCCGATCCGGCCGAAACGCAATCCGTGATCGGCTGCAAAGCCTGAGAGATGGACTGCGCGCGGACTTCGTTGTGGTAAACGCTGAGAACGCCACCGCTGGTCATGGGTTGAGCAGCGATCATGCAAAGGCTTTGTTAGACGCAGGAGCGGACGTCTTAACACTCGGAGATCACGCCTTTGATCAAAAAGATATGCTGTCCGCGATTGGGCATGAACCGCGCATAATTCGACCGATTAATTTTGCCAAGGCTGCGCCGGGCACCGGAGCACGTGTATTTGAGGCGACAGGTGGTCGCAAAGTGCTGGTTGCTCAGGTTCTTGGCCAGGTATTCATGAAGCGCGCCTACGATGACCCATTTTCCGCGATTGATACCGTCCTCAAGGCGCATCCACTTGGGGGGCTTGTGCAGGCAAGCTTGATCGACATCCATTGCGAGGCGACTTCGGAGAAAATGGCCATGGGACACTTCTGCGATGGCCGGGCCAGTGTTGTTGTAGGTACGCACACCCATGTGCCGACCGCCGATGCAACAATCCTCTCCGGTGGCACAGCGTTCCAAAGCGACGCCGGAATGTGCGGCGATTACAACTCGGTAATCGGAATGAACAAGGAAGAACCCCTGCGACGGTTCATAACCGGAATGGCAAAGGGAAGGTTCGAACCAGCGAGCGGAGAGGCGACGCTCTCGGGATTGTTTGTGACAACCGACGATCGCACGGGAAAAGCGACATCTGTCGAAATGATCCGAAGCGGCGGCTCGCTTTCGCAGAGCGGACCTCTTTGAAAGAGCGGTTTTATCTAATTGGAATTCTGATCCTTATGGGAGCAGGGTGGGGCGCGACCCAGCCAATGGCCAAAATTGCGGTGAGCGCAGGTTATCGCCATTTTGGTCTGGTCTTCTGGCAGTTGGCGATCGGCGCGACGTTCCTGACAGTTGTTCAAATCATTCGAAATCGAAAACTTCGTACCGATCGACGCGCAATGTCGGTCTACGTCCTTATAGCGTTGATCGGTACTGTTCTTCCCAATTCGGCGAGCTACGAGGCTATCACTCATTTGCCTTCGGGTTTGATTTCGATCTTACTTTCCTTGGTGCCAATGTTCGCATTTCCAATAGCGCTTCTGCTTGGAAACGAGACCTTTGATCCCAAGCGCTTTGCAGGCCTTTTTCTGGGATTGGTCGGGGTCCTCATTATCGTTGCGCCAGAGGCAAGTTTGCCCGAACGTGCGATGATCGTCTTTATTCCGCTCGCGCTGATCGCACCGCTCTTTTACGGACTTGAAGGCAACATCGTGGCCAAGTGGGGCACTGATGGTCTTGGCGCAATTGCACTGCTTCACGGCGCGTCCATCGTTGGGACGATGATCGCATTGCCCCTTGCGCTTTTCTCGGGCCAATGGATCAATCCATTGCCACCTTATGGATTGCCAGATCTGGCGATCCTTGGGAGCGGGCTGGTCCACGCCACGGTTTATACGACATATGTTTGGATGGTTGGGCGAGCTGGGGCCGTCTTTGCAGTGCAAGTCAGCTATCTTGTCACCGCTTTTGGGGTTGGTTGGGCCATTCTATTGCTTGGCGAAAGCTATTCCTCGTGGGTTTGGGCCGCGATGGCAATCATCCTATCGGGTGTTTTTCTTGTGCAGCCGCGCCCGCGCGATCCGCTTGCTGAAACAGACGAAACACGACAGACTTCACGGCGATGAGCTCATTGTTTGAATTTTCATCTCAGGTTCAGGCGACGCTTGCATTGGGTGTCGTGGCTATAATGTTCGCCATGTTTTTATGGGAACGTTGGCCTGCCGAAGTGGTCGCGATTGGCGGTGTTGCCGTTTTGTTGGCATTGGGTCTTTTGCCGTATGAACAAGGCCTTACCGTTCTTTCAAACCCTGCTCCCTGGACAATCGCCGCAATGTTTATTGTCATGGGCGCGCTCGTACGTACCGGAGCATTAAATTGGTTTACGACGCAGGTTGATCGCATGGCAGGCACTTCGCCAGCGGCCGCTTTAGCAGGACTAATGACGTTTGTTGTTATTTCATCTGCGATTGTGTCGAATACCCCCGTTGTAGTCGTGATGATTCCGGTGTTTGTCCAATTGGCAGGCAAGCTAGGGCTAAACGCCTCAAAATTGCTTATCCCACTCAGTTATGGCGCAATTCTGGGCGGGACGCTGACGCTACTAGGAACTTCAACAAACCTGCTCGTTGACGGCGTTGCACGTGCGGAGGGATTGCGCGGTTTCACGATATTTGAAGTCACGCCGCTCGCAGTTGTGCTCGTTGCTTGGGGCATGATCTATCTCCGTATTTTTGGCCCGAAACTTTTGCCTGATCGCGCGTCGATGGCCACAATGCTTTCGGACCGCACGCGGATGAAGTTTTTCACTGAAGTAGCGGTCCCAGAAGAGAGTGAGTTGATTGGACAAAAGATCAACGAGATTGATCTGTTTAAGCGAGACGGGATGCGGGTCATTGACGTTTTGCGCGGGGATGCCTCTCTCCGCCGAAGTATGGAAACCGTCGAACTTGCTGTGGGCGACCGGGTTGTTCTTCGCACGCCGATGTCCGAAGCGCTCAGTCTTAAAGAAACGAAAGCTCTTCGTGATGTAGACAAGCTGAGTTCCGTTGAAACGTCGACTGTTGAAGTCTTGATAACTCCCGGTTGCCGTATGATCGGGCGATCACTTGGTTCTTTGCGGTTGCGCCGTCGATACGGTGTCTACCCTTTGGCTGTCCACCGGCGGGCACAAAACATTGGTCGCCAGTTGGATGATTTGGTGGTCCGCGTTGGGGATACGCTTTTGCTGGAAGGGGCACCGGAAGATATTCAGCGATTGGCCAACGATATGAACCTCGTTGATGTGAGCCACCCGACAGAAAGAGCCTATCGGCGAGGTAAAGCACCGGTCGCAGTTGTGGCTTTGCTTGGAATTGTAGGTCTTGCCGCCTTTGGTATTGCACCGATTTTTTTGCTTGCCATCCTTGCGGTGGCGGTCGTGTTGCTCACCGGATGTATCGACGCGGAAGAGGCCTTCGACATGGTTGATGGCCGTCTGTTGGCGTTGATATTCTCAATGCTTGCGGTTGGTGCTGCACTGGACGCAACAGGTGCAGTAAAAATGATTGTGGACGCAATTGCGCCAAGCCTTGGGCAACTGCCACCCTGGGCTATAGTGTGGGCAATATACCTGCTCACATCGGTCTTAACCGAACTTGTGACCAACAATGCCGTAGCAGTCGTCGTCACGCCAATCGCCATCGGGCTTGCAGGTGCTTTGGGCGTTGATCCCCGCCCTCTGGTTGTCGCTGTGATGGTTGCGGCGTCAGCCGCGTTCTCGACGCCCATCGGGTATCAGACAAATATGCTGGTTTATGGCCCGGGGGGGTATAAATTCAGCGACTTCCTGAAAGTCGGTGTGCCGCTGAATTTAAGTATTGGCTTGATCGCGTCGGCGTTGATCCCGATAATCTGGCCGCTTTAGAGAATTTTAGCTTTCTTCGCTGGTTTCACGTTCAGCGGCTTTTTCAGCTTTGTTCTTTAGACGCTTTGCTTTTGCAGTCGCTTTCTTGGCATTTTTCTTGGCGCTCGCGGCTTTTTTCTTAGCCTTGGTCGCGGCCTCTTTTGCGGCCCTAGCTTTCTCTGCAGCCTTATCTTTGGCTGCTATGTTTTTTTCGCTTGGATTACGCTCAGCTTTTTTCGCTTTGTTTTTTGCTTGCTTAGCTTTTTTTGCGGCTTGCTTCTTTTTCTTCTTGGCCACGGCGGCCTTTTTCTTGGCTTTTTTTGCAGCTTTCTCAGCGCGCGCAGCGGCTTTGTCAGCGCGTTTTGCAAGACGTTCAGCGCGGGATGGTTTTTCTTCTTCCGCCTCAACTTCTACTTTGACGTCCCCCCGCACAATAGTGCGATCGGCGCGGTCATGGCGAATTTCGGTCAGCGTCTTTTTAACTTCCTGATGGCCGGAGCAAATTTCCATGCCAAGTACGGTTTGACAGCGCATTTTCGCGCCAGTGTCAGCTGCTTGAACGGAAGGGGCCCAAACTGCAAATGTCGCGGCCAGAGCTAGGCACATATTCTTCGGTGTCATGTTCTCACTCGTAAATTAGGAAACTAGGAACTTCTTGCGAAACATGGTGAATTTAGAATCTGGACAAATTTAGGCAAGTTAAAGGTAAATCAGTGGTTAACGCCGTAAGGGTGTGGCGATACAGGAGCCCTTGAGATCGGTCGCGCACGCAGCTATTGAAGCGGCGACATCAGACATCGTGAATGAGGTGTGGCATGGCTGGCCATTCAAAATGGGCGAATATTCAACATCGTAAGGGCCGCCAAGACGCGGCGCGCTCGAAGCTGTTTTCTAAGCTCTCCAAAGAGATCACAGTAGCCGCAAAAATGGGCGACCCTGATCCTGAAAAGAACCCACGCCTACGATTGGCTGTGAAAGAAGCGAAGTCAAACTCAGTTCCAAAAGACGTTATTGATCGTGCCATCAACAAATCTATGGCGGGTGAGGGCGATGAATATGAAGAAATTCGTTATGAGGGCTATGGCCCGGGTGGCGTAGCGGTGATTGTAGAAGCGATGACGGACAACCGTAATCGCACGGCTTCGACAGTGCGCTCTACATTCGGAAAGCACGGAGGGAACCTCGGCGAAACTGGCTCTGTCGGTTTTATGTTCGAGCGAAAAGGCGAGATTCTGTACCCGGCGGAAATCGGTGACGAAGATACCGTCATGATGGCCGCAATCGAAGCAGGCGCGGAAGATTGCGAAAGCGGGGATGATGGTCACACGATCCTAACTGCAGACACCGATTTGAATGACGTCTCGACCTCTCTGGAAAGCGAGCTGGGCGAAGCGGAATCGACCAAGCTTATCTGGAAGCCTACAACAACCACAGAGCTCGATCTTGAAGGCGCTGAAAAGCTTATGCGCCTGATTGAGGTGTTGGAAGACGACGATGATATTCAACGGGTTACCTCGAACGTGGAAGTTTCCGATGAAGTGATGGAGCGACTTTCGTCCTAACCACTTGAATTTCTGATGAATATTAAGTTGCGCCCCCTGAACATATTGGTTCCGGGCGCGTTTTTCGTTTGAAGGATGGCTTTCGAAGGCGCACAAGAGCGTCATGAGCGCGGCCTCCCAAACAGACTCGAACTCCCCCGGACTTGGCATTTTTTGGATGTTCCTGACGGGTCTGAGTTTTGTAGCCGTGACGGCGCTCGTCAAACACGGCGCGCAAGACTTACCGGCGGCTCAGGCGGGATTTATGCGTTACCTGATCGGCTTGATTTTTCTAATACCGCTGATCCGACCAATAAGAGGTGCACGTCTTACCCGGAGGCAGTATTGGCTTTTCGGGTGGCGAGGATTGGCTCAGGCACTTGGGGTAATCCTGTGGTTCTTCTCTATGACACGCATCACCATCGCTGAAGTCACAGCAATGAATTACCTTTCCCCGATTTACATAACCATTGGAGCCGCGTTGCTTCTGGGCGAGCGGCTAGCATTTCGACGCATTGTAGCGGTGGCCGTGGCATTCTTGGGTGCTTTGGTTATTTTGCGCCCAGGATTTAGAGAAGTGTCGCCGGGCCACATCGCGATGCTTGGAACCGCGCTTTTGTTTGCCGCGAGTTATCTTATTGCCAAGCAATTGTCTGGCGAAGTCTCGGCCCCGGTGATTGTTGGGATGCTATCGATCACGGCCACAATAGGTCTCTTCCCATTTGCGATCGCAGTTTGGGTTACGCCGACTTTGGCCGAAGTCGGATGGATGACACTGGTGGCTCTTTTTGCGACGGCTGGGCACTACACTATGACGCTGGCCTTTGCTGCTGCGCCTGTGATTGTGACCCAGCCGGTCACATACCTTCAATTGATTTGGTCGACACTGTTGGGCGCACTCGTCTTTTCGGAACCCATTGACGTGTGGGTCATTGTCGGAGGTGTGATCATTTTGGGCTCTGTCACTTTCATTACATTGCGTGAGGCGATGTTAAAACGACATGCGACGCCTCCAACGACTCACGTGTAAACGCACGGGAATTGGCTTTGAATTGCCCTTATTTTGCCTCCTTCGGACGTCAGTTTCGCAAAGTCTGAGCTAAGGAGACGCGTGAAATGGGCAGTGCTGGATCAGGATCCCCGGATGAAAGCTTTCAGGAGCGATTGGCACGCATGGAAAAGCGTCGTGCGCCCATCGAGGCGGCCAAGCAACCCGTTGACGTTTTGCCCGACTGGAAAGCAAGTCTTGTTAAGCCAGTCACGCTGATCGGAGCGGTCATTCTTGGAATGATTGCTGTGGTTTTCGCGAGATACGCAAGATTTCATTTGATGGGGGGTACATTGGCGGGCGACAATCCTGATGTCGCAATGGCGATCGATCTTGCGGTTGCCTTCGGTGTTGCTGCCGGAGTTTTCGCAATCCTGCGGTTCGAAGGATTTGCTAACAAAGGGGCACATCTTTTTGGAATCTTGGTGATGATCGCGATGATGCACAACATGGTCCACGCCGCGCCCGGAGTTTTCAACTTACTTTTTTCGAGCGATTGGACTGAAAACGTTGTGAGTGCTTCAGAGCCAAACTCGCTCTATTTTCGCGGCGATTTCATCGAACTTGCCCCGGAAATCGAAGAAGAGATTGAAAAGCCAGCCAAGCCAAAAGTACGTCGATTGGGATAGATCTATCTATTGACGCGGGCGGCGGTCTGCATTCCTTTCGCGGAGAGTAATTTGGCGAGGAGGGGTGGATGGCACAACCGAACATATTGATAATTATGGTCGACCAGTTGAATGGAACGCTCTTTCCAGATGGTCCGGCCGAATGGCTGCACGCACCTGCCCTTAAAAAACTGGCGGAACGATCGACTCGTTTCTCCAACGCCTACACAGCGTCACCGCTTTGCGCACCGGGCCGGGCCGGCTTTATGTCGTCGATGCTGCCGTCACACACAGGTGTTTATGACAATGCCGCTGAATTTTCGTCCGACATTCCAACGTTTGCGCATCATTTGCGTCGCGCAGGTTACTCAACGTGCCTTTCGGGGAAGATGCATTTTGTCGGCCCCGATCAACTCCATGGATTTGAGGAGCGACTGACCACTGATATATACCCTGCTGATTTTGGTTGGACGCCAGATTACCGAAAGCCGGGTGAGCGGATTGATTGGTGGTATCACAATATGGGTTCCGTCACCGGGGCAGGTATCGCGGAAACATCCAATCAGATGGAATATGACGATGAAGTCGCCCATTTCGGATGCCAAAAACTCTATGATCTGGCGCGCGGAAAAGATGATAGACCTTGGTGTTTGACGGTCAGCTTCACGCATCCGCATGATCCTTATGTAGCTCGTCGCCGGTTCTGGGATTTGTACGAGGATTGCCCCAAGCTGAAACCTGACGTGCCAGCATTTGAGTATGATCAGCATGATCAACAATCCCAGCGCATTTTTGATGCCAACGACTGGCGGTCTTACGACATAACTGATGCACATATTCAGCGCGCGCGCCGCTCCTATTTCGCGAATATCTCGTATCTGGACGAGAAAATCGGGCAAATTTTGGATGTCTTGGAGGACACGCGTCAGGAGGCGGTCGTGGTTTTCGTGTCCGATCACGGCGACATGCTTGGCGAACGCGGATTGTGGTTCAAAATGAGCATGTTCGAGGGGTCGGTTCGTGTCCCGCTTATGATTTCATCCGTCGACTTAGAGCCAGGGCTGGTGGAAACACCGGTATCAACGCTCGATGTTGGGCCGACGCTGGCGGCGTTTGCCGGTATAGACACTTCAGAGATTGTGGATTGGACGGATGGGATTAGTCTCCAAAAGATTCTGAAAGTAGGCTCGCGGCCACCCGTCCCAATCGAATACGCGGCGGAAGCCAGCATCGCGCCGATTGTTGCATTGTGTGCAGATGGTTGGAAGTACACGCGATGTTCAGCAGACCCCGAACAATTGTTCGATCTCAAATCCGACCCGCATGAAACGATGAATCTTGCGTCCGATGACGCGGCCAAAAGCAAGCTTCAAGAATTTCGTGCGCTGGCGGACGAACGATGGGATCTTGAGGCAATGGATAAGGATATTCGGGCCAGCCAGGCGCGCCGATTGGTTGTTTACGAGGCGCTGCGCCAAGGTGGTCACTATCCGTGGGATTTTCAGCCATTACAGCGTGCGTCGGAACGCTACATGCGCAATCACATGGATTTAAACGTCTTGGAGGAGACACAGAGGTTTCCGCGAGGAGAATGATCGTCTTGCACTTAGCAAAATCAACTCTCGGAACAATGACGGCGAAAGGCACGCTTCAACATATCAAGTTCAGCGCGAAGTAAAGAAACTTCGGCGCGCAGATCATCGGCAAGAACTTCGCCAGCGATGAGTGTTTCCTCGGCAAGCGCGTCTCCCGTTTCGGCGTCTTCAATTACAAAAGTTTGGACGCCGTCTGAAAGGCGTTCGATCGGGATCTTGAATCGAACGAGCCACCGCCCGGCGCCACCAATAGCGCTGGCGTCGATGGTTTCAGGTTCGCCTACGACATCATCGAGATGGCGCAGTCGTAAACGGGGCGGCACCTCTCGCGCTGTCGCCAGAAGGCCTTCCCAGACACCTTCGGCCAGTCGCATCCGTGTTAGGGAGATGTCAGACATCGCCTTAGACCTCGGCCCGCGGACGTCGTGACAACGTGACGTCTCTGAGTGTGATTTGGTTCATGTCGGGGCCTTCAAAAATCAAATCAACCCATGCACGCTCAATCCTGCGCTCGTTCAAAAGCGTAGCAGCGACGTCAAACTCGACGCTTTGTTCGCCGGAGGCCGCATCAAATTCTCGAACGACCTGTTCAACGTTTGGACCGTGGCGGATGTTGAGGCGACCGAAAATCTCTAACGGGCTTTCAGTTTCGACGCGGATATCAAGGCGAATTATGTGCCGACGACCAAGCCCCTCGCTGGCCTCTTCAGGTAGATCGAGCACCAAACTCAAGAACGATCCCGAAAAACGAAATACATCTAAGCGCAGTCCAAAGGGTGCGATGTCCTTTGCACGGGTATTTCTGATCTGTCGCAGTGACAACTCATTCAGGCTACAATCATGAAACACTTTGGCTTCTTGTCCAAAGCCAGTTTTGGTTTCGATTGCAGCCACTCCATGGGGATGAACCGGTACGCTCCAGATATCTGGGCGCCATGCCCAATCCGCGTGCATAGGTTTTCGAATCGCGGCTTGACCAGCGAGCGGGAGTTGCAATCGCCCGTCGGCGATCTGAATGACACGGTTAACGCGACGTGCCAGTTTCCGAGCGCGTGCGCGCAAGTCTTTTAGACGAACAGGATCAATGGTTTCTGACGCGCGCGCAGCCCGAGTCCATCGGCGTAATGCGCGGCGATCGGTCAACAGACTCAGCATTGGATATATTTCAAAAAGATCCACATCATGTAGCGGACAGTCTAATGCCGACCGCTACATGCGGGCAATGCTTGACCGGCTGCTGTCGGCTGAATTTCTGTGGATAACTCGGTGAGTTCTAGTTAGCGTTGGCGTTTCTAAGCCGATCAATCTGCGCTTCTAGCGCGGCAATGCTGTCTGCTCGTCCAATCGGCTCGCGAGACAATCCGACCAGCGA
>CALLWO010000193.1 GCA_938016355.1 uncultured Boseongicola sp. | reverse complement strand
ACTGTGGGTTGAAGCAGCGGAGCCGACGCCCGTCAAAATCTTCAATTGACGGCTGGCTGAGACAGGCATCGGTCCGGGCATGGCAGCGCGGGCCGAACGCGCAGCCCTCGGGAAGTGCCAGCATATTGGGTGTCATGCCTTCGATCTGAAACAGGCGTTTGCCGCGTCTGTTCGCGGTCGGCACTGAGCCGAGAAGGCCAACCGTATAAGGATGGAGCGGACGGTCGATCACGTCGTCGATGCCGCCTTGTTCAACGATCCGCCCGGCGTACATGACCGAAATCCGTTCGGCGAGACCCGCGACGACGGCAAGGTCGTGGGTGATCCAGATCATGGCGGTGCCGGTCTGTTTCGTGAGCTTCTGCGCCTCGTGAATGATCTGGGCCTGAATGGTCACGTCGAGCGCGGTGGTCGGTTCATCAGCGATGATGAGGTCGGGCTTGTTCAGAAATGCGGTCGCAATCGCCACGCGCTGCCGCATCCCGCCGGAAAGCTGGTGGGGATAGGCCCGCAAACGCTCTTCTGGTGAGGGGATGCCGACCAATCCAAGTGCGTCGCGACTGCGCTCCCATGCGGTCTGCTTTGAAACCGACTCGTGCGCGAGGATCGCCTCGACCATCTGCGTGTCCACCCGCAAGACCGGGTTGAGGGTCATCATAGGGTCCTGAAAGATCATCGAGATCCGATTGCCGCGCAGGCCTTTCAGGCGCTCCTCTGGTGCGTTTGCGATTTCCTCGCCGTTGAATTTGATGGAGCCATCGACGATCCTGCCGGGCTGGTCAATCAGGCCAAGGATCGAGAACCCTGTAATGGATTTGCCAGAGCCCGACTCGCCCACAAGGCCCATGATTTCGCCTTTGGATACCGTGAAATCCACACCATCCACGGCCTTTACAACACCCGCGCTGGTAAAAAAGTGGGTCTTGAGACCGCTTATTTCGAGTACCGCGCTCATTTCTTCAGCCTCGGATTAAGGACGTCGCGAAGGTGATCGCCAACGAGGTTGATGGAAACGACGGTGAGCAACAGCGCCAGACCCGGGAAGACAGATATCCAGTACCTCCCCGAAAGCATATATTCGAACCCGTTCGCGATCAGAACGCCAATCGAAGGTTCGGTTTGCGGTAGCCCGACGCCGAGAAAAGACAGCGTCGCTTCCAGCGAAATCGCGCTGGCCGTCTGGACAGTGCCGACAACGATCAGTGGTGCCATGCAATTGGGCAGAATGTGCCGGAAGACAATTCTGAAGCGCGAAATACCAAGGCATTGTGCCGCTTCAACATATTCCTTGCTGCGTTCTACCAACGCGGTCGCGCGCACCGTTCGTGCGTAATAGGCCCATTGTGCAATCACCAGCGCGAGTATGATCTTGTCGACGCCTTTACCAAGCGCGGCCACCATCATCAGTGCGACAAGTGACGCCGGGAAGGACAATTGGAGGTCAACGATGCGCATGATGATCGCTTCGATGCGCCCGCCGGCGTAAGCCGCGACAAGTCCAATCGCCATGCCGATCAGCAAGGCAATCACGCCTGAGGCCAGCCCGACGGTCAGAGAGATGCGCAGCCCGTAGAGGATGGCGGAATAAAGGTCGCGCCCGGCCCCATCTGAACCAAGCCACATCGTGTAGCCGTCAAAGGCTTCTGACCCCGGCGGCAGCCGTCCGTCCATCACGCTGACCTGACCAAGATCATAAGGATTCTGAGGCGTAATCCACGGAGCAAGCACGGCTAGAAGTACAATGATCACGAAAATGGCCAGCGCCACAGTTGCAATCTTGCTTTCGAAAAATTCGGCACGGAAACGCTGGAACGGTGTTTCGACCTTCGCGGGTTTGTCAGCGCTCAATGCGGGATTTGCTGTCGTGTCGCTCATGCGCCTTGATCCTGCAAACGGACCCTTGGATCGAGGATCGAGTAAAGGATGTCGATGATCAGGTTAATCAGCACAAAGAACAGAACAATGATCATCAGATAAGCCACAACCACCGGTCTATCGAGTTGGAGGATCGCGTCGATCAGAAGCTTCCCCATCCCCGGCCAAGCAAAGATCGTCTCGGTTACGACCGAAAAGCCGATTAGGCTCCCGAATTCGAGGCCCATAACAGTGACGACCGGGATCATGATGTTTTTCATCACATGCACGAGAATAATGCGGCGAGTGGAAAGGCCTTTGGCGCGCGCGTATTTCACATAGTCCTGGCCCATCGCCTCGCGCACACCGGCGCGTGTCAGCCGGATTGCGAGCGAAATCTTGAGCAGTGCAAGGTTGAGAGCCGGTAGGAAAATGTGGCTCAGCCCATCCGATGTGAAGATGCTGCTTTCAATGCCAAGAAACGATCCGAGATCGCCTCGCCCTGTCGCCGGCACCCATCGCAATTCAACTGCGAACAGCATGATGAGCATGAGGCCGACCCAAAATGTGGGCAGAGAAAAGCCGAAAATCGAAGCGGCCATGATGCCCTTGGAAACCCGGCTGTCGGGGTAAAGCCCGGCGTAGAGGCCAAGCGGGATGCCGATGACAATCGCCAGCATCAGGGCCGAGAAAGCCAATTCCATCGTAGCCGGCATATGGTGCAGGATCAGCTTGAGCGCTGGTTCACCAAAGATGAAACTGTCGCCGAGGTCGCCCTGTGCCGCGCCTTTCAGGAATAGCCAATACTGTTCCAAAATCGGCCGATCCAGACCAAGTCTGCTGATCGCGGCTTCGATGTCTGCCTGATCTGCGTCGGGGCTGACCAGCATGTAAACCGGGTCGCCGACGATGTTGACGCCGAAGAAGACAATCACGGACATCATGAAGACAACAAGCATCGCCTGCAGCAGCCTGCGGATGATGAAAACAGTCATGAGAACCTTCCCGGGGAAAAGGGTTCCGGGCCGCTGTGAATGCGGCCCGGATGCTTTGCGATTACTCTTTCACGACGCCTGTCGCGAGAGTGTATTCGTCGGTACGTGCGATGTAGCTCAAACCCTTCTTGGACGCCCAGGTGTTGACCTGGAAGTGGGTTGGGATGATCGCAACATTTTCGATTGCACGTTCTGTCGCTGCCGCCAGAAGCTCTTGGCGTTTGGCGTCATCAACAGTCCGCAGCGCCTCTTCGATCAGCGCATCGGTTTCCGGATCAGAATGCCGTCCGCGGTTCGACGAACCGAAACCAGCGTCCTTGTCGAATGTGTGGATCAGCGACTTCAGAGGCGAAGAGGCTTCGCCGGAACCCGCACCCCAACCGACGAGGATGAAGCTAAATTCAGGCAGATCGCCTTCAGCACCACGGGAAGCACGTCCGAAGTAGACCGAACGCGGCATGGTTTCGACAGCGGTTTTGATACCGATACGGGTCAGCATCTGCGCAACCGCTTCAGCAATTTTTGCGTCGTTGATATAGCGGTCGTTTGGTCCGTGGATTGTCAGCTCAAACCCATCGGGATAGCCCGCTTCGGCCAATAGCGCTTTTGCCCCATCAGGATCGTAGGCAACAACGTCAAGTTTGTCGGAAACACCAAAGAACCCTTCAGGCAAAAGCTGACCGGCTGGAATGGCGACGCCTTCCATAACCCGATCAACGATAGCGTCACGGCTGATTGCCATGCTGATCGCCTTGCGAACGCGCACATCCAAAAGCGGGTTCTTGATGTCGCCGCCACCGTTTGCCTTCACAAAGGGAGAATCCTCGCGGAACTGGTCAAGGTGAAGATAGATGACACGGTTCGATGCACCTTGACTCAACTGGATTTGGTCGTTGCCACGGAGTGTCGCGATATCGGTGGTAGGAACCCCGGTGATCATGTCGACATCACCCGCCAAAAGCGAGGCCACACGGCTCGGCCCGGATGTGATCGGACGGAATTCGACTTCGGACCAGATTGCCGCGTCACCCCAGTAGTCGTCGTTGCGGACAAGCACGATGCTTTCACCCGGTGTGTAGCTCTGGAATTTGAAGGGTCCGGTGCCGATTGCGGCCGTTCCTGCGTTGAATTCCTCGGTCGTCGAGTTGCAGCCCTGCTCCGAAATCACCGGAATCGTAGAGATATCGTTACCCATGAGCGGATAAGGTGCTGCGGTTTTGAAGTGCACTGTATAGTCATCAATTTTGATGACCTCTTTGCCCTTCAAATACGTACCATAGCCCGATGGCGAGTTAGGCACATCTGGCGCGCGCGCCATGGTGCAGACGACGTCATCGGCATTGAAATCACTGCCGTCGTGAAATTTTACGCCTTCCCGCAGTTTGAATTCCCAAGTCAGATCATCGACCGGCATCCACGAAACCGCCAGCCCGGGCGACAAGCGCTGCTTCTCATCCTGTGCGATCAGACGGTCAAAAATGTGCACCGACATCGCGTTGTTCGGGCCGAGGTTGTGAAAATGCGGATCAAGAGACGTTGGCTCGGAAGCGAGACCAATCGTCAGTTTCTCTGCTGAAACGGCACTGGCACCTATTGCCAAGACACCCAATGCGACCGCTGTCGCAGTTGTGAGTTTCCTCATCAAAAAGACTCCCTGTTTGTATGGCGCTTGCGAACAACCGAATCTATGGCTGCCCCTACGCCCTAGGAAAAAATGCTAGCTACCTCAAAAATCATTGCCAATACTGAATGCTATGCGATTTTGCATAGACTAACCCAAGTCGTTGGGTCTGACTCTGCGTCTTTTTGAAGGAAGCCATGCATTATGACGGAACACCGGCACCGATTGCGAGAATTTGAATCTTTACGAGCTGTCATCACAACAGGGACAACAATTGGAGCAGCGCGACGCCTTGGGATATCGCAATCCGCCGTGAGCCGATCCCTTTCTCAACTGGAGGCTCGAGTCGGGCGGTCGCTCTTTTTACGACGGTCGGGCCGCATTGATCCAACGGATGAGGCGCTGCGGCTCAACGAAAAGCTGGACCCCATATTTGAGACACTTGCCGACATCGAAGGCGCGGAGTGGGCAACGCCCGACGACGAACCGCTTCGCTTGATCGTGCCGCCCACACTTGCCCACCACTTCATAATCTCAAGGGTCGCGAGTTTTCTGAAAAAGAACCCGGGCAAGCAGCTTCAATTGGATATTCAGGCGACCGATGTGCTGGTGGCTGGTATTCTCGACCTGCGTTACGACCTTGGATTGACCAGTGCGATGATCCAACGTTCGGGTGTTCACCTAATGCCGTGGCGCCGCAGTCAGGTTGTTTGTGCGATGCCGACAGGTCATCCACTCTCCGAGAAACGCATCGTGACACCTCAGGACCTTGAGGGCGTCGCTTTGGTCGAGTTTTTGCGAAGACTTGGGACCCGAGCGATCACCGAACAGATCTTTGCGCGCGCCGGTGTTCACCCAAAGCAAGTCGCGGAAACAGCGACCAACATGGCAGCCCTTGAACTGGTGCGCGAAGGATTGGGTGTGACACTGATCAACCCGTTTCCTTTGTTGTCGTCTGGTCTGGAAGGCATTGTCGTCCGGCCATTCGATGCCGCGATTTTTTATGACACAAGTTTTGTTCTGCCGTCGGGAAGACCGCCATCCCAACTTGCGCGGCAGTTCATGCAGTTCGTCAAGCTGACCACGCCTAAGGACAAGTACTCCGAACCGGTTTAGCCGGCCAAAGACCCGCCAGCCGAGTGGCCATTTTACGCTCAATTGCTCTTCATTCGGATGAAGCTTATACGCGCAATCGATCGAGACAATGAGGCAAATGATGAAATCGAAAGTCACATGGAATGGTGATCGCACCTTTGAGGGTGTCACCGAAGACGGGTTTCACATTGCTCTTGGACAGAAGACGGATACCTCTGCCAAACCCGGGCCCAGCGCGATGGAGTTGATCCTTATTGGAACCGGCGGTTGTTCGATTTTTGATGTGGTCTCGATATTGGAAAAGGGACGACAGGACGTAGATGATGTGCGCGTGGAAATGAGCGCTGATCGTGCTGACGCTGTTCCGGCGGTTTTCACCCGTATTCACATGCATTTCGTTGTGACAGGGCGCGGGATCAAGGACACGCTGGTTGAAAGGGCGGTGGCCCTTTCGGCAGAGAAGTACTGCTCCGCTACAAAAATGCTGCAAGCCAGTGTCGAGATCACGCACGATTTTGAAATCATCGAAGCCTAAACCGGAAGCGCCGTTGTCTGGCGCACGGTGCGTAGTGCGAAGGATGAATGCATCTGTGCGACGCCGGGCAGTCTTGCCAGATAGCGACGGTGAATTCGCGCGAAGTCTTCGGTATCTTCGGCCACGACTTTGAGCAGATAATCCGCTGTCCCCGCCATCAGATGGCATTCGAGCACGTCAGGGATGCGGGCGACCTCGCGCTCAAAAGCGTCTAACACTTCGTCGGCTTGACCGCTGAGTGTAATCTCAACAAAGACGACTGTGGGACGGCCGAGTTTTCTTGGATCGAGTAAGGCCACGTAGTCGCGAATGATGCCAACTTCTTCCAACCGTTGAACACGACGATGACACGCGCTGGCCGATAGGTTGATCTCCTCGGACAGATCAGAATTGGAAATCCGCCCCCGTCGTTGCAGAACGGTCAAGATCCGGGCATCTGTCGCGTCGATATTCGCCATGGCGCAAGACTTTCATGCATATTCTAATTTTCTGCGAATATCCTGCCATTTTTAGCGCAAACAGCCAATGATATTCGTTCTCTATTGCCCTCCATTCTGCGCCAAATAGCGTCAAATCGTCGAAGGAGGAGATCGACATGAAAATCGGATGCCCAAAAGAGATCAAACCGCAAGAATTTCGCGTGGGAATGACCCCGTCAACCGCAGGCGAAGCCATCCGTCACGGGCACGACGTTGTCATTCAAAAAGGTGCCGGTATCGGCGCAGGGTTTGCAGACGCCGATTATGAGGCAATCGGGGCGGTTATTCTGGACACGGCCGAAGAGATTTTTGCCAGCGCAGACATGATCGTTAAGGTTAAAGAACCACAGGCTGGCGAACGCAAAATGCTGCGGGAAGGACAGGTTCTGTTCACATATCTGCACCTGGCGCCGGACCCCGAACAAACGCGCGATCTGATCGATAGTGGCGCGACGTGCATCGCTTATGAAACGGTCACCGATGATCGCGGTGGCTTACCATTGCTTGCCCCGATGTCGGAAGTTGCCGGACGGTTGGCGCCACAAGTCGGCGCGTGGACGCTTCAAAAGGCAAATGGTGGTCGCGGTGTCCTGCTTGGTGGCGTACCAGGTGTTGGGCCTGCGAAAGTCGTCGTCATCGGCGGTGGCGTGGTCGGCACACACGCTGCGCGCATCGCCGCTGGCATGGGCGCTGATGTGACGGTTCTCGATCGCTCGTTGCCCCGGCTGCGATACCTTGATGACGTGTTTTCAAGCCAGTTCCGCAACCGATATTCGAGCGCGACCACCACGGCCGAATTGATCGCCGAAGCTGACATGGTCATTGGCGCTGTTCTGATCCCCGGTGCAGCGGCACCCAAGCTGGTCAGTCGCGAGGATCTGAAAATCATGAAGCCGGGTGCGGCAATTGTTGACGTCGCGATTGATCAGGGCGGCTGTTTTGAAACGTCGCGTGCGACAACGCACGAAGATCCGATTTATGAAGTCGAAGGGATTATGCACTATTGCGTGGCCAACATGCCCGGCGCTGTCGCGCGGACATCAACGATTGCGCTGACAAATGCAACGATGCCGTTCTTGCTCGATCTGGCTGACAAAGGGTGGAAAGAAGCTTGCGCCGACGATCCACACCTGCTCGAAGGCCTGAACGTCCATGCCGGGCAGCTCACGTATTTCGCAGTCGGCAAAGCGCTTGGAATTGATGTGATTTCGCCGCAACTGGCGATGAAAGCCTGACGGCAAGACCCTTGAATCAAAAAGACCCGCTTTAAGGAGCGGGTCTTTTAAATGGTATGTCGCCAAAATTAACGGGCTTTGAGCGCGTCGCGAATTTCGATCAGAAGCTCTTCCTGAGTAGGGCCTTTTGGCTCTTCTGGGGCTGCTTCTTCCTCTGCCGTGGCGGCGTCTTTGGCTTTGTTCACCGTCTTCACGAGCATGAACACGACCCATGCGATGATCAGGAAGTTGATGACCGCCATAATAAATGAGCCATAAGCGAAGACCGACGCGCCGGTTTCCCGCGCGGCTTCGAGCGAAGCGCCTTCGGCGACATCGCCGGAGAGGACCGCATAGTTGTTGGTGAAATCAACACCGCCCATGAACAAGCCGATGATCGGGTTGATCAAATCAGCTACAAGCGCGCCAACGATAGCCGTAAAGGCAGCGCCAATGATGATACCAACGGCCATGTCCATGACATTGCCCTTGGCGATGAAGTCTTTGAATTCCTTAATCATGTTCGCTCCACTGCGTTTTCTTCGTGTTCCCCGCGACGGGTTGACCCCGCTGTCCGCGCACAGCCATTAGCACGAAAACACACATATGAAAGGGGTTATGTTTGTGACTTTGCGTCTTATCTGTTGAAGGAACAAAGCATTCAGGAATATCTCAGATGAATATGACACCCAAATTTTCGCAGTTTCCGATCAATAATCGTTGGCCCGCAACCCGCCCCGACGTTCTTCAGCTTTATAGCTTTCCCACGCCAAACGGCGTCAAAGTCGCGATCGCGCTTGAAGAGATGGGTGTCGACTATGAAGCCCATCGCGTCACGCTAAAGCCCGAGGACGTCATGTCGCCGGAATTTCTGTCGCTCAATCCGAACAACAAGATTCCGGCAATCATCGATCCAAACGGCCCCGACGGCGCGGCTGTTGAGCTTTTTGAAAGTGGCGCGATCCTCATTTATCTGGCCGAGAAGACCGGTAAGCTGATGCCGACGGGTGCAGAGAAATACGACGTCACGAAATGGCTAATGTTTCAAATGGCCGGGCTGGGGCCAATGATCGGTCAGCTTGGGTATTTCGTAAAATTTGCCGGCAAAGAGATCGAGGACCCGAGACCGCGTCAGCGCTTTGTCGACGAGGTAAAGCGTTTGCTGAACGTGCTCGAGGGGCAGCTAGCCGATCGCGAGTGGATCGCTGGCGAGTATTCGATTGCAGATATCGCGATTGGGCCCTGGCTTCGCCAGATCGACGTCTATGGTGTCGCGGATTTGGTCGGCTGGAACGATCTTACCCACGTGCCAGCTTATCGTGACAGGTTCCTGGATCGGGCCGCAGTACAACGGGGGCTGAAGATCCCAGCGCGCGAAATCTGATCTCAGGAAGGAAGCTTGCCTGACAGCACGTAGGCAATGATTTCAACCACTTGCCGCGGCTCTTCGGCGACAGCCAAAGCCGCGGCATGCACTTCTTTCAAAGGGTGTTGGTGCTCTGGCCGGCTCAACACGATCAGGGATTTGCCCAACGCCGCCGCCATGCCGGCGTCGAATGCGGCGTTCCATTGTTTGTATTGCTCGCCAAATCGAACAACGACGATATCGGCGTTTTCGATCCCACGGCGCGTGCGAATGGCGTTCACTTTCGCACCTTTGTGGTCGTGCCAGAATTTGCTGTCTTCAGCGCCCAATATGGCAACACCACAATCGTCTGATGCGTCGTGATCTGTCACCGGAGACGAAAATTCGACATCCAGCCCTTTTGAGCCTTCGATGATCTGCTCGCGCCAATCCGTGTGGATTTCACCGGACAAGTAAACGTTCAATGTCATAGGGTCTCTCTTCCGTTTTGGATCGGCGCCGCAATCTATGTGCGCAGCGCGCCTCCTGTGGCTTTACTGACTTTCTCGACGATCTTGGCGGACACGGTTTCGATGTCTTCGTCGGTCAATGTCTTGTCGCTGGGCTGAAGACGAACCGTGATTGCCAGCGATTTCTTCCCATCGCCCAGCGAGCCGCCGATGAATTCGTCAAAGACACGCACGTCTTCGATGAGCGCTTTATCCGCGCCGAGCGCCGCATTTACGACGTTCAAGGCTTCGACATCTGCGTCCAGGACGAAGGCAAAATCGCGCTCGACCGCTTGCAAATCACTGATCTTCAATGCGGCGCGACTTGCGCCCGCGTTTTTGGATTGCGGGATTGCGGAAAGATGGATCGCAAAGCCAACAGCCGTGCCTTTGACGCCAATCTGCGAAAGAATTTTGGGATGAATTTCTCCAAAACTACCAAGAACGATCTTCGGCCCAAGTGTAATCCGCGCCGAACGTCCCGGGTGCCACCAACCTTTGGCATCACGTGGGAATTGCACGCGGGAAGGTGCGCCAAGGGCCGAGAGAACTGCTTCGGCATCTGCGCGCGCGTCATAAACATCGACGATTCTGCGCGCGCCATGCGCATCCTTTGGGCCGGTCGCACCAATGCGCACGCCCGTGATGAGCATCTCTTGTTCGCCCGGCTCGCCGCCTGAGAACACGGTGCCGACCTCAAAAAGGCCCATATCGGCAAAGCCGCGCGCCTGATTTCGCGAAGCCGCCTGCAGCAAACCGGCAAGAAGCGAAGGGCGCATATGGGTCATCTCGGAACTGATCGGGTTGGCCACGCGGGTGACATCGGTGCCGCCGCCAAAAAGCGCGGCCGAGGCCTGATCAATAAAGCTGTAGCTGACGCATTCATTCAGACCGAGCGCGGCCGCGGTGCGTCGGGCAATTTGCTCGCGTTTCTGCAAAGGTGTCAGAATAGGACGCGGAACCCCGGTTTGCGCGCGTGGCAAAGGCTTTGGCTCAAGCTTGGTCAGCGAGGCTATTCGCGCGACTTCTTCCACCAAATCTGATTCGCCCATGACATCGCGGCGCCAGCTTGGCGGCGTCGCCATATCGCCGTCGAGCGTGAACCCAAGACGTTCAAGCGTACCGCGTTGTTCGTCCGCAGGGATATCCATGCCGACGAGCGACGAACACCGATCCGTATCGAGTTTATAGGCGCGTTTGGTGTCCGG
>CALLWO010000192.1 GCA_938016355.1 uncultured Boseongicola sp. | reverse complement strand
GTGGCTGAAGAAGACGGCGTAGATCAGGTTTTGTTTTTCCTGATTGATATCCTGAACGAAGAAGCAATCCTGTTCGTCGAAAACGAGCGCGTGAAATCAATTGCCGAAAAGAGCTTTGGCGTGACAGTAAACAGCGACATTGTTGCATTGCCGGGTGTTGTCAGCCGCAAAAAGCAGATCATTCCATCAATCAAAGTCTGACAGCACAATGGTTCAAATCGTCAATCAACTTTCGGAACTGGCAGGTCGCTATGATGCGGTGTTTTGCGATCTTTGGGGCTGCCTCCACAACGGTGTCACCGCGTTTCCGGACGCAGTCGCCGCGCTCAAAGACTTTCGCGCCAAAGGTGGGAAGGTTGTTCTATTGACGAACGCGCCACGGCCGCGTGCAGATGTCGCCAGGCAACTGAAAACGTTCAACGTGCCGGATAATTGCTGGGACACAATCGCGACCAGTGGCGACAGCGCCCGGGTCGCTATGTTTCGCGGCGCGATCGGCAACAAGGTTTGGTTCATGGGCCAGGATTACGACCTAACCTTTTTCGAACCGCCGGCGGTGGTGTCCGATCCCGTAGAAATCGAACGGGTCGCATTGAAAGATGCCGAAGGCATCGCGTGTCTTGGCCCATTCAACGCTCTCGCAGACCTTGATGTGAACCGGCCTGAGTTTCTCTACGCCAAACAAAAGGGTCTAAAACTGCTCTGCGCCAATCCCGATATCATTGTGGATCGTGGCGAGTCGCGGGAGTGGTGTGCAGGTGCTTTAGCGAAGCTTTACGCCGAGATGGGAGGTGAAAGCCTCTACTTCGGCAAACCTCACCCGCCAGTATATGATCTTGCACGGCGGAGACTTGAAGAACTTGGTGTCAGCATACCCGACAGTCGAATTTTGGCAGTAGGCGATGGCATCCTGACGGACATCAAGGGCGCGCTTGGCGAAGACATCGATAGCCTTTTTATTACTGGCGGTTTAGCGCGCGAAGAAACAAAGACAATCGAACACCCGGAGCAAGACGCGCTGAACGCTTATGTAGCCAATCAGCAAATCACACCAACATACGCGATCGGCTACTTACGATAACGCGCAAAAAAGGCGCCCCGGTCGAAAGCCTCGGGCGCCCTTCGCCATTGTTCTGTTCGGAATTTTAGCCCTTGCTCAGCGGGGGCCATCCAAGAGCGCGCGAAAGCGGTAGGCTTCCACCACGGATTACAGAATTGCGCCGTGGCTTGTTTGACAACAGCGGCATCGGCCAAAACCAGCTGGAACGTGGGCCAGATTTGTTTACGGCAGATGTTGCATTACGCCCCGAAGAAATCAGCTTCATTGGCCAAAAAGCGCGCGACATAAAGCTGCCACCTGAAATGACTTTGTTCTTACGCGGTTTGTTTGAAAGTAGGCGCATACCAATTTCGGAAGAGATTGGACCGCGCGGAAGTTCGGCTTCTATGTCAGCGGGTAAGGAAAAAAATCGAGGATGATCCTTCAGTACGCTTGGCGCGTGGTCGCGCCCTTCGCGAACATAGTTTTCTTCTTCAAGATCACCAACAGAGATCGAATTTTGATCTGCCAATACTTCGCGCGCAATACGTGCAGCGCCAAGCGGCTTGTAGGTCGCATTCACGACGATCAATGCGTTGCCGCCGGCCATTTTGGAGGCATAGGCTGCTGCTGTGTCGCCCTGCACGCCCGCGCGGGTCAATTTCGCCGCGATATCGTTGGTGTCGGAGCCTTCGGAAGCTGCAACAACGCGCACAACATTGCGGGGGAACCCCTCCCAACGTAGTCGATCTTCCACAGCGGTGGCGGCTGCTTTGTTGGCAAAAAGCCGTGTGATTACCGTCGTCATATTACCTCCACTGGATTTTGCTGCGAGTCCGCAGTCGTCCGTTTCGAATCAGATTGGCGTCGTTTTGTCGCCAGATAGCCAATGGGTGCAGCGGCCAAGATCGCCAACCCCAAGAAAACAACTTCAATCGTGAACACTAATGTATAGGGCGTTGCGGGCTGAAGTCCCGCACTCACCTCAAGTCCGACAAGAACGTCGCGGACTATTCCTGCCAATGCGACGCCAATTCCGGCACAGGTCGCCTGTACCGCTCCCCAAGCACCCAATGCCAATCCGATTTGATTGGGTGGCGCGTTACGGATTGTGGCCGTGAGTGTCGCGTGGCCAAATAGGCCCGCCCCAACACCGGTTGCCATTGTTCCCGCAAGGAAAAGGAGCGTCCCGCCGCCAAGCGACGATGCAATAATAGCTGCAAATCCTGGCATCCCAATCGCGGCGCCAATACGCCCCAGCGCAACAGGGTTACCGCCCGCGCCAAGTACCCGTGACGCAATGCCAAAACCAAAAAGCGTTCCTGTAGCTAAGAGCGCCGTAAGCTTTGTCGTGTCTGCAACTGACATACCAAGCACTTGGCCACCATATGGCTCAAGTAAAACGTCGGCCATTCCAAAACCAAACGTTCCAAGCCCGATCACAACCAAAAGCCGGTGCGTTCCGGGGTTTGCCACAAACGTTTTCCATGCCGTAGAGAAGGTGACGACCGGCGTCACGCGCATGGTCTCGGCGCGGTTCCGGTCTCTTGCTTCTTGTTTCCACATAGCGAACAGGTTCAACGCCACAGTCACAACGGCGGACCCTTGTATCACCTGGACCAATTTGCCCGGTGTATAATTCTCAAGAAGCGCGCCAAAAACCAGCGCGCTGACGACCATGCCAACCAACAACATCACATACATCAAGCCGACGACTTTGGGCTGATCTTGTTCTTCCACTAAGTCAGTCGCAAGCGCTAACCCGACAGTTTGGACCATATGAAGACCCGCGCCGACCAAAAGAAAAGCAATCGCTGCTGAAGACAAGCCAAGCCAGCGCGGCGCGTCAACTGCGTCGCCGTAACCCGACAATACCAAAAGCGCGAACGGCATGATGGCAAAGCCTCCAAACTGGTAAAGCGTCCCCTTCCATATGTAAGGGACCCGCCGCAGACCAAGCGCAGAAACATGAACATCAGATCTGTGCCCAATGAGCGTTCTTAGCGGTGCAAACAGCAATGGCAGCGCAAGCATGCCTGCGACCAAGGTTGCTGGGACGGACAATTCAACGATCATCACGCGATTCAGCGTGCCTACAAGCAGGACCAGCGCCATACCGACCGTCACTTGGAACAAAGATAGCCGCAACAAACGCGACAGCGGCACATCATCTGTGGCCACGTCGGCAAACGGAAGATAACGCGGCGCAATGCCCGCAAGCTTCCTTAATGCAAAGTTGCGATAATCAAACATAATTCAATCGCCCCAATGGCAGCCCGGGATCGCTCCGACGATGGCGCGATCCTGAGCGTCCGGAGGAATGACCCGCCACGACAAACGCGGCGGGCTATCAGCGTCTAATCTGACCGATCAAGAAGTGGCAGCGTCGCCGATGCCATTATCTCGTCAGTCTTCAAAATCGCGCGTGCTTTCGTACCGTCAGGAAGAACGATCAAGACTTCCTGTTCACCGCCCTCTAGCGGCAAAACATACGATGCCTGTGCAACATCAGGGGTTGGTGTCAGCATCTCTGCCGCCGCCATTTCATCACCGGAGCCAAGAGGCTTACCAGAAAGGAAATCAGCTACCCACGAAGTGTTGCTCAATACGGCGACATGAACCGCAAAAGAGCCCACAGCAACAGCGCCCAGAAATACTGGAACTCCAACTGCTGGGGGCACGACAAGCCACATTTTAGCATTGTTCATTGTTGTTTCCCCCTATCCGAGCCAAGGCGTAGCTACGGCTACAAGCAGGTGGGCAAGCAGTGCAATTGCACCGAACACCCGCGTTCCGTCGATAAGATAGCTGTGTACCTCCTCGGCCTCCCGCAGGTTAAGGCCGGTTGGCCATACTTTGTCTGGGTCGTCGGACATGTCCGATCCTCCTCCGTCGTTGATATTCGGAGTGCGGCCATTTGATTGGAAAGCATCCCTTGACCACGAAGCTCCTCCAGCACGCAAACCAAAGGAAAGCCCGCCAGATTCCTTAAGTATGTCTAACTTAGTTTACAATATCAATTGTAAATAAAATCTGACACTTTTCGAACGTGACGTTTTGGACTCTGGCTTTTCCCCAAAATAAAAAAGACCCCGCCACAAGGGACGGGGTCAGGTCCGTGCTGTGGGCGGCCACAGGCACGGGCGGTAAGATCGTGAATTCGTTTACATCTCTGAGCGAATTTGCTGGCGAAACACGTCGATTGGAACGCTTTTCCCATCGACTTTCGTGTGCCAGTACGTCCAGCCGTTGCAGCTAGGAGCGCCTTCGATGGCCGCGCCAACCTGATGAATTGAACCCTTGATGTCATCAGCGACCAGCGTTCCGTCGGCGCGCACTTTCGCTGCTTTTCCCCGAGGATTCGTCAGCAACTCGCCTGGGCGCAGCATCCCGCGTTCGACCAGCTGGCCAAATGGAACGCGAGGCTCCGCACGTTTTGATGTCGAAACTTCCAGCGCAGCTTTGTCAAACTTTCGAACTTTCGCGATCCGCTTTTCCGCAACCGCGCGATACGCCGCTTCTCGTTCGATCCCGATGAACTCGCGGCCAAGCATTTTGGCCACTGCCCCTGTAGTGCCCGTCCCAAAAAATGGATCAAGCACAACGTCGCCTGGGTTCGTCGTCGCGACCAGAACCCGATGCAACAATGACTGCGGTTTCTGCGTGGGGTGCGCCTTGTCGCCTTGCTCGTTCTTCAAACGCTCATGGCCCGTGCAAATTGGAAGCACCCAGTCAGAGCGCATTTGCACGCCGTCATTCAATGCTTTGAGCGCTTCATAATTAAACGTGTATTTCGCGCCCTCTCCTTTGGACGCCCAGATCAGCGTCTCGTGCGCGTTTGTAAGGCGCTTGCCCCGAAAATTGGGCATGGGATTCGACTTGCGCCAAACGACATCATTCAAGATCCAGAAATCCTGATTTTGAAGCTCGGCCCCAAGACGGAACACGTTGTGATATGAACCGATCACCCAAATCGCACCGTTCGGCTTAAGGAGCCGACGCGCGGCAGCAAGCCACTCGCGGGTGAATTTGTCGTAGGCTCCAAACGAGCCAAACTGATCCCAAGCGTCGTCAACAGCGTCGACTTTGGAATTGTCTGGGCGATGTAGGTCACCGCGCAGTTGGAGATTATAGGGTGGATCGGCAAAGATCAGGTCGACAGATTCAGCTGGAAGCGACAGCATTGTTTCGATGCAATCGCCATCCAGAATCGTGTTGATTGGCAGCTCTTTCGCTGCCTTCTGTGTCTTTGTCGTCATGTCTGCCTCTGTCCCCAGAGCCTCTGTTCGGCCCTGTGTGCTTGTTGCCCCAAACATGAGTCAAAGGTGATTCGCCGTCAAATTCTTTTTTGAATCAAGTAGTTACGATTTTCACTTGTCACAACATATTGTGGACTGTCCTAAAGGAACGTCTATGGTGTGGGGTCACCCCAAGTTTTAGAAGCGCTTCCCGATGCACTTTTGTCGGATAGCCCGCATTTCGCTCCCAGCCGTACCCGGGGTGTTGTTGCGCCAAATCCACCATGATGCGATCGCGCATCACCTTGGCGACGATTGAAGCCGCTGAAATCGAAACGGAACGCGCGTCCCCCTTAACCAAAGCCGTCGCGGAGCAGATCAACGCTTTTGGGATCATGTTCCCATCAATCAACGCGTGATCAACCGCTATCCCCAGACCCGCCACCGCGCGTTCCATCGCCAGATGCGACGCGCGTAGGATATTCAGAGCGTCGATCTCCTCAACGGAAGCATGTGCAATCGAAACGCGGGCACGGGCATGAACCTCGATGGCCAATGCCTCGCGCGACTTTATCGACAGCTTTTTTGAATCGTTCAGCCCAGCGGGGATGTCTTTGGAATTCAAAACAACAGCGGCGGCCGTCACCGGTCCCGCCAAGGGCCCGCGCCCAACTTCATCGACGCCAGCGATGATGGCAGCGCCACTTTTGATCAGGCGCATCTCTTCGGAAAAATCTGGTCCCGGCATACAGTGCATCAAAACACCGGATCTCGGCGAACCACAAGAAAAGGGCGGCACCCCGTGCAGGCACCGCCCTTCCCTAACTCATTACCCCACCCACTCGTGAGACCAGTACAACATCCCACTCTTTAAAAACTTTGGGTCGAGGGGGATGAGTTCCCCGACCCACCGGCACGAATGGAGATGTGCGGGATATCCGCGCCGGTATTCTGTTTACGCCGTTAACGTCTGGCGACCTTCCAACCGTCGCGCCTCAAACATTGTGCGCCAAAGACTGTACGAAGTCCGCGCGGTGTTCGCACAACAGTTTCGCAGGAATTAGGCAGTTTCGATGCATGCTTGAAATTGCGGTTCACACAGCGCTCGCCATAAGCCAGACGATCACCACGGCGCGTTTCAACGATCCTGAGGCAACTGCGAGGCAATGGCGTCTTTTTATAACCACGACCGGGCTTCGGACCGCTTCTGTCATAGTCGCGAATGGTGCCTGTTATGATGCGCCGCCCGTCATTCGTGCGTCCAAATCCGTCCAGTGATCCAAGTTGCCCAGCGCGCGCGGCGCTGGTCGTACTGCTGCTCGATTTGCGTTTCTGCTTGTTGTCGACAGCTTTTGCGATGATCCCAATGGCCACGGCGCCCGCGATGATCTTGGCAAGATCATTCTCGTCGGC
>CALLWO010000191.1 GCA_938016355.1 uncultured Boseongicola sp. | reverse complement strand
CGAAATGCCGGATCTGGTGGTGGCGGAAGTCGCTCACCAATTGATCTTTCGCTGGATACACTCATCGTGTCGAACGGTATCCGGCTTGCGCCCTTGATCGGTCAAATTGATGCCGGACGGGCAGGACTGGCGGGAGCCTTTGAAGGGCGCGTCAACGGACGCACGCCAATTCGAGGCACATTGGCACCGGCCAATGCCGGCACGGCGCTTCGCGTGCAATCGGCTGACGCGGGCGGCGTGCTACGAGATGCAAACCTCACGCCCAATGCGCTTGGCGGCACACTTGATCTGGTATTGACGCCGGTATCCGGTGCTGCGCCCGGAAGCTATGAAGGTCAGTTCTTGTTAGAAGATATCCGTCTGGCAAACGCCCCCATAATGGCAGACCTTTTGTCAGCAATCAGCGTCGTTGGGTTACTTGACCAACTCTCCGGTCCGGGTATTCGATTTGATACTGTCGATGGCAAGTTCAGCCTCACTCCTGATCGCCTGGTTCTTCGCGAAATGGCAGCGGTCGGCGCGTCAATCGGCATCTCGGCTGATGGCGTCTATGACCTGAATGCAAAGCTTATGGACTTTGCCGGTGTGATCTCGCCTGTGTATTTCCTCAACGGAATCGGCGGAGCCGTGTCCAGACGAGGTGAAGGCCTTTTTGGGTTCAACTACAGAATGACCGGATCGGTCGAAGCGCCCAATGTCGGCGTGAATCCCTTGTCGATCCTTACTCCGGGCTTCTTCCGAAACATCTTCCGGCGCGCGCCACCCACGGAATAAGTTATGAAACTGAGCGACTTTGATTTTCATCTACCCGACGACCTGATCGCGACACGCCCGGCGCGTCCGCGTTCTTCTTCACGTCTATTGGTCGTTGCGTCAGAATGTTTTCAAGATGCCGAAACGATCGAGCTTCCCAACTTTCTTGCTCCCGGTGATCGGCTCGTTCTGAACGACACAAAAGTCATCCCCGCGAGATTGTCCGGTTTTCGCAGACGCTCCGGTGCCGAGGGCGAAACAAAAGCCGCCATCGAAGTGACGTTGCTTGAGCCTATGGCCGATGGCACATGGTCGGCATTGGTAAAGCCACTACGAAAAGTGCGCGACGGTGAATGCATCGAATTTTCGGACATTTTATCCGCCACTGTCGAAGGGCGCGGCAACGGCGCTGCAAGTCTGCGGTTCAATCTCGTTGGCGACGATTTTGATGCAGCCCTGAACGCATCGGGTGCAATGCCGCTGCCTCCATACATCGAAGCAAAACGCAAATCAGATGCGCGCGACATGGAAGATTACCAAACCGTTTGGGCCCGCGCATCAGGCGCGGTTGCGGCCCCGACCGCGTCGCTTCACTTTGACGAAGCTCTGCTCCGCGCACTCGACTTACGCGGCGTCGATCGAACGCATGTCACATTGCACGTCGGGGCAGGAACATTCCTTCCCGTCAAAGTGGACGATGTCCGCGACCACGAAATGCACGCAGAGCGCGGCGTCATTAGTGAAGAAGCCGCCCGAGAAATCAATGAAACCCGCGCCAAGGGCGGACGCATCATTCCGGTGGGTACGACCGCGCTTCGCTTGCTTGAAACTGCAGCTTCGGATGATGGGACGCTTTCAGCATGGGAGGGCGCGACTGATATCTTCATCACGCCGGGCTATCGCTTCAAAATCGCAGACGCGCTCATGACAAATTTCCATTTGCCAAAATCGACGCTCATGATGTTGGTTTCGGCATTTGCAGGCAGCGAACGCATTCGAAACGTCTATGATCATGCCATTTCCGAGGGTTACCGCTTCTTTTCTTACGGCGATTCATCACTTCTTTGGCCCGAACGCTGAAAACGACATCGCGTTGGTCGCACAAAGGCATGTGATTCTGTTCCACAGGGTCTACTCGGGCGCCATTACCCGGCTAGGAGTTAGCCATGATACAAGTATTGCGAAGTTCCTGGGCATTGCTCCTCGGCATACTGCTGTTGATGATCGGAAACGGGCTGCAAGGCTCACTGATCGGTATCCGCGGCTCTATTGAAAACTTTTCGACGGGCGAGCTTTCAATCATCACGTCTGCCTATTTCGCTGGGTTCCTGTTCGGGTCGCGCATGGCGCCCGAAATGATCCGTCGTGTGGGGCATGTACGTGTCTTCGCAGCGCTTGGGTCTTTTATCTCAGCGGTGCTAATTCTTTATCCGACGATCACGGAGCCTTGGGCGTGGATTCTCTTGCGCGTGATCTTTGGCTTTTCGTTTTCCGGCGTTTACGTCACCGCGGAAAGTTGGCTGAACAATGCGTCATCGAACGAAACGCGCGGACAGGCGCTTTCGCTTTACCTCATGGCCCAGATGGTCGGGATCATCTCAAGCCAGGCGCTATTGAACGTGGCGGATCCAGCCGGGTTTGTCCTCTTCGTTATTCCGTCCGTGCTGGTGTCGCTTTCGTTTGCCCCCATCTTGTTGTCCGCGACGAAAACACCAACCTTTGAAACCACCAAACCAATGAGCATCCGCGAGATCTATGATTTCTCGCCGCTTGGGTTTGTTGGAATGTTCCTGCTGGGCGCTATTTTCGCGGCACAATTCGGCATGGCATCAATCTATGGAACCGCGGCCGGGTTAACCGTTGCCCAAATTTCGGGTTTCGTTTCGGCGATCTTTATCGGCGGTCTGGTATTTCAATATCCGTTTGGGTGGTTCAGCGACCGAATGGACCGGCGCGTTCTGGTCTTGGTCGCGGCTGTCGGCGGCAGTCTTAGCGGCCTTCTTGGATGGTTTAGTGGCGGCACCTTTGAATTGTTGTTGCTCTCCGGCTTTTTGATGGGCGGCATGTCCAACCCGCTTTACGCTCTGCTGATTGCCTATGTGAACGATTACCTCGGTACCGACGATATGGCGGCCGCTTCGGGCGGGCTTATCTTCGTGAACGGTCTGGGGGCGATCCTCGGGCCGGTAGTGACGGGGTGGGCAATGACCATTGTGGGGCCCAGTGGTTTCTGGATCTATTTGTCCCTTATTTCAGCGTTGTTGGCTGGGTATGCGGCCTATCGAATGACCCAGCGCCAGTCTGCCTACGCTGAAGAAGATGATTATGACGCGGTGAGCTATGCGCCGATTTTTCCAACAGGAACGGCCATCGCAGCAGAAGCGGCGCAGGAATACTATGCTGAAAATGTCGAAAATGAAGAAAATGATGATGTCGACGGCCCAACTGACACGGAATCCCTTGATCCCAAATGAACTTCTTGTAACGATTCGTTTTGCGGGGAAGTGAATTTGGGTAACACAGGACGCTTAGCGATGATCAGCCCGGACGAAATTCTGGCCTTTTGGCTGGACGAGGTTGGCCCTAAGGGCTGGTACGAAGGCGGCGATGAACTCGACAACATGTGTCGCGAAAAGTTCAAACAGGCGTTCGAGCAAGCCCGAGAAGGCGCCTTTTCGCTTTGGCTGACCTATCCGACCGGTACACTCGCGTACATCATTCTCACCGATCAGCTCTCGCGCAATATGTTCCGTGGCACCGCTGAAGCCTTTTCGATGGACAAAGCTGCACGCGCCGCCGCGAAAGCTGCAATTTCCCGTGGGTGGGACATGAAAATTGACGAACCTGCCCGCCAATTCTTCTATATGCCTTTGATGCATTCTGAATGCCTGAGCGATCAGGATCGCGCGGTGCGTTTGATCAAGACGCGTATGCCCGAAGGCATGGAGTCAAATCTTGTTCACGCCAAAGCGCATCGCGAAGTGATCCGCCAATTCGGCCGCTTCCCGTATCGAAATGAGGCGTTGGATCGCATGACCCGCGACGATGAGGCGCGCTTCCTTGACGAAGGTGGCTATGGCGCGGCAGTTCGTGCAGTTCAGTCAACCGAAGCAGCCTGACATCTTTCCTCAAACAGAGCCGTCGTCCACGCCAATGCCGCCCGCGGTGTCGCTGCCGTCATCGAATTTAACCTGAGGCACAAACCGGGGGCTGGTAAACACTCGGTTCTGGAATGTCTGCCCCGGGATGATCCAGTCTAAGGCGGGATCCCATCGCGCCTCGGTTTCCACCATAATGATGCTTGCGCCCACGGCCATTAGGGGCAACGTGGTGTCCAATCCGTCTGCATTCAACAGGCCCGGTAGTCCGTCCGTGCCGTGTGACCAGACGAGTTCTATATCGGTTGGGTCATTAATTGGGTCCGGACCGAGCACC